>JAQBUI010000016.1 GCA_027624035.1 Pseudomonadota bacterium | reverse complement strand
GGAAATATCTTTCTGCCGGTAAAACGATTCTCACCGTAGATAAAAAAGCCCGATTTCGCAGCGCGGATTTCAGTCTCATCGATGGCGTCGTGCATGCGCTGCCAGTTCACCCTGGCGCGTTCCACCGACAGCGCCAGAACCTCGCGGCGGCCTTCAAGCTCCTGGCCTTTGGCGGCCAGTTGGGCCCGGGCCCTCACCATCACCTGCTCAGCTGTGGCAAGGGCCAGTTGCGCCCGGTCATGGTCCAGTTTGCGGGTGGCATCGACAGGGATGCCGGCGTCGATGCGGGCCAGCCGTACGGCTGATTCCGCCTGGGCGAGCGCAATTTCCCCATCCAGAATCTGCAGTTCCAGTTCTGCAATCTCCCGCTTCGACTCCAGTCCCTTGCGCTCGTATTCAGTCCTGGCCTGGTCTTCATTGGTCAGCAGGGACCCCGGGTCCAGCCGCACCACCGTATCACCCACCTTCACCGTGGTTCCTTCCGGCGCCATCCACGCAATCCGGCTCTGCCAGGCGTTCGGCAAGACGGGCATTTCGATGATCTGGGCATCGGCGTCTTCTACCACACCTGTCACGTAGGGTGGCCCCGACCAGGCCCACAGAGGGGCAGCCAGCAGACAGAGCGCAAACCATCTGGCCCACATGGGGAATTCGACTCTCAGGATATCTGTCGGCCTAGTGCCGGGCATCGCTTTCAACCTTGCCATCGCGCATTCGAATCACCCGCTTTGCGCAGGCGGCTATATCATCCTCATGGGTCACCATGACCACCGTCTGGCCATCGGCGTTCAACTCCCCAAACAATGTCATGATCTCGACCGAGGTTTTGGAGTCGAGGTTTCCAGTCGGTTCGTCCGCCAACAACAGTGGTGGACTCGCCACCAGCGCACGGGCGATGGCAACCCGCTGGCGCTGGCCGCCGGACAGCTGATTGGGACGGTGATGCATGCGCTCCGATAATCCCAGCCGCTGCAGCAGGCTGCGTCCGTTTGCCTCGGAATCGTGCACATCCCCTTGTGCGAACCGCAATGGCAGCAGGACATTCTCGATCGCCGTCAGCCGCGGCAACAGATGAAAACTCTGAAACACAAAGCCAATGTAGCGGTTGCGCAGACGGGACAGCGCCTCATCCTCCATGGCCGACACCGCCTGATCGAGCAACCGGTACTCTCCGGCATCCGGCGTGTCGAGACAGCCAAGAATGTTCATCAGCGTCGACTTGCCGGACCCGGAGGGGCCCATCACCGCGACGAAGTCGCCCTGCTCCACCACCAGATCAACATGATCCAGCGCGTGCACCTCGGATTCGCCAACCTCGAAAGTACGGCACAGCCCTTTTGTGACAATGACATGATCCATAAGAAAAGCGGCACACAAAACGCGCCATACTATCAACAAACAGACGCTGAATTAGCGCCAAATTGACACCAGATTGGACCAAGCCCGGTCTGAACCCAGCGTGGCTAGAGATCTGAGCCTCCGGCACCACCGGCACTGTCGCCGATGCCGGTGCTGATGGCCTCCTCATCCAGGGTGTCCCGGGTCGCAAACTCTTCTTCAAATTCACACTTGAGTCGAGCGACGTGGGTACCTGCCTGACGCTCGTGCTGGCAATGCAGCCCCATCGCGTTGCTGTCGTATTTTTCCCGATACTCCACCACGATCTGATCCGCCAGGGGACGCAGTTCCTCCGGGATCGCCTCCATAAACCGGAGGTAGTAGTCTCTGATTTCGGGCGCGGTCACCGGAGACGCTGCCACACCCAGCCAGCCAATCGCCGCCCGGGCATCCCGGGTCACGCCCCCCAGACCTCGCTGATAGATGTAGGAGACCCGTGCCTGGGCGTACTTGAAGCCATTCTCCGCCGCAGACAAAAGCAGTGGGTATGCCTCACGATACCGCTTCTGACGGTACAACCTTGCACCCTCGCCGCTGTCATCACGAATGCGGCCCATCTCCACCGGGTTGAGATCCGCTTCGAATCGCTCGCCTTCGACCAGAATCTCCTCCAGAGGGTCGGCCGGGTCTGCCTGCACGGTCACCCGCTCCTTGCTGGTACTGCTGGCAGTGGCTGCTGCCGGTGCAGCCATGATATGGGTCGACACCAGCAGGCAGACCGCAGACATGGCCAGTTCGTGCATACCTCGCCTGTGTTTCATATTCGTTGTATGGACCCCTCTGGACTGATTCAAACCCGGTAGACCCGCCGTGCGGTTCCCTGAAACAGCAGATCCTTGTCATCTTCAGAGAATGCCGCGGAAATCTTCTTCATCGCATTCCAGTAGACATGATAGGAAATTGACATTCTATCGACCGGGAAATTGCTCTCGAACATGCAGCGGTCCGGGCCAAAACATTCGATGGTACGGTCGTAGTAGTCACGCTGGGCGGTCACCAGTTCATCCGATGTCGCCGGTGTTACGCGGCTGTGCCATCCAAATCCATTGGGCGGCATGGCGAGACCACCGATCTTGACAACAACATTTTCACAGGCGGCCAGTGCCAGCATGTCCCGCTGCCAGGTTTCGAATACCTCGTCTCGGCGGTCTGCCCAGGGGCCTACCCCGACGGGCGATCCGAAATGATCCAGTACCAGAAGCGTGTCGGGCACGGCCCTCGCCAGATCCACAAAGGCCTGATTCTGGAAATGATAGTGCCAGGTGTCGTACGTATACCCAAGACTACCCAGCAGCCTCACCCCCCGCCTGAATTCAGGACGCTCATACAAATCAGGCAGCGGCGTCGCATCACCCCAGCGAAGCACCTTGTCCGGGTCGTGTGCACCGCCATGGCGAATACCCCTGAAGAGGCCCTCTCCCGCCTCCTCATGGGCCGACAATGCTTCACGAATCAGCACTTCGTCCAGCATCAGATCCACATGGCCGATGATGCCGGAAATCTCGGCCTTGCCCTGGTCCCGGCTGCGCCGCGCCTGGGCAGCAACAAATTCGGTTTCACCGGTCGGCCTGAGATGGACCGGACCCTCTTCAAGATAGCTGGCACCACACTCCATGAAGACTGTATCGACCACATGATGGCCGGACTGGGTATCACGCCACAGATCATTGAGCAGGTAGGGGGCGAGCACGCCACGGGTGTCGGGCCACAGATGATGGTGCGGGTCGACGATTGGTCTGCCCGGATCAATGATCTCCTCCGAGACCTGATCCAGCCACGCCTGACGTTCTTCGGGCCCCATGGGCATGATGTGCTCCTCTGTCTTGTCTGTTGTGAGGCTGGTTGCAGGGCCCTCGGGCCCCTTGATGTCAGATTGCAGGAGATTGTCCCTTGACGGGATTCTATCGCGTGAGGGATGAATACGGGAATGGAACAGGCTTCAACAGGCGAGAATTTGCCGAAGCCTGACGTTGCGCTTTTTAGGTAAGTTTACTGATACAAGGTGCCGGCGTGAGCGCTGTCCTGCACGACTGCGGCGTTCCGAAGCGGGCACACCATTCTCCGGGCGATGAAGACTACCGGGAAGATGTTCCCATGAGCATAATCTACTGCATCATCGCCTTCACAGTACGAACTGAAACTGAACGAATGCCTCGTTGGAATCAGCACCCCGGACGCCATCGATGTTGCTGCCCATACGCCAGGTGAACTGAATCTTGGCCTTGTGCTGGTTCATGAAGTAGTTCAGGCCGACGGACGTCCTGTCCCATGGGGTGGCATAGTTGTCTGCGTCCAGGCTCTCGGCTCCTATGATCACCTCGAAACTGGAGTTCGGGATCATATAGCCCGCTTCCAGTGCATAGGCGTCGAGGTCCGTCGAGCCGTTTCTGTACAGACCCCCTGAGAACGTCCCGACAACGGTATCCGCCGAGATCTTGTTGTACTGGCCGTCAATGGAAAAACCCTGCCCCCGGTATCCGGCCGATACCTCAAACCCGTTGGCGTTGTCGATGTCTGCCTTGCTGCCCGAAATCGAAGCGCCCGCCACGGTGTAGGTGTTGTTGTCATCATCATTACGCCAGGCGAAAGCGGCCAGACTGAAACTGAATTTGCCGCTGTCGCTGTAAAAGTCGCCCTGATCGAACTTCATCTCACCTCTGGGGTGAATGTCGACCCGGGCGGCCACAACTGTCCCCTGGTTGAAATCCGGGCTGTCGTTGGCCGGCGTATCGAAGTCGAGCTTGCGGGCATCCGGGTCAATTGATTCACTCCCCAGATTCACTTTCCACATCAGGGTCTTGTCATCATTGTGTGTGTCCAGTCGAAATCCTAACTGCCGGTCAGGACCACCATAGTTGTGATCGCCCACAAAGCTCCGTTCGATCATCTGCTGTCGTTTGGATGAGGTAAGAAACTCTCTCGAAAACACTGTCTTGGTGTTGCCAATGTACACGGTGGTGTTCTTCCAGCCGCTGTAGGCCATATAGGCATCCTTGACGGCAACCTCGTTATCGCCGCTCGACTTGCCGAGATCAAACTGGAACTTGCCTTCCCAGTCGCTGGTGACCGTCCCCTGAATATACGGGCGCAGGCGTCGAAAAAACCATTCATCCTCCGACGCCCCGACATCCGGGTCAGTCCTGTGATACTGCAGTTGTAGCCGGGCACCCAGCTCAACGGATTTGTCGCCATCGCGATAGACTTCCACCCCTGCGCTGGCAAGGCTCGTTGCCCCCAACGCGACGCAACCACCAGCCAACAGAAGCAGCTTGCTGAACATGTTCTTTCCAGACATTTTTGGTCCTCTGAATCATCAATTGTCGGGTTCGCCCGTTCCCTGCGAGTCCAGCCTGCCCCTGCAATACGGAACCTCGCATCCGCAATTAGGGACCACAACTGTAAAGACTTCATTAAGATTGTATTAACCCTCAAACAGGGATGTCGACAAGGCAACCCACGGGCTCAGGCACCGGGCGACTCCGTGTGGGGCAAGGCAGCGGAAATCACTACCGCCAGGGCAAGCATGCAGGAAGATACGAGCAGGCAGGCGCCAAAGCCGTAATTCTGATACACAAAACCGGACAGCAACGTCCCGGCCAGTCGTCCCGCTGCGTTCGACATGTAGTAGAAGCCGACATCCAGAGACACACCATCCGCTTGCGAATAAGAGACAATCAGATAGGAATGAATCGCAGAGTTGACGGCAAATGCTGCGCCAAACAGCATCAGGCCCACCACGATGACGGCCTCAATCTGAGGCATCGCCTGCAATCCGCCATAGATCAACAGCGGAATCAATGTCAGCCCCATACCCCAGAACATCGCACTACGACCGCCAGGGGGGTGCGGTGAACCGACTCCGGTAATCCGGGGTGAACCAACCTGGACGGCGCCATATGCCATGATCCAGACGGCCAGCATCGTACCCACCGCAGTGGCCGACCAGCCCAGTTCCAACTGCAGGTAGACTGGCAGGGCCACCACAAACCAGACATCTCGTGAGCCAAACAGAAAAAAACGGGCGGCTGACAGTCGGTTGATTGCCGTACTCTTGGACAGCAAATCGGCAAACTTCGCCTTATAGGTAGCCTTGCCCAGCTGAAGGTCCAGCAGCAGTACGCTCAGCAGCGTGACCAGCACCAGCCCCCCGGCCAGGATGCTGATGGCGCCACTGAAACCGACGAGACTCAGCAGCAGCCCGCCAAGGAAAAAGCCCAGCCCTTTCAGAGCATTCTTGGAACCGGTCAGGGCCGTTACCCACCGATACAACTGCCCTTCTGCTTCTGAGGGCACCACCACCTTGACCCCGCTCTTGGCGCTCATCTTGTTGAGGTCCTTGGCAATGCCCGAGAGCGCCTGCGCCAGCATGACATAGGGTACGCTGAGCATGCTGGCATCGACCAGCAACATCGACAGGGCGACAATCTGCAACCCAAGGCCGGTGAGCATGGTGGTTGCCAGCCCAAACCGTGCGGCAAGCCAGCCGCCAAAGAGGTTGGTCAGGATGCCGAAGAACTCGTAGAACAGAAACAACGAGGCAATCTGCAACGGGCCATAACCGAGCTGGTGGAAGTACAGTACCACCAGCATGCGCAGGGCACCATCGGTGAGCGTAAAGGCCCAGTAGCTGGCGGTGATGACAATGTATTGGCGGAGCGAACTCACAGTTCGCGAGCGACCCGGGCCACGAGTTCCATCATTCGGTGTACATAGCCGATCTCGTTGTCATACCAGGCCAGTATCTTGACATGGGTATTGTCGATGACCATGGTCGACAGGGCGTCAACAATGCTGGAACGCCGATCCCCCTCGAAATCCACCGACACCAGCGGCCGTTCCTCGTAACCGAGGATGCCCTGTAGCGAGCCTGACAGACTGGCCTGCCGCAACGCCTCGTTGACCTCGCTGACTGTCGTGGGACGGTCCACTTCAAAGACACAGTCAGTCACTGATGCATTGGCCACCGGAACCCGTATGGCAATGCCGGACAATCTGCCCTTCAACTCGGGAAAGATCTCGGTAATCGCTGTGGCTGACCCGGTTGACGTCGGGATCAGCGATGTCGCGCTGGCGCGGGCGCGACGCAGGTCCTTGTGGTACTGGTCCAGCAGACTCTGGGTGTTGGTGATGTCATGGATGGTAGTGATCGAACCGTGGCGAACAGTGAATTGCTCATGAATGACCTTGACCACCGGAGCAATACAGTTCGTGGTGCAGGACGCTGCCGTGACAAGGTGGTGCTGAGCGGCGTCATAGAGGTGGTCATTGACGCCCATCACCACGTTTAGCGGGCCGTCTTTGACCGGTGCCGAGACCACGACTTTTTTGACGCCCGCGCCAAAGTAGGGTGTCAGCGCAGGCGTTGTCTTGAACCTGCCGGTACACTCTACCACCAGATCTATCCCCAGATCGGACCAGGGCGTGGCGTCGAGCGCCTGGTTTGAACTGTAGGAAACACGTGTGCCGTCAATGCTGATCGAGCTCTCGTCGGCAGAGACAGATCGCACCCAGGGACCGTGAACAGAGTCGAAGGTCAGCAGGTGTGCTGCTGTGGCGGCATCACCGCCAACTTCATTGATATGGGATATTTCGAACTCCGGCATGTCCCAGGCGGCACGAAGTGCCAGCCTGCCCATTCTGCCAAAGCCATTGAGCGCAACACGAACCATCAAACGTCCTCACGGGGTGAAATGCTGTTTCAAGGACGTCATCTTCCACTCAGCCGTAGCGTCCTTCAATGTAATCCGCCGTTTCCGGGCGGTCCGGGGTCACAAACATCTTGTCTGTTGCAGTGTGTTCGATGACCTTGCCAAGCAGCATGAAGATGCACTCATCGCTCGCCCGCCTGGCCTGTGCCATGTTGTGAGTCACAATCAGAATGGAGTAATCGCCGCGCAACTCCCAGATCAGTTCCTCAACGGCCTCGGTACCCTTCGGGTCGAGTGCTGAACAGGGTTCATCCATCAGCAGGACTTCCGGTTTGACGGGCAGTAATCTCGCAATGCAGAGCTTCTGTTGCTTCTCCAGTGACAGCCCGGTCGCTTTCTTGTGCAGTGAGTCCTTGACCTCATCCCATAGCAGAACCTGACGCAATGCCTGTTCGACAATCGCGTCTTCATCGCTGTGCCGCAGTGTTTCTTTCGGAGTGTGGATGCGATAGCCGAAGAGCACATTGTCCCGGATCGAAATTGGCAGCGGGTTCGGGCGCTGGAACACCATGCCGATCTGTTTGCGAACCTGCAGAAGCTCCACGCCGCTCGCGTAGATGTCCTCGTCCATGACCTCTATGGTCCCTGTGGTCCTGACGCCATCGATCCGTTCATTGATGCGGTTCACACTCCGTAGAAGAGTGGTCTTGCCGCAGCCAGAAGGGCCGATCAGAGCGGTGATGATGCCGCGTTTGATGTTGAGGTTCACGTCAAACAGGGCCTGGAACTGACCATACCAGAGGTTAAGGTCCCGGGTCCGGATCGCCACAGGCGCTGATCGGGCATTCGTATGATGGTTCAATCCAGGCATCGCTTTAACCGAACCGTCCCTCAACATAGTCCCGCGTTCGCTGGTCGCTGACCTCACCAGTGAACAGATCTTCTGTGGGCGCGATCTCCACACAGGAGCCTTCAAGAAAGAATGCCGTACGGTCCGCGATGCGTCGCGCCTGCTGGACCAGATTAGTGACCAGAATGATGGTCATCTCCTGACGCAGTTCCTTCAGCACGTCTTCTATGCGCATCGTCGTGACCGGGTCGATGGCAATGGAGAACTCGTCCAGCATCAGCAGATCAGGCTCCTGGGACAGCGCTCTGGCAATCGTGAGGCGTTGCTGCTGGCCTCCTGACAGGAGACTGCCAAGGGCGTTCAGCCGGTCCTTGACTTCGTCCCAGAGCGCGGCCCGGTGCAGGCACCGTTCAACGATGACGTTGAGCTCCGCCTTGTTCCGGACGCCAGCAAGGCGCGGCGCAAGGGCCACGTTGTCGTAGACCGTCATCGGCAGACCTACCGGCAGCGGAAACACGACGCCAATGCGGCGCCGGAGCCCATAGACATTGCGCACCTGCCTCGTATCGACACCGTCAAACAGAATCTGGCCCGCAACCGACATGTTGGTATCAAAATCTTCCATGCGGTTGATTGCCTTTAAAAATGAGGTCTTGCCAGCATTGGCCGGACCAATGATTCCGAATATCTCATTTTCCCGAATCGTAAGACTGATGTCGCTGACTGCCTGCTTCGTGCCATAGTTGATCGCGAGGTCCCGGACCTCGAGCTTTGCAGTTGCAGGCGATTGTGGCGCGGCTACCACTTCTTTTTGCCCCGCAGGTACATACGCAGCGCAATGGACAGGCTGTTCATGATCAGCACGATGCCGATCAATACCAGCGCAACGCCAAACGGCAGCTGTTCCGGCATACCAGGAACCTGGGTCGAGACCACGAACAGATGCAGCGACAGCGCCATGGTCTGGTCAAACACACTCTGTGGCAGAAATGGCAGAAAGAAGGCCGCGCCCGTAAACATGATCGGCGCAGTCTCCCCCGCGGTCCGCGACACTTCCAGGATAACCCCTGTCAGTACACCGGTGATGGCATTGGGCAACACCACCCGATGAATGGTCTGCCAGCGGGTGGCACCCATATTCCAGCACGCCTCCCGGAATGACTGGGGCACCGCCTGCAGTGCTTCACGGGTGGCAACGATCACCACTGGCAGGGTCATGATCGCAAGGGTCAGGCTGGCTGCCAGAATGCTGGTGCCCAGGCCGAAAAAAACCACAAAGGCACCCAGGCCGAACAGCGCATGAACAATGGAAGGGACACCCGCGAGATTGATGATGGCGAGGTTGATGGCTCGCGTAAACCAGTTGTCAGCGGCGTATTCGCTCAGATAGATGGCGGCAGCGACGCCCAGTGGCACCGAGGCGAGCAAAGCCACCAGCACCAGCCAGACCGTACCGAGCAGCGCGGGAAAGATGCCGCCAGCGGTCATGCCATTGGTTGGATTGCCGAACAGAAACTCCACAGAGATCACAGGCCCCCCCTTCACGACCAGCGTCACCAGAATGATAATGACCGGCAGCACCAGCAGCGCGGTCATGGTCCCGAACAGCACTCTGAAGACCCGTTCCCGGTTACGGTTTCTCTGATTCAGTTCACTGCTGGCAAACACGCCGTCACTCCTTTCGAATGCCGCGAACAATGAGGTCGGCGGTCAGGTTGATGCAGAAAGTAATCACGAATAGAAAGACGCCAATGGTGAACAGGGCCTGATAGTGAGGCGAGCCCACAGCGGTCTCGCCCAGTTCAGCGGCAATGGTCGCTGTCAGAGCCCGCACCGAATCGAACACGCTGGTCGGAATGTTGATCGAGTGTCCGGTTGCCATCAGCACGGCCATGGTTTCACCGAAACCGCGGCCCACGCCCAGCAGCACGGCGCCCAGCAGACCGTTCTTGGCGGCCGGCAGTACGACCTTGTAGATGACCTGCCAGTGGGTCGCACCCATGGCCTCTGCAGCCTCGCGATAGCGGTCAGGCACGGCCTTGAGCGCGTCCTCGGCAATGGAGGTCATGATGGGCGCCGCCATCAGCCCGAGTATGATGCCTGCGTTCAGCACGTTGAGACCCACCGGAACGTCAAAAACGTCAATGATCAACGGATTCATGATGCTCAGACCAATGAAGCCCCAGACCACCGAGGGAATTGCCGCCAGCAGTTCCACCGTGACTTTCAGATACTCACGGGTCTTGCCGTCCACGAATTCGGCAATAAAAATGGCCGTGCCCAACGAGAATGGGATCGCGACCAGCATGGCGAGACCGGTAACACTCGCCGTGCCGGCCACCAGCGCAAGAATACCGTATGTTTCCTTCAGCTCGGAGGTGGGTCGCCAGGTGGGGCTGAACAGAAATTCTCGAAAACTGAAATCCTCGAGAATGAAACCAAGCCCTTCTTTGGTGATGAAGATAAAGATCCCCAGAATGAAGACGATCGCAGATATCCCGCCCAGAAAGACCAGTATCTGAACACCCCGGTCGATGTACCAATCGAGGTCACGGTGATCAAAGTCTGTGTTCGATAGGACTTCGGTTGTCTGCCTCGCCGGGTTAGCGGGCATCATGGCCCACCAGGATCTGCATCAGATCGTCGAGCCTCGCGCCCAGGGCCCGGTACAGAGATTCGAGCCGCGCGGTCATTTCATTGGCGTCCAGACCAGTTGGGACTGTCTCGACATCCCAGGTCAGTGCGCTGGTGTGGAACGGCAGCCGGGACAGGTATTCATTCACCGGTTCATCAAGACTGACCACGAGCTTGTAGTCATCAAGGTGGTCTTTCACGGTGGCAAGGCTGGTCACGGTGAGTGCATCGGTCGCGACGCCACGGCGCTCCAGAAAGGCTAGCAGATCCGGGTTGATGGCGGCGGCCGGCTGGCTGCCCGCGCTGGAAAAGCTGCCGACTTCCGGAAACATCTTGCGCGCGAGGGCCTCGGCCATCTGACTCTGGCAGCCGTTGTCACGGTCTATGAACAGGATCTTGACGGCCCTGGTCGCCTTGGTCTCACCGGAGACGGCGAAGACAGTCTGATCGCAGATATTCTTCGCCTGATCGGCAACTCGCTTCAACTGGTTGTAAACGACGAAGATGGACAATAT
Source organism: Pseudomonadota bacterium (assembly GCA_027624035.1). GTDB lineage: Bacteria > Pseudomonadota > Gammaproteobacteria > Pseudomonadales > Azotimanducaceae > UBA7455. The sequence continues at coordinate 56,708 of JAQBUI010000016.1, read as the reverse complement.
ATCGCGGTTATTGCCGGCCGATATGTTGTCGATCAGGTCACTGTACAATCTGTCCATCCCAAGCTCCATCCGCTTGGCGTCCGGCATCAGTGTCCGCGCCCTGTCAACGTCCCGATCACAGAACGCGGCCACGGCGTCCTCCAGAAGCGACTCGGCGCCCCAGCCAAGTGACTTCAATACCCGGCTGAGCTCCTCACCCGGTGGATTCGACAACTGCAGGAACTCCCGTGAAATCGTCACCGCGTAGTCACCGATACGCTCCAGCGCGACGTTCACCCGAACCGTGGCAGACATCAGGCGCAGATGGCCAGCACTCGGCAGGTGGCGGGCAATGAACGCGTGGCACAGCCGATCGACCTGGCGCGAGGCCCTGTTGATGGGGTTGTCTCCCAACACGGTCATGTTGGCCAGGGTCACATCGCCGGTCAGAAGCGCTTCAATTGCGTTGTGCAACGCCAGAACCACGCCGTTCGCCAGTTGTCGGACCGTCTGGTTGACGTTTGCAAGGTCAGCCTCAAGACGCTGTTCATAGTGGCTCATAGATCTTCCCGGTCGTGTTCCCGGGTCGCGATCTGCCGACCGCCACGCCCCGGGGACGAATCTGTTCTAGCTGCAGGTCACGCCCCGTACCGGCGCATAGCCCTTGTCCTGGATGATGCACTGCCCTGCATCACTCATTATCCAATCCAGATACTGTTTGACCTTTCCGGTCGGTACACCGCTGGTATACATGAGCAGCGGGCGTGCAATGGGGTAGCTGCCATCACTGGCGGTCGCAACAGAAGGCTCAATGCAGGCACTACCCTGGTTCACGATGCAGGCAAGCTTTGTGTGATCTGTCGTATACGCGAGGCCGCTATAGCCGATGGCACACGGGGTCTTTTCCACCAGATCCGCCACATCTTTGGAGCCGTGCATGTCGCGGGTACCCAGCCGGAAATCCCTTGTCTTGCCGAGTACAATCTCGCGAAAATAGGCGTAGGTCCCGGAGTTATTCTGACGGCTGACGACGATGATTTCCTGATTCTTGCAACCCGGCACCTCGAGCCCGATGTCCGTCCATCTGGTGATCTCCCCACCATCACCGTAGATACCGGCCAGTTGTTCGATGCTGAGCGATACTGCCGGATTGTCTGCATGCAGGAAGACGGCCAGCGCGTCGTAACCGACCACGTGCTCCACAGGGTCATGGCCGGCAGCCCTGGCCTGGTCGATTTCCTTAGCCTTCATCTCACGACTGGCATTGGCGATATCGACCGTGCCGTTGATCAACGCAGCAATGCCCGTACCGGAGCCACCGCCCGTGACTGCCACCACGACGTCGGCATCAACCCGCTGGTACGCCTCTGCCCAAGCCTGGGCGACATTGACCAGCGTATCGGACCCCTTGTTCTGAATGATGGTTCGTTGCTGGTCGCCACCACCGCAGGCGGTCAGGACCAGACCTGCCGCGAACATCAGTATGCTGATCTGAAGCTGTTTTCTCATGGACTTCCCCTCTCGTTAGGCTCTCGCAATGGGCTCTCTCGACGAGTTCTCTCAATGGTTGTGCCATCAGGTGACGCGGAACCTCGGTGCCGACGGGAGGTAGGGTATTCCCCATTTATGAAGATTGGGTAAAGATGGTGTTAAACGTCGCGCACCCATTTCATGGGAAGTTCACTGATACGAGGTGCCAGCGTGAGCACTGTCCTTCGGGAGTGTAAGCATCAATGAGGGACATCATCCGCGGATGGGTTTCAGGCATAGGCAGCCCGTTGACCACTATTGCCCGGGACTGCTCCAGGACCCGCCATCCGGCTTTCATGCCATCTGGCTTTCATGTAGGCACGGTCCTATGGCGTGCATCCCGGGAGACTTACCTGCAAAACTACGGCGTGCCCGATACGGGCATGCTCGAGGCTACTAACCGTATGGCTGGCCAAGGTCTGGTGGATGATTCAGCATCTCCCTGACCTCGTTTGCCGGGATGGATTTTCCGATGAGGTATCCCTGTGCATAGTGACAGTCGAGCGCACTGATGAATTCCAGTTGTGACTGGTCCTCTACACCTTCCACCACCACCTCGAGGCCCAGCCCCTTTACCATGGCGACAATATCCCTGGTCAGCTGACGATTGCGCGGGTTGCCCTGCAACTCCAGCATGAAGGCCTGGTCGATTTTCGCGTTGTCCAGGTCCAGTCGGTACAGCGTTTCCAGACTGGAAAAACCGGTGCCAAAGTCATCCAGTGATACCTTGAAGCCAAGCTCGTGGGCTTTGTTAATCCATTCGCTGGCTGCGCCGAGGTTTACCGCAAAGCTCTCGGTGATTTCCAGTTTGATCAGCGCCTTGTCCAGACCACAGTCCTGGGCGATCTCGGCAGCCCGCGGGAGAAAGCTCGGATCAGCCACCTGTCGGCCCGAAATGTTGATACTGATGAACAGAGGTGCTGGGTATTTGCGGGCGCTGGCAGTCTTCTGGAATTTCACGATGTCCTTACAGGCCTGCTCGAACACGTACAGCCCCACCGGTACGATCAGGTCGGTTTCCTCGGCCAGTGAGATAAAGAGCCCTGGTGATATGAAGCCTCGCTTCGGGTGAATCCAGCGTGTCAGGGCTTCAAAACCTGCGATCTTGCGAGACTGCAGGTCAATGATCGGCTGATAGAAAACCCGAAGCTGTTTCTTCGTGTCCAGAGCGTCACGCAGCTCTCCTTCAAGGCGAATCTTGTCTATGCCCTGGTGAATGTACTCGGCAACGACATCAGGAGATCTATCCCCAGGATCACCCTTGACCTTCCCCAGACCGCTTCGGTAACGATCCAGCAGGATCTTGATCAGAAGTTTGACTATGGTGTCGGCCCCGGAGATGCGATCCGTCAATTGGCTCTGGGTGACCCGGGTCAATCTGGTCTGCGCCAGTGCGACCGCGGTGGCGGTACGCGGCTCCTTGTCAATGATCCCCATCTCACCGACGATATCGCCTTCCCCGAGTGAGCAGATCACCACCTTCTCGCCCTCGGAACGAGTGCTTATCTCAAGTTTTCCGCTTTCGATGATGTAAGCACAATCTGCGGCTTCGCCCTCCTGAAAAAGCACGTCATCCACCTCCAGTTCCCGGATGTTCTTCGCCACAAGCCCTCCTGTCAGAATCACACTGTCATCATCGTGCCCAGGTCAGGCACGCCATTCGCGCTGGAAAATTCTCCGGGCAGCCAGTGTGGGTCCAGAGTCTCCATGAAACATCGTTTGTACCGGGTGAGAGTACAGCCATTTGGCTTCCACCGGAAGCTGTTGCAGGGAGACGGCTATTCCTCGTTCGGCTGAACGCCAAAACCGATGATCATCTGGCGGACCTTCTCCAGCATGACCTCAAGCTCGGACTCGTCCGTACCACGCATTACGAGGTTCGTTCCGTACACGTTGCCCCGGTAATAGGGGTAGCTACCGAGGTCCACGTCCGGATGCTCCTGGGCGATTTCTCGAAGCCGCACGGCCACCTGGCTCTCACTCAGATGCGCCCCGATTGAACGGGACCTGACGGGCAGCGAACCCTTGATCCGCTCCGCATCCAGGGTCGACACCATGGCTTGCATGACCATGGGGACTCCCGCCATTACAAAGACATTCTCCATTTGAAACCCGGGAGGGCCGCTGCTGGGATTGTCAATCAACGTGGCACCCACCGGAATCCTCGCCATTCTAAGCCTTGACTCCATGACCTCCGGAGGTGCCTCACGGCGGCGGATGAGAGCCACCACCTCGGGATGCATCTCGAGTTCGGTATCAAACGCGCGCGCGATGCAGTCAGCCGTGATGTCATCATGGGTAGGGCCAATCCCACCCGTGGTGAACACATAATCGAACTTGTGACGACACTCATTGACGGTGGCGATGATCGTTTCTTCAACATCAGGGATCACCCTTGCCTCAACCATCCTGACCCCAAGTTCGTTCAGGGCCTTGGCGAGGTACGCCAGATTAACGTCCTGGGTTCTCCCGGACAGGATTTCATTGCCGATGATGATCATGCAACCGGTGACGGTCTGCGTCATGTTTAATCCCTCGTGATCCAATACGCTCTCATGTCAGTAATGTTCTATGGCGTGCGGCCATGGAGATTTATCAGCAAGACCACGGCGTACCTGGCACGCTCAAGGCTTTCATGGAAGTTCTGGCTGCACGCTGCGGCGTCCGGGAAACTTCCCGGCACGACCATGGCGTGCCTGGCACGGGCACGCTCAAGGCTGCCAGTCTACCACCCTCGCCGTGACTGATACGCCGCATAGGCCGCGAGATCACAGCCGGACTCGGTCGCAAACGGTTCTGCGACCCGGATGTCTGTCATCAGATCAATCCGGAACGCACGAAAATCCTGACGGAGTTCACAGAACGCTCCGATGGTCCACTTGTTGCCCCAGAAATACAAGAGCAGCGGCCTGATGGTCCGCTCGGTCACATCGTCCGCCAGCGAGCGGTAGCGAATCGTCAGTTTCCGGTGCTGGTCTGTGGCAAGCCGCACCTGTTCCAGGTTCTCCCGCTTCTGCATCCCGAGGTCAGGCACTTCAATGAGCTTGAGGTCGATCTCCTGCCTGAGGTTCTCCGGGAGCACCGATTCGATCTTCCGGATGGCCGTGGCAGCGGTTGCCGCCATCTGACGGTCCGACCAGGCCCGCACCATTTCTGCTCCCAGAGCCAGCGCCTGCAGTTCTTCGCCGCTAAACATCAGGGGCGGCAGGCGGTATTCATCCCGCAACAGATACCCCACACCGGCCTCGCCATCGATAGGGATGCCGGAGCCGATCAGATCGCTGATATCTCGATAAACGGTCCGCTCGGACACCTCGAGCTTCTCGCCCAGGTATCGGGCCGTGCGCACCTTGCCCTCCTGAAGCAGAAGCATCAGCTGAAACAGTCTGTCTGCACGTCGCATGATTTACCTGAAGACTCCTGACACAAGGCTGTCAGGAGCCCTTCTCTATAATTGACTCAAACAACCTCTCCAACCCACGACACCACAAAGGGCCCATGCAATGAACAGCCAACTGAGCCAGGATGCATTTGAACGCGCGGTAGAGTTTATTTTAGTCAACGGAACGAATCTACATCGCCACCGCCTCGACTTTCATTTCGGCAGTGGTCACCTCTGTGGCGTCACCGAAGCGCTGCTGGCCTGCCAGAACGCCGATGGTGGATTCGGTCACGGCATCGAACCGGATCTGCGGACGACCAACTCATCGGTGGTCAGCACCACCGTAGCGCTTCGAATTGCGCTGGAAATCGGGCTGCCCGGCCGCCACCCGGCGATCGTCAGTGCCATGGACTATCTGCTGGCCCAGTACCGTCATGAAAACTGGCCGCTGATCAATGCTGACACCAATGATGCCCCCCATGCGCCCTGGTGGGCCTATGATCCGAAATGGAAGTGCCGAAGCCATGGCTTTCTGGCCAATCCGGGAGCAGAAATCACTGGCTATCTGATGACCTTTCCCAATACCAGTACGGCTGCACAGCGGGGTTTGCTGGTAAAGCGGGCTCTGGCCCATATCGAGACAGGTCGCGTGGATATGCATGAACTGCTGTGCTATCTGCGGCTGTACGACCATCTTGAGCCGCAGCATCAGGCCGACCTGCTGCCACATCTTCTGACCGCCGCTTTCGACATCGTAAAGGTGACCGAGCGGGACTGGGAAGAATACTGCCTGACGCCCAGCGACGTGGTGCAGTACCCGGAGTCCCCTCTCGCCATGTTCTTTGAAGATTCTCTGGATGCTGACTTTGCCTACCGCATCGCACAGCAACGTGCCGATGGCGGCTGGGCGCCCACCTGGTCCTGGGGCGGCGCCTATCCGGCGACCTGGGAGGTCGTCGAATCGGAGATCAGTGCTGGCCTCACACTGGACTTTCTGGTCAGACTGAAGGCCTTCAATCTCGTGCAGTAGCCACGACATCATGCTATACATAGCGCCCTGGTCTGTCCTGGCCAGGATCAGCATCGTGAGTCATAGGCGACGCTTGCCGACACCGTCACGCAGTCGGGCCCGGTGGCGACGTCATGGGGTTCAAATCCGAGCTGGCTCAGGTCTGGGCAGGCGCCAACCAAGCAGTAGAAAGGAAACCGCAGTTCTATGAAAAGCGCGTCGGAGGAACTCGACCACATCCATATTCGGGGAGCCCGGGAACACAACCTCAAGTCCGTCGAGGTCAAAATACCCAAGCGTAAACTGGTCGTGCTGACCGGCGTTTCCGGGTCGGGCAAATCCAGCCTCGCGTTCGATACGCTCTATGCCGAAGGCCAGCGTCGCTACGTGGAGTCCCTGTCCGCCTATGCCAGACAATTCCTGGGCCAGATGGAAAAGCCCAAATATGACACCATTCGCGGGCTGTCACCGACCATCTCTATCGAGCAGAAGACCACCAGCCGGAACCCCCGCTCCACAGTTGCCACCATCACTGAAATTGCCGACTACCTTCGTGTTCTGTACGCACGGGTCGGTGTGCAGCATTGCCATGAGTGTGGTCGAAAGGTCGAGGGGCAGACCGCCCAGAACATCGCCCGGGAACTGGCGGCGCTGCCAGCGGGAACCCGTCTGTATCTGCTGGTGCCACTGTTGGTGAACCGTCGCGGCGAACATCGCGATATGCTGGAGGATGCCCGGGCCCAGGGTTTCGTGCGCCTGCGGGTTGACGGCGAGATCGTCCGCAGCGACGAAATCGAAGCGCTCGACAAGCGCAGGAAACACACGGTGGAAGCCATCGTGGATCGCCTGGTGGTGCGGGGTGACATCAGCGAGCGGCTGACCGAATCGGTGGAGTCTGCCCTGTCACTGGGCGACGGCATGCTGATTGCGGCCCGGGACGATGGCTCTGACAAGATCTATTCCGAAAACCTGTCCTGCGGCCATTGCGGGATCTCCTTTCCTGTCCTCACACCCCAGGCGTTTTCATTCAACAGTCCACAGGGCATGTGCCACGAATGCAACGGCCTCGGAACCCAGGTGGCCTTCGACCCGGAATTACTGGTGCCCGACCCTGGCCTCACACTCCGCGAGGGCGCGGTCAAACCCCTCGGCAGGATGGACGATGACAGTAAGTCAACCGGGGCCATCTACCATCGGCAGGTCTTCAATCATCTGAAGATCTCCATCGACAAGCCCTGGAAGAAGCTGACCCGGGCCCAGCGGACCCGAATCATGGAGGGTACCGGGGAGCGTCGATACGAGATTGACTGGGGCCGCCACGGCATCCACATGTCGAAATACGAGGGGGTTGCCAACCGGCTGATGCGTCGCTTCCGGCAGACCCGCTCTGAGGGCATGAAACGCTGGTACTCGCAGTTCCTCGCGAACTCACCCTGTACCAGTTGTCATGGCGTCCGACTGCGACCGGAGAGTGCCTCGGTCAAGGTGGACGGTAAAACCATTGTCGACGTCTCTAGCTGGACCATTGACCGGACCCTTGATTTCTTTCAGAACATGAAGCTGCCCGGTGCCGCGGGTGAAATCGCGACAGAGGTTTTAAAGGAGATTTGCAATCGCCTGGGTTTTCTGAACGCCGTTGGGCTCGCCTATCTGTCCCTGGACCGTCTTGGACCATCCCTTTCCGGGGGTGAATCCCAGCGAATTCGCCTCGCCAGCCAGGTGGGCTCCGAGCTGTCAGGCGTGATCTACATTCTCGATGAACCGAGCATCGGGCTGCATCAGCGAGACAACGAAAAACTGCTTGCCACACTGCTGCGCATGAGGGATATCGGCAACACGGTGGTCGTAGTCGAACATGACGAGGAAACCATTCGCGCCGCCGACTACGTGGTCGACTTTGGACCGGGCGCGGGGGTAAACGGTGGCCGCATCGTCCACGCCGGCACACCCCGGAGCCTGGAGCGAAAAAAGAGCTCCATCACCGGCAACTACCTTTCTGGCAGGACCGCCATCGAGGTCCCTGATCAATTGCGAACGCCCAGCGGGCACATCCGCGTCGAGGGGGCAAAGGCCAACAACCTGAAAGATGTCAATGTCTCGTTTCCGCTCGGTGTGCTCACTGCCGTCACCGGGGTCTCGGGGGCGGGCAAGTCCACACTCGTCAACGACATCCTGCATCCGGCGCTGGCGAGGGAGTTCCATCACTCCACTCAGCGCATCGGAGCTCACAAGCGCATCATCGGTCTCGATCAGCTGGACAAGGTGGTCGCCATTGATCAGCGACCGATCGGGCGAACACCGCGCAGCAATCCGGTCACCTACATCAAGGTGTTCGATGATATTCGCAGCTTCTTCTCCCAGCTGCCGGGCTCCCGGATGCGCGGCTACAAGCCGGGGAGATTCTCCTTTAACGTCAAGGGTGGTCGGTGTGAGACCTGTCAGGGTGACGGGGTCCGAAAAATCGAGATGCACTTTCTCTCGGATGTGTATGTCAAGTGTGAGGAATGCGCCGGCAAGCGCTTCAATGAGGCAACTCTGGAGGTGCGCTATCAGGGCAAATCCATTGCCGACGTGCTGGAACTGACGGTCACCGAGGCCGTCGAGCATTTCTCGGAACATCCGAAGATCGTCACCAAGCTGCAGTTGTTGATGGATGTCGGCCTTGACTATCTCCATCTGGGGCAGCCCTCGTCGACCCTTTCCGGTGGTGAGGCCCAGCGGATCAAACTGGCGCGGGAACTGTCCAAGCTGGCCACCGGCAAGACCTTCTACATCCTGGATGAGCCCACCACCGGCCTGCACTTTGACGACGTGAAGAAACTGCTGGCGGTATTGAACCGTCTGGTAGATGCCGGCAACAGTGTCACCGTGATTGAGCATAACCTGGATGTCATCAAGACGGCTGACTGGGTGATTGATCTCGGCCCTGGAGGCGGCCCCGCTGGCGGCGAGGTCATCGCTGAGGGGTCACCCCGGGATATCGCCGCAAGCAAGGGTTCCGATACCGGACGATATCTGAAGCCGCTGGTCTGATTGCGACCACCTGGACGGGTGGCACCACTGCCGTGCGCAGTGCTGTCCACGCAGCAACCTTCACGAGCGACTATTGAAGCTGATTCTGAATGCGCTGGACTTCCGGGCTCGTCATCAGTGCCTTGATCTTGGGATGATCAGCGAGCGCCTGAAGGTCAAGGTTCTGTACTGCCCGCATCACCTCCGGGTCCGACAGTACCGCCTTCATGGCAGGATCGTTCTGCAGCCTGAATATCGTGGTCATGAGCCCGGTGTTGGCGGCAATGGTTGACTGAATGGACTGGACAGTCTGTGCATCCATCTGCTCCCTGACCTCGGCCAGGGGTTCGTTGGCCGGGGCGCCGCCACTGGTCATCATGCGGACCTGATCGCCAGCCAGTTTGATGATGCCCAGCGAACGGGTGTCGATCGTATAGACGCCGCTGCTGAAGGATACGACCTCACCACGGATTTCGCTGCCATCCTGCAGACGGATGATCTGCTCGGCACTCGCCAGACCGGGAAGCCATATCACCAGGAATATCAGACTCCTGATTGAATCCAAGAAGTTCCTGACCACGACGACGTTCAAGGTGATATTCAAAGCGTTACTCCGCGTATTGACCTGATTGTCCATGCAGGATCATTGATGTCCATCGGTATATCCTGGCTCAGCACCTGCATCGGCTGGCTTCGGAATCGCCGATTCACATCGCGTTGCAGCGGGAGAGTCGTTTCGGCTACCCTACGGATCATCATCGACTGTCACGGCACAGCCTCTTGACTGACTACGACCCCGAACAGGTTGCCATCCGGCCCGCAGCAACCGTGATGCTCGTCGACGATCGGCCCGACCTGCAGGTGTTCATGATGGAGCGGCACGCCGATACGGTATTTGCCGGTGGCATGTGGGTGTTTCCAGGTGGGTCCGTGGACCACACCGACCGAAACGCTGACGACATCAGCGTCCATCGTACTGATCGCCAGGCCAGCGACCTGATGGGTCTGCCCAGGGGCGGTCTTGCCTACTATATCGCTGCGATTCGCGAAGCGTTTGAGGAGGCCGGTATCCTGCTCGCCCTGCATCGGGACACGCTGAGCCGACCTGACTTCACAGACGCGGAGATCATCGAGCGGTTTCAGGACCACCGGGATGAACTGAACGCCCAGCAGCGGGATTTCCTCGACATTCTGGCCCAGGAGAACCTCGTGATCGATGGCGGTGCCATGCACTACATCGCGCGCTGGATAACGCCCAGGGGACCGCCCCGCCGATTTGATGCAAGATTCTTCATCGCTCAGATGCCCCATGACCAGACACCGATCCACGATGATGGTGAACTGGTCCATTCCCGCTGGCTGTCGCCCCAGGTGATTCTCGAGAAGGTGGAAACCGAGGAGATGGTCCTGATGACGCCCACACTCCGGATGATCAAGAACCTGGCCCTGTTCTCATCTGCCGAAGAGGTCATGGCCGCGGCCGGGGCGAACCTCCCGGACCATCGGGCAAGGGTCGGTGGGGATTCCAACACCATCATCATGCCAGGAGAGCCTGGATACGAGACTGCGGCCCGGCACGTGGAAAGTGGCTGGGTTCGGCTCAGACCGTTGTAACCATGGCAGACACACGTTACGACTGTATCGTTCTGGGAACCGGGGGAGTCGGTAGCGCAGCGCTGTATCACCATGCCCGGCGGGGTGTGCGTGTTCTGGGCCTGGATCAGTTTCCTCCGGGACATGACCAGGGCAGTTCCCACGGAGACTCACGCATCATCAGGCTGGCATACTTCGAACATCCGGACTACATCCCGTTGTTGCGCCGTGCGTTTGAGTTATGGCGTGAGCTCGAGGAGCAGGCGGACACCCGTTTACTGCTGGACAGCCATGTCCTGAATCTTGGACCCGCTGAAGGCGAAGTGATTACCGGGCTCAAGGCTGCGGCGAGTGCTCATGACCTGAATATTGAGCCACTGTCCAGCGCCGAGGTCACAAGGCGGTTTCCGTCTATCCGGATGGCGGCAGACCAGCAGGCCATTCTCGATCCCAATGCGGGCATCCTGAAGGTCGAAGACTGCATTCGTACCTACGTCTCACTGGCCAAACGTGCCGGCGCATCGCTGGTGGTCGGTTCACCGGTCCTCTCCTGGCGTGCTGTTGCCCAGGGCATCGAGGTGGCCACTCAGCAGGACACCTATGTCTGCGAGAAGCTCGTGATCACGCCCGGAGCCTGGGCATCGTCGCTGCTGCCGGCCATCGCCCAGCACTTCACCATTGTCCGCAAGGCGTTGTTCTGGTTTGACGGTGATACTTCCGACTTCAGGTTGGGTGACTACCCGGTGGTCCTGTCCGAGCGAGCCGGCGACACCTTTTACGCGATCCCCCGGATGGACGCGAAGGGGGTCAAGATATCCAATCACAGTGGTGGCCGTGAATGCACCGCTCCGGAGCGTCTGGACCGGACCCTGGATACCACGGAACTCGAGGCTGCGAGCCTGTTTGCCCGGCACCATCTGCCTTCCGTCGGGCCCCAGCTGAATCACCACACGACCTGCATGTACACCATGAGCCCCGATGGCCACTTTCTGGTCGGTGCCTACCCGGGGCAGGCCAACGTCTATCTGGCCGCCGGTCTATCCGGGCACGGCTTCAAATTTGCCTCGGTGCTGGGGGAAATTCTGGCCGACCTGTCCACTGACGGCGTCACGCGGCACCCGATTGAATTCCTGAACCCACTCAGATTCGGCGGTACAAACCGTTAGTCAGGCCGTCCAATAGCGTCTATTGGAGAGTACAAGCAAGCCAGGCAGCGGCGCCTTACCCCGAGTGCGCCAGTATCCGCAAACCGTTACAATCCGGCGTTGATGCGAACAACAGGATCATCCCATGAATTTCGGATTCACCGAGGAGCAGGAACTGCTCCGCGAGCAGGTGCGCAAGTTCCTGGAAGAACGCTGCCCGACCAGCACCGTTCGGAGCATCATGAACAGCGACGCAGGCTACAGCAGCGAGCACTGGTCGCAGATGGCCGCCCTCGGATGGCTTGGGCTGATGATCGACGAGTCACACGAAGGGGTTGGTCTTGGCTGGATTGACCTGATTGTGGTCCTGGAAGAGATGGGCCGTTCGCTGTGTCCGACCCCGTTCGTTTCTCACTGCCTGACAGCCTCTACCCTGTGCGAACTCGGCAACGAGGAACAGAAGAAGACCTGCCTGCCGGGCCTCGCGAGTGGCGACACTATCGGGACCATTGCCGTCCTCGACATTCCGGACGACCCGATTGCAGACAACCTCACTCTGCAGGCCAGCGCCGACCCGGGAGGGATCATACTCACCGGCACCAAGCCCTTTGTCACCGACGCAGGCAGTGCGGATCTGTTTCTGGTGGCGTACCGACACGCCAACAAACCTGGCCTTGCCATCGTCCGCCGACAAGACGACGGAGTTTCGGCATCAAGCACCGCCACGATGGATCTGACCAAACGAACTGGTACCCTGACCCTCGAAAACGTCAAGGTTCCCGCTGCGCAACTCATCCCGATGACAGAAGCTCAACTCATTCGGCTGCTGGACAAGGGAGTGGTCGCCGTCACTGCCGAAATGGTCGGGGCCGCCGAAGCGATCATCGAGATGACCACAAGTTATGCAAGAGAACGCATTCAATTCGGCCACCCGATTGGCAAATATCAGGGTGTGAAGCACCGTCTCGCAGAAATGTACGTTGACGTCGAATCGTTCAAGTCGCTGGCCTACTTTGCCGCCTGGTGTGTTGACGAGGACCCGGATCAGTTACCCCGGGCTGCATCCCTTGCCAAGGCATATGCCTCCGATGCGTTTGCGCAAATGGGAATCGATGGTGTGCAGCTGCACGGCGCCATCGGATTCACCCAAGAGTACGACATCCAGCTCTACCTGAAGCGCTCCAAATGGGCTCGGCCCATGTTTGGCGATGCCGACTATCACTACGAACGTGTTGCCGCGCTGACTCTGTAGGAGAAGATCAATGGACTTTGAATATACCCGTGAGGAAGAGGCATTTCGTCAGGAAGTCAGAGATTTTCTGGACGAAAACCTGCCACCCCGCGAACAGCGCGGCAGTGACTTCATGGAGAACTGGCTCGCAAGGGTGCGCGAAAAGCGCTGGGTGGGTTTCTCATGGCCGAGGGAAGTCGGTGGTGGCGGCGGCGACATCATGTCCCAGGTCATCCTGAAAGAAGAAATGGCAGCGCGGAGAGCGCCGCCGCTCGGCACCTGCATGATGGGCCTCGCCTGGGTAGGCCCCGGCATCATTCAGTACGGTACCGACGAACAAAAGGCACGCTTCATTCCCGATATCCTGGACAGCAAGTACCATTGGTGCACCGGCTATTCCGAGCCCAATGTCGGCAGCGACCTGGCGGCACTGCAGTGCAAGGCCCTTCGGGATGGCGATCACTACGTGATCAACGGCACCAAAATCTGGACCACCCTCGCGCCCATTGCAAGCTGGATTTCTATGCTGGTACGCACGGACAATTTCGGCTCTGAAGAGGCAAAACATGAGGGCATCACGGCATTGCTGGTGAAGCTGGATGCCCCCGGCATCGAGATACGCCCCATCGAGAACATGGCAGGGCAAAGAGCATTCGCCCAGATCTTCTTTGACAATGTACGGGTACCGGTTGCGAATCGTCTCGGCGACGAGGGGAAGGGCTGGGCGGTGACCATCTCGTCTCTCGCCAACGAGCGCTCAAGCATTGGCGAAGTGACCGCCATGTACAGCAAGCTCGAGAGCTTGAAGGAGCTGGTGAGGCGGACCACACGAAACGGCAAACCGCTGTCAGACAAACCCTCGGTTCGCAGAGAACTGGCTCGCTTCGAAGCAAAGATCGAGGCCATGCGGCTCAATGGGCTGCGCTATCTGACCAGGCAGATCAGGGGGCAGCCGCTGTCCAGCGAAACGTCGGTCAACAAGCTGCACCGCGCCGACCTTGAGGTCGAGATGGGTGATTTCGCGGTGAGTATTCTGGGCCAGGCTGGCAATCAGACCAGGCGCCAGGAAGGCGCGGTAGACAACGGCAGTTGGGCAGCCGATGCACTGGGCTGGCCCAGCGTCGTCATTGGCGGTGGGACGCCCAATATCCAGAAGAACATCATTGCCGAACGGATATTGAAGCTGCCAAAGGACTGAACGCGAATCTATGACGACGCAACCCGGGACAAAGAGCGCTACAGGAACTCATTCTCAATGCGAGTCATCCAGTAGTCGGCGTCGAAGCGGTCATCACCCAGAAGATAACGCCAGAACCGGATCCTGTTGATATATTCCAGCCTGCCGGTGTCGGCCTCAAACCAGGGCTCCGGTCGGGTCAGAATGGCGTGGATCGGGTCCCGGGCCTCGTCACCGGTCCAGAAAATCGGCCGCTGCTCGAAGTGATCGTTGCCTAGGTCTGAATCATCCCACAACCTCACCTGACGCTCCGTCGGGGCCAGTCGGATCTTGAACATGTATCGAACTGCATCAGACTCGTTCATGCCCCCGCCGTGCCAGATCCCCATATGCATGAACAGCATGGTGCCCGGTTCGCAGATGACTCGTTGCTGCCCGCGGATATTCTGGTAGCGCGCGACCGCTGCTTCACTGACGATTCGAAAGTGGCTGCCCGGGATGAATCGGGTTCCTCCCATCGACGCCGTGACGCGCTGGGGGAAGTACATGATCTGCACGTCGAAGGCAGACCGGGGGTCAATGGTTGAGTCCTGATGGGTATGCTGCGCGGTCGCCCTGCCACCAGGCATGAACCGGGGTGGAAAGGTCATGTGCAGAAAATGGTGGTCCAGCAGCGGAGATGTCCCGACCAGGCTCTGGATGGCACCGCTGACCTCGGGCAGTCGTACGATCTTCCCAACGGTCGTATCCGGTTGGTAGGCATTGGCAAGTGGCGTTCCCGCCGGGACAGCAGGAACGGCCCCGCTCTGCCTCGCGAGCCGGTACTGTCCTGCCGGCTCACTCGCCTCCCCGGCGCCGAGTTCGTCGAGGAAAGCCCGGTTCAAATCATCGGGCACGACGCCGTCCATCCTGACAAATCCCCGCGCGGCGAATTCTGCCATCTGGGTTGAGTTGAGCAGTTTCGTGGCGTCTCCTGTTGCTGCTTTATCCATATTGCACCAGCTTCTCAAAGAAGAATTCGTACTTGAGATAATCGGTTCTGAATTCCTGGCCCGCGATATGGCTGACCAGTGGACTCGCCTGGATCAGGCGCCAGCCGTCCTCCATCGCGCCGAGCCCGGTGCGATAGGGCGGCTCGTCCTGGGCACCCGGGGCGTGCCTCTGGTTTCCGGTGCCGTCATAGAAAGCCCATCCCACAACGCCTGAATCCAGCGCCGATGAGGACAGATACAGAACCATTACCTGTTGTCGAACCCGGGTCACACGTTTTCGAGCCTCTGTAGTAGGATTAATCCGTTGGATCATATCGCGAGGATCCAGTTATTGAGTCAAGCTGTTGAGTCAAGTCACAGGATCTAAAGAGCGGGAACAAAATGCCACACCAGAAGTTCCATCAGACAACACGATCCAGTGTTCGCTCGAATCATGATATCCAAATGTACCATCAGCGTGAGCGAAGTACCTCACATTCTCAACGAGGTCCAGACCGGGAAGCGAAATTCCGGCCCTCCGAATTGATCGGGATCAATCACCATCATCCAGAGCATTCCGTCATGGTCAGACCACCGTGAATGGTCGACCGGGGCCCTGGGATTTCATCCTGCAGACTGAGGTTGTGCTGGTCTGGCTTGTGTTTTCCCTGCTGTTCGGCATCCTCAGCGCGTTGAGCTACGGCTACCTGGTTTATCTGGCGCTGCCCCTGTGGCTCATTAGCGGAGCGATGTTCTTCAAATACGGCTTTGTGATCATCGAGTATTCAGCAAGAGGCCACAGCCGCCTGCCCCGGTTGGGCTCCGAGATACTGGGCCCTGAACCCCGGATCTATCGCCAGGCTCTGGTGCTTGCAGGCGCCCTCGGCATCATCAGCGTAACCCCTGAACCGTGGCGTCCACTCATCATCGGCCTCTTGCTTGTAGTCACGCCTGCGATCACTGCCTTCATCACGTTCCACTGGCGGCTGACGCAAGCGTTGCGGCCCGATCATATCTGGCAGTTCATGAGAGGCATGGGCCTGACGTACTATCCTTTGCGCTTTCTGATAACGGGTTCGCTGATGGTGGTGTTGATCATGGTCGAGGATGACGCTCACCTGTCCGAACTGTTCCCCGGAGGGCGATTCGCGCTGGCCGCCATTGCCACCTTGCTCCTGATGGCCACCTTCCGGACAACGGGCGTTCTGCTCCACTCCCGTCGTGAATCCATTGGCATCATCACCGATTTCAGTGAGGAACAGTTTGCCGCCGCCACGACCGCGAGCCGGCGCAAGGACCAGGAACATTTCATCCGCGACCTCGCGCTGTTGTCACGACGGGGCCGGGTCGCCGAAGCCGTCGAACGTATGGAGAGTCGACTCAGACGAGGCCGCTACCAGGAGGACGGTGATTTCTACGAGCTACTTCGGGAACTGACGGACCCTGCCCTGTCCTACAGAATGGCAGAAGGCTATGTCGGCCGCCTGCTGGACCATAGTGTTACCACCGCCTGGGATATCTTTGAGACGTTGTGGTCCGAGTCAGGAGGCAGGCTTCGTCTGACTTCCGGTACCCGTGCAATCGACCTTGGCCGGGCCGCCTCGTCCCGGTCGCAGAAACAGGCGTCGGTAGCGATGCTTGGTCGGTTCGACTCAGATTATCCGAGACATCCAGGAACCAGCGAGGCCCTGCTGATTGGAGCTGATCTTGCCTGCCAGTTGGGTGATCTGGCGACCGCCAGCGACATCTTGTCCCGGGTAGGCCAGCAAACAGGTGCTATTGACGCTGAGGTCTATCAACGTTGCCTGAGAGTGCTGCGCGATTCAGGCATCTGAGCGGCAAGCAGGTCTATAATGGCGCAATGTCTGTACCCCTGCCTGCATTCCGTCTTGGCGACGTTCGAGGCATCTATCCCGATGAACTCGATGAAGCGTTTGCCACCCGTTTCGCCCATGCCTTCACCGGGCATTTCCGGCTGCAGGGCACGGTCGCTACGGGCCGTGACATGCGGGCTTCCAGTGAGAACCTGCAGTCAGCCCTGAACGACGGCCTCAGAGCGTGTGGCATCCAGGTAATGAACCTCGGCCTCTGCGCGACCGAACTCGGTTATTTTGCCTCCACAAGGCCGGACATCGACGCGGCGATCGTCGTGACAGCCAGCCACAACCCGGAGGACTACAACGGTTTCAAATGCGTGCTCAAAAATGGTGAAGCGGTAACCTTTGAAACCGGCCTTAATGGGGTCATGCGGCTCATGCTTGACGGGCACCGCAACCCTGGAAGTGGCGGGTCCATCACCGCGGTGGACCTGTTGCCCGGGTATATCGACCACGTCAGATCCCATTTTGATATGGAACAACTCAACCGGGGGCATGTGGCGTTGAACGGACTGAACGGAACGGCCACGACACTCGCCGGGGCACTCGCCAGCGAATTCCACATACCCGTCAGCTGGTTCAGACAGGACCCGGGCCCGATCCCGCTGGAGGGCGCGGACCCGGCGCGGCCACGCCTCGTGAGGCAAATGAACGAATTCATGAAAGATGGAAATTTCATGGCTGGCGTCTCTTGGGATGGTGACTGTGATCGTTGCGTTTTCTTTGGCTCCGAAGGCCGAATGATCCCGACCTACTATATCGTGGGGCTGCTCGCCCAGGACTTCTTGATCAGGTCTCCCGCCGCGGCGATCGTTTTCGATACGAAGCTTTGCTGGAACACTCTCGAGATCATTGACAGGCTCGGCGGCATTGCCATTCCGTCTGAAACGGGTCACGCATTCATGAAAAAGCATATGCGTCGCTCGGGCGCCATATACGGTGGCGAACTCTCGTCACATCACTATTTCGGTGATTTTTTTGGATGTGATTCAGGCATGTTCGCCTGGCTCAACGTCATCTCCCTGATTCACCGGGCCGGCCAGGACCTTGAGGATATGATTTCGGATCGGCGCGAACGGTTTTGCTGCACACCCGAAATCAGTCTCGGGTTAACCGATGTGGATGCGGCATTCGAACAGATCATCAGTGAATACGGCCCGGGGGCCAAACAGGTTGAGCACTTTGACGGCATCGGTCTGCACCTGCCGGAGGACTGGCGAGTCACGTTAAGACGCTCCAAGACCGAGCCCCTGTTGCGGATCAATTTCGAGTCTCTTGGACATCCTGATCGACTCCTCGGCCATGCCTATGATCTGCTTGAACATCTGGCACCCTACCGTTGCGATGAAGCAGACCTGGACCTCAGAATTCAATAGCGGTTGAACATCAGAATGACCTGACTTCGGCCCATCAAGGTCTACTCCCGGACATCACTCGGCAGGTCTCGCCGCCCTATTCCTGGCTCGGTTCCGCCTCTGTCACTGGCATCGCCGGCTGTTTCCTGCTGCGCTTCGGCACCGGTTTTCTCGAAGGCGTTTTACGCCGTGTGGCGGGCGCTTTCTTCGCGACCGGTCCTGCTGCTGCCGCAGCGGGTTCATCAGCAATACCATCTTGCGTTGTCCGGGCCCGGCTTCTGGTCCCTGCCCTGGGTGTTGCCGACCGGGACCTCGATGTGCTCATTCTTGAACTGGCTGGCCTCGAGCGAGCCCTTTTCGGCTTTGCCGGCTCCTGCAGTTGACCCTTATCAACAGCTTGAGACACCTCCTCGTCCGGTGCGGATTCGTTGACTGTCAGGCTTGATTTCTTAACCCTGATCTTCTTGTCTTTCTTGTCTTTCTTGTCTTTCTTGTCTTTCTTGTCTTTCTTGTCTTTCTTGTCTTTCTTGCTCTTCTTGTCTTTCTTGCCCTTCTTGCTCTTCTTGTCTTTCTTGCCCTTTTTCCCCTTCTTGTCTTTCTCGTCTTTCTCGTCTTTATCTCCCTGCTTGCCCTGCTCGTCAGGACTGTCTTTCCCGCTGATCTCGTCGTCAGCCGGAATCACTGCCCGCTCTCGCCAGACAAGCTTCAGCACCAGTGATCCGCCCTTCTTGCCCGAACCTGCGTCAAGGCTCATCGTCACGTCATCAGGCAGATAAAATTCGACCCTGGCGTCGTCCGCTCCCAGGGCCAGATGTCGATTCTGCAAGCCTTTGCAAAGCGTGCTCACGTAGTCGCACACTGAATCCAGACCCTCTTTCTCACAGTAACTGAATTTTTTCGATGTCTTTTTCATGGTCCGTGGCTCCAGCCCCTAGGTTCCTATACTCTGCCTCACTGGCAGCAACTCGACATTGACTTGCGCCAAGGTCATGACCACTAAACGAATACTGGACAGGGAGATTTGACCACTAACGCGGATTGTCTGCAGGCAGTCGGCAAGACAGCCAGATTGACCGGGTCTGGTTCCGGCTTACCCTTTCAAAAGGTAAAGGAGTCGCCAAAGTGTCGCCGCGACGAGCGCATGATCGATTTCACCTGACACGAGCAACTCCGATAGCTGCGCCATGGGAATAAGTTGCACTTCTGTATGTTCAGTCGAGGTATTGCGCACCTCGTCAACCTGCTTCGCATCCGCCGCGACGAAAGTATGGAGGCGATTGGGAAACAGCGCTGGATTGGGGCTAAGGACCCCCAGGGAGACCAACTCCGCGGCAGCAAAACCACTTTCTTCTCGCATCTCCCTGGCTGCCGCATCGACGGGCGATTCTCCCGGGTCCACCAGTCCACCCGGAATCTCAAGCGTGACTTGCTCGGTGCCATGTCGAAACTGACGGATGCAGACGATCTCGTTCTGCGCGGTCACCGGTACGACATTGACCCAGTCAGCGGACTCCAGCACATAGAAACTGTGTTCCTCATCCGTACTCGGCGAAACCGAGGTGGATTCGTGCACACTGAATACCCGGCAATCTGCTATCTGTTCGCGCTGCTTTCGAACCCAGGGTTTGACTCCTTCCATCATTGTCTGCCTCAGCTCAGTCCATCCACGGGAACACCGGCACCGTGTACCGCGATGGCATCATCGGACGTCAGAAAACCAATCACCCTTGCGATGTCAGGGGTCGGCACCCATTTGCTATGGTCGGACCTGGGCATATCCTGACGGTTGCGCGGTGTATCGATCGTTCCGGGCAGGATACAGTTGACGTTGATGTTGTGCTCCCTGAGTTCAAGCGCCATGGACTCGGTCAGCCGCATCACAGCCGCCTTGGAAGCGGTGTAGGTCCCCATATTGGCAGCACCTGCAGTAGCGGCCCGGGCGGCGATGTTGACGATCTTGCCACCCTTCTGACTGAGCATCTGTGGCACCACCGCACTTGCCATGTTCATGACAGACCGGGTATTGAGATTGAACAGAAAATCCCAGGTCTTGTCCGATGTCTCATGTACGGGCTCACCCATCATGAAGCCACCGGCAATGTTGCACAGGATATCGACGCCACCAAATGCGTCCACCACAGATGCAACGGCCGCCTGGCAGGAGGCCCTGTCGGTGAGATCGCCGCTGATGTAGAGGTTAGTCGCGGAGCGCTGCGGGAACGCGCCATCCAGGATCTCCTCGTTGTAGTCCACGATGGCAACCCGGGCACCACGAGTCTCATAGTATTCCACTACTGCCTGGCCCAGGGCGCCGGCGCCGCCCGTGACGATCACGCGTTTGTCTTTGAACATGGTGCTCCAGTCGGTCATTTACATCGAGTCTGAATGGTATCAGACCACCAGCCAGATGCCAGCCACACAGCCGTGCAGGCAACCGCCACACCAGGGCCGCCACCATGGTGGCAGGCGTCCAAATCCCGGGACTCGACAATCCAGTTGTGGTATAACACGCCCGTTCGAAACTGGCCTGCCAAATGCCGCATACACAGCAACCATCGTCGCCCAGAAACAGACTGGACGCTTTCGCCGTGCTCCTTTCGGGGACCTGCATGGTGCACTGCCTTGTGTTGCCGATGCTGGTGACTTTATTTCCCATCGTTCACGGTAGCCTCCTTGAAGAACAGTACTTTCACCTGATCATGCTGGTTCTGATTCTGCCAACCAGTCTGGTAGCGTTAACCATCGGTTGCCGGAGACACAAGGACCGTGCGACGATCATTCTTGGTTCTATCGGTCTGACGGCACTGACCTTCACTGCCATCTGGGGACATGACATCTTCGGATACACTGGTGAGCGAATGGTCACGACGGTGGGCGGGCTGGTTCTGGTCACTGCCCACATCCAGAACTACCTCTGCTGCCGTCGGGTCGACTGCCAGCACGACCCCAGTGAGGATCACCAACACCAGGGATCCTGATCGAGGTCTCCCACGATAGCGGCGCTCTCGAGACATCGCGAAATTGAAGCGTTTGCACGACGTTCTACCGGCGTCTTGCCATGCTCTTTCATGGAAGTTCTGGCCGCACGCTGTGCCGTCCGGAAAACTTCCCGGCGCGACAACGGCGTGGCCGATCCGGGCACGCTGAGGGCTCAGAAAAAAATCCGCTGAACGCAATCCGCCCTTGGCTTCATGGACCGACTGTGCTTATCTCACAGGATGCAAGTCGCAGTCACAGCATGGAAATTCGGTACCCGCGGGCTCGCCCATGAACTGGCCAGTCAGGCAGAACTCGCGGAAGCGATAGGCTTTGATTCGTTCTGGCTGCCAGAGAGCCACTTTGGTGGCAGCGGGTCGATTCCATCGCCACTGATGCTACTGGCATCGGTTGCAAGCCGCACCACGCGGATACGACTTGGTACAACCTCCTACCTGCTGCCCATTCGACACCCGATTCAGGCGGCAGAAGACGTGGCCGTACTCGATACGATGTCCGGGGGCCGCGTCATTCTGGGGGTTGGTCGAGGCTTTCAGGACAGCATGTTCAGTGCCTTTGATGTTCCGATCAAGGACAAACGAAGACGGTTCAAGGCCAACCTGGCGCTCATGATCAACGCCTGGAGCGGTGAACCCATCGCCCTTGATCAGCAGGGCGAGCCCATCCGCCTGGCCCCGCTGCCCGTTCAGAAACCTCATCCGCCCATCTGGGTGGCCGCTTTTGGACCGCTCGCCATCAAACAAGCCGGCTCGCTTGGCCTGCCCTACATCGCGTCGCCCAGGGAGACCCTGGATGTACTGGTGGCAAACTATGAGCAACATGCGAGGCACGCCAGCGAGGCTGGACATGAACCGATCAAAGTCAGACCAGTGATGCGAACCGTATTGATCAGTGAACGGACCTCCCTGATCCGGGAGGTCAGAAGAATCCTCGCCGCCGACCCCGAGGGCAGTCCCGAACAACGCGCCATTGTTGGCGACACCGCCTATGCCTGCGACAAGATAGCCGAGTATCAGGAACGGCTTGGAATGAACTACCTGATTGCTCGCGGCCGGATTCAGGGCGTCGACAACGCCGAACAGGTCTCGTCACATGAGGCCCTGGCAAAGCTGACTAACCAGTGAACCTCTGATTTACCCGAACGAAATCAATCCCAGCTCGGCTCCGCACAAAGCGCAACAGCACGTTCGGTCACTGCGGTCCTATTACACACACCTGCCGAAGCCGTGCACTTGCACTCCGTGATGTCATTGCCGGAGCATGACTTGGAACAGACTCCCTGACTGGATATGCAGGAGGTGGTTTCCGCTGGTTTGACGCAAGTCTTGCCACCGTCATAGGAGCCCGCCAGACAGGAGGTCAGAAATCGATGCGGGATTTCCTCGCCGCTGCCGTTTACACCACAGTCTGCAACCGCCCGTTCGGTTTCACAGCTGGCCTCACAGGCAGCCACGGTTCCTGCGACCTCCATGAGTTTGCATTTACCATCGATCGGTCCCGTCAGCAGACACTTCTTGGATGTAAACGTCTTGGCAGCCCGATCGCAATGCGCCAGACAAGTCTGCTCGTCCCACACCTAGGCCTCGATACTCGATGGATAAACCTGTGGCTCAATCGCGGGGAGGCGTAGGATTGGTTGGCGGTTTCTTCGAGGACAGGGCCCTTCAATCACCTGGGTTTCGCCTGGTCCAGGTCCTTCAAATAGCGTCGGCTATGCGTTTCCTTGGATTCCAGCAATGCCAGCAATTCGGCGAAGCGAGGGTCGGAGGTGACCGGCTCCGCCCAGCGATCAGATCGCATTATGTCGATCACGGATCGATCGTGATCATTGATCCCTTCGGCCAGGAACTCAAACACCCGTTCGTATTCGCCAAGCGCCTGGTAACCAAGCGCAAAATGACCGCGATTCACGGGAGTGACCAAGGCCTTCCCGGCAGCCTCGCGTGATCGCGCGGGGTCGCCAAACCGCGCGAAGGTCTCTATGAATAATTCCGGTACATGCTGCCCACCTAAAGTCCAGGCCTCTTCCAGTAGTTGACGGCCTTCTTGCTCTCTTCCCAGCGCAAACATGGTCGCCGCCTTGCCGTGGAGCAGTTCAGCACGCGGCCGGCCCGCATGGATCAGTTTCAGCGCCTCGTCGGTGACCTTCAGCACCCTGTTGTAGTGACCCATATTCCGCAGCACATCCGCATAGAAAGGCAGAAATTCCCGTCTCATGTCATCGAGATCTCCTGACGCTTCCATGGCCAGCAGGTCAAGCGCCTCTGCCGCACGGCCCTCACGAAAGGCAATGTTGGCCATAAAGCTTCGCCACCACGGCGCTCTGGGGGCCAGAGCAATCGCCCTCTCGTATAGAGCTTCGGCCTGCCAGTAATCGAGGTCCAGCTGGATATAGACCTGTTCACGCATGAAGTGCGCGGTGAGGTTCATAGGCTCCAGTTCGAGTATTCGATCGAGGGCGCGATGCGCCCGCACGGATGCCTCATCGACGGATATGTCCGGATCGACCCTGCGCAGCAGGCCCCAGGCGACGTCGGCATGGGCGAGCACGAAGTTCGGATCAATCTCCGCGGCCTTTGTCACCAACTGATTCGCCAGCAGAAGATCGCCGCCTTCACCAGCCGTGTGTAGATTGTATTGAGCGACAGAGTCCAGGAAGAGATCAACAGCTCGGCGCTTGATGCCCCGAAAATCTCTGAACCGCTCCGGAAACTGGCGCCGCTGATCCTCCCAGATCTTGTCATGGATCATCTGCGCAATATGGGCCGCTACCTGTGCCTGCACGTCGAATCTGTCGTCCAGACTGCGTTCATAGGTTCTGGAGAACACGTGAAATCCATCTGAAGCCCGTATCAGCTGAACAGTAATGCGAAGCTCGTTGGCGGCTGCCTGAACGCTGCCCTCCACCAGATATTCAACTTCCAGTTCCCGCGCCATTGATTGCAGATCCAGATCCTGACTGGCCAGACGGAAGCTCGCCGTGCGCGAAGGCACGCGCATATGATCAATCCCTGCCAGTTCATCGAGGATGCTCTCGGCCAGTCCGTCGGCGAAGAAACCGACCTGGGCCTCGGTGCTGAGATTGGTGAAAGGCAACACTGCCACCGACTCTCTCGGGGGAACCAGCGAATTGTCATCGCTATCTGCCGTCGTCGGCGCGGATACGGTGCCCTTCAGGAGAAATACGGTCAGGCCGAGCAGGAACACCGCAAGCGATGCGATGCAAGCCAGCACGAGGCCTCGCCTGACTGGCGTACCAGTCTGCCCGGGAGGCTCGTCTGCTTGCTGTTGAAGCTGCGCGACATCCTCCGTCGCCAGCGACACTGGTTCATCAACGGACTCGCCCCCCACCTCTGGAGAGGTGTCTCTTTGAGGGTTGGTCGTGTTCACGGCCCAATCGCCCATCGAGACCTCGGCAACCGCCTGGTATCCTCGTTTACTCACCGTCCGGATATACATCGCGTCCCGGGCCGAGTCACCAAGCGCGTTCCGTATCTGGCTGATCACCCGGTGGACTGTACTCTCTTCAACGATTCGCCCTGGCCAGAACGTTGTCAGCAATTCTTCCGCGGACACAACACGATCGCGATACCGGATCAGGTGAACGAGTACATCCATCACCAGTGGAGATACCGACGTCGTCTCGCCGCCCTTCTCCACAGCGTTGTACTGTTGATCTATCCGATAGTCGCCAAATCGGCAGACAAGAGGCGATGGGGCCAAGCCAGTACCTCGATTATGGGAGCACTGATTGTGTTGGAAAGCACAATACTACCCTAGCGACGACAGGTTTTCCCATGTCTGCGCTGGCAGATCAAGATACCGGTAAAGCCGGCTTTGCCCGCAAAGGCTGGCCCTTCTGATCTCCCCGTAGTCGTCACACTACCATTGCTCGCAGCGTGCTCAACCAGCGCCAGAATATCGCCGGGTACGGAGCTGATCACGAGTCGCTATATAATCCCCGAGGCCTTTAGCTCGTCCAGTTTTTCTTGAGGGAGACCAAGTTGCTTTGCGAGCACCTCTTGTGTGTGCTCACCCAGTGCCGGCGAATGATTCGCCGTGGAAATGTCGACGTTTTTGAACTTGAACGGGGCATTCTGTATCAGGAACCTGCCGGTCTCTGCGTCGAATTCCCTGAAACTCTTCCTTTCCAGAATCTGTGGATGAGCAAACAGGTCCGATGGTTTGTTGTATACGCTGCAAGGCACGCCGGCATCGTTGAGCCTCTTTTCACACTCCTCCGCGCTGAGTTTTTCTGACCAGGACTCAATCTGGGCCACAAATTCAGGGAAATGCTTCGGCCGCTGCGACCTGAATTTCTCGCCCTCAAGCATGTCAGGGCGATCGATGGCTTCGCACAGGCATCGGAGATTCTTCTCGGACACGATACAAACCATCACAAAACCATCTTTGACTCTGATCGGCCGGAACCCTCCTGCCGGGGGTGGGTTGTCCAGCTGTGCTGCCTGCATCTGCCCGGGAATCAGCATCATCATCGACTCCATCATCGTCACGTCGATGTATTCACCTGTTGCATGTTTCTCACGCCCCAGCAAGGCTGTCAGAATTGAGCCATAGGCGTAGGATCCGGTGAGCATATCAGCCACCATGATGCCCCAGACCGGTGGTGCGGCATTGGGGTCAGGTTGCGAGGCTGTGTGTGAGTAGTCAAACCCACTGGCAGCATGTGCGATGGGAGCATAGGCGGCCCGGTGCACAAACGGTCCGGATTGTCCGAATCCGGAGATTGAGCAGTAGATCAGCTTTTCGTTAATGGCTCTCAGAGATTCGTAGTCGAGCCCGAATCTCGACATGATTCCCGGACGGTAATTCTCCACCACAATATCGGCAGTTCGCGCCAGTGAACGGGCGACCTCCTGGCCCGCAGGTTCATTCAGGTTTATCGTCACACTGCGCTTGCCAGCGTTAAAATGTGAAAAGACGCTGCTGGTTCCCCGTGGACCTCTGATCACGTCACCACCCCTGGGTGGCTCCACCTTGACCACATCGGCACCGCAATCAGACAGGATCCGAGTGCAGATGGGTCCGGCAAAAACTGCTGAGAAGTCCAGGACCTTGAGCCCTGAGAGTGGTTTTTTCATAGAGTTGTATCCATCCCGGCTTTCATGAAGTTCCGGTCCCATTATGCGGTCCGGGGACCTTTCCAGCACGACTTTCACATCGTCATCGTGCAGGAACTGCCTGAATGAGGCTCGATCGAGTGTCTATCGACTTCGAGTCTGTGACCCGGCTGGCTGCATCAATCATCCATGAAGCATATCGTTCTTTCCAGTCATGCAAAACCTTATTACTACTACTCTTGGTCAGCAGTGAATCTGCACGCCCATCTGACGTGGCGATAGGCAAGCAATACCGCGTCACCCATAGCGACCGGCCCCGGGGATTGAAACAAGCATTGCAAAGGTGCGCAGGTCACCTGGATGTTCTTTATATTCACCGGTTACAGTTGCGGCAGGGTCCGAGGTATTCAGGGGGTCATTTTAAATTACTCAGCATCGTCGGAGTGGCAGTAGTGGTGGCAGCGCTGGGGCTCTGGTGGGGACACCGTAGGGACGAGCCAATCCCGGACCGCCCCTCCGGCACCGACTACATCCTGCAATGGAGTCAGAGGACGACGATTGAATCCGGGCTCGGCACGGTAACCGGTCTCAGCAACGGACGTGTACATGCCTTCCTCGGGCTGCGTTACGAGCAGCCACCTACCGGTGACCGGCGGTTCCTTGCCCCGGTCGCTGCCGGCTCGGAAGTCACCATATAGGTGATACGACCCAGGGGATTGCGTACGCTGATCCGGCTTTCAACGAGTCTTGTGCACGCCACCGAACGAGTGGTGCGCTGGATCAGGCGATAGTGTCACAGTCGATGACCCTGGGGGTTCAGCCGACGTTGCCTGCTTGCAACTCCACAAATCTACGGTAGCGTCCATCCGGATCAGACATCAGATCGTGATGATTACCGATGTCAGTAATTTCACCATCCTCCAGAAACACGATGCGGTCCGCCTGGCGGATGGTGGACAGTCGATGCGCGATGACGATTACCAGCTTGCCTTTGGCGGCCTGTCGTAACGCGTTGACGAGTGCATTTTCGGTCTGCGGGTCAAGTGCAGCCGTGGGTTCATCGAGAATGAGCACCGAGGTATCGCGAATCAGCCCTCTGGCGATACACAGGCGCTGCTTTTGTCCGACCGAAAGTGTATCGCCAGATCGGCCCAGTATGGTGTCGACACCGTCGGGTAGCGCGTTAACGAAGTCCATGGCGCCGGCAGTCGTCAGCGCATCATGAATCTCTGCATCAGATGCCTGAAGATTTACCAGCAGCAGATTTGCACGAATGGACTCCGACATCAGCAGGTGTTCCTGAAACACATAACTGACCTGATCACGCAGGCTGTCGAGATTGATCTCTCGGGTATCCTTTCCATCAAACAGGACCCGGCCGCGGCTGGGCGTGAGATACGCCGGGACCAGATAGGCCAGACTGGTCTTGCCAGCCCCGGTCGGCCCCACGATGGCAACCAGTTCACCCGGTTTCAGCGAGAGGTTAATGTTCCTGAGTGCGACGCGGCCATCCGGATAGGTGAAGTCCACGTCCTCAATCTTCACGCTGTCTGATAAGGGACCAACTTTTGGCAACGACGCGCCATGCTCTTCCGACGGCAAATCAATAAAGAAGAATACCCGCCGCACGGCTGCGGCGTTTCCCTGCAGCTCAATCCAGAAGCGTCCGAGACCCACTGCAGTGCCACCCAGAGACGTTGCAATTCCGAACAGCACTCCGAAGTCACCGGGACTCATGTCGCCTGCGATAATCAGATCGGTGGCAAAAATCGTCACCCAGAATGCCATGCCAACCAGCAGGAACAAGGTAGCAAACTCAAGCAAGATGTTTACGATTTTTATATGACGATAGCGCCGGAAGGACTCGTTGCTATGCTTATCAATGCGATCCTTCTCCCGGCCCATACCACCCAGACTCTGGACGGCCGAAATGTTGCCGAGACTCTCCTCTATGGCGTTGGTGGTCGCGGCACCCGCTGCACGAGAATCCTGCTGCACCCGCCTGGCCAACGCAGAAAATGGCACAGTGACCAGCAACGCACACGGTATCATCATCGCGGCAACCCAGACCAGTTCCGGTGCCACGTCACCATAGCTGTAATGCATCAAGTACAGCGAGATCATGGCGCCGATGATCATGAAGATCGGCTCCAGTGTGACCTTGTAGCACATGCCCGGCACCATGGGTGCGTCGTACATGACGCGATATACGGCATCACCTATTCGGTGGTCGTCCAGCGTCGTCATGGGCAGGCGCGCCATGCGCTGGAACAAGGTGGTGCGCAAGTGGTTGGTCAGCTGCTGTGACAGCCTGATTTGCACAAAGGAATCAGCCAGACCGATGATGCCGCTGGTTTCACTTCCGCCCTGGTTCATCTGGTTTTCCGATTGCGTGGCGCTGTCCTCGCCCTGAGAGAAGTACGCATAGGTGCCACCGCGCCCTACAACAAACAACAGCACCAGCAGTACGGCGGTGATCACCGCCAGGGTTTCCATCGGAGACAATCCCGTAATGACATTGACGAGCGGTGCCATATGCGGTGGAAATGGCGTTTCTGTCTCTTCGACAGCTTTCTGCAGGATCACATTGTCGATAACAATCTTTGGGATCCACTGATAGTACAAGCCGGGTATGATCGCGAGGGCTGATAGTACAAGCTTGCTGCAGAAGAGCTTCGGAACGGCCCCGAGAAGGCGCAGGCATCGATCCAGAATCCCGGCCACCTCAAGATTGCTGATGCGGGTTTCCGTGTCGAGGCGATCATCGAATTTTGGCGTGGAGCCAGTTCCGTTCGTAGTGATGTCGCTCATTGAACTGACTCCGATGCCGAAGTGACTTCGACCTCGGCTGACACGAAGCGTCGGTATCTGCCGTCCGATATTGCCATCAAGGTCTCGTGGTTGCCCAGTTCTACGATTTCACCATCCTCCAGAAACGCGATCTGATCGGCATTGCGTATGGTGGACAGACGATGGGTGATCACGAATACAATGCGTTGACGGCCCCACTCGGCCAGATTGGCAAGCACCCGATGCTCTGTCTCCGCGTCCAGGGATGCCGTCGGCTCATCCAGGATCAGGATGGGCGTATCGCGTACCACCGCACGCGCGATCGAGAGACGCTGTCGCTGCCCTGTTGACAGCTTGCCTCCCCGTTCACCGAGTTCCGTATCGTAGCCCTGCGCCATAGTGCGGATGAATTCATCCGCGCAGGCAACGCGTGCTGCCGCTTCAATAGCTGCTCGGTCCACATCTGCGGTCGCATAGGCGATATTGTCTGCCACCGAGGTCGCGAACAGCGTGTTCTGTTGCAGCGCGATGGCGACACCAGCACGCAAACTGTCAATCTGCAGGTGGGTCAGATCAATGCCATTGATGGCGATTGATCCGGAATCAGGATCGTACAACCGCAGCAGGAGACTCATTAATGTGGACTTGCCGGACCCGGTCGTACCAACGATGGCGGTAATGGTTCCCACATCGGCCGCAAGGTTGATGCCCTTGAGTATTGGCCGGTCAGGATCGTAGCCAAAGGTCACGTCCGTGTAGGTGATCTTCAAAATTGGCTCGGGAATCGGGACAGCATCCTCGTCATCAACCACATCCGGTTCCAGATCCAGGAGGAAGAAAGATCGATCCAGTCCCACGGACATGTCCTGCAACACGGTCCATATCCGAACCAGATCCATACCGTTCAGCAGGAACTCTGAAGTTCGACTCTGCACCGCCTGGAACGCACCAAAGTTCCAGATCGTGAAGCCGACCAGTGCCACCGAACCCGCGAGAAAAGTGGGATCTTCCGCCATGGTCCAGCCTGCTGTCAGATACTGGGTCGCAATCATCATGAGACCCACAAGCAACATCAGCAGCATACGCATCAGGATAGACTCAACGCGCAAATAGAATGCTGCATCCAGCGCGGTTCGTGAATCCTGATTGAAGCGCTGTCTGAGTATCGGGTCAGCGCGATTGGCCTTGATGATCCGGATGGCTGCGAAGCCTTCCTGGATCCTGGACGTCAGATCGCTGTTTGTCGTTCTTGCACGGCGCGAGCGAATCTGCAGGCGCGGCGTATACCATACGATCAGCCACACCATCGGAATGATGCCGCCGATGAACATGAGCCCAAGCACAGGGCTGAACAGGCACAGCACGAAAAAGCTGAAAAAGACCTGGCCAATTGCAACCAGGGGTTCCAGCAGAATACGTTCAATGACGCTGGTGATCATCGCACTGTCCTGATACAGCCGATAGATTGCGTCTCCCGTCCTGGCGTTACTGTGATAGCGCAGCGACAGGTGTTCTGCCCGCTCCACCATGGTGACCCGCAGGAACTGGTTGACTCGCTGCAATATCCAGGTGCGGTAGTAATCAATGGCCGGCGATAGCATGAAAATGAACACACCCGCGATGCCGAACAATATCAGCAGCCGATCTCGCACTTCGGCCCGCTGCACCCTGGTCAGCATGGGTGCTTCGCCCTGCTCCTGTTCAACCGTTTCGTTAGTCTGATCAGGGACGTACGACCGGTAACTGTCATCAAGAAACAGCAAGGTCACCTGGGACGACTCCAGCTTTTCACCCACCAGCACCTTGTTGTTGAACAGGTCGAACGCGACCAGTGCGGCAAACACCCAGATGATTTCGATCAGGAACCGGGCTGAGCTCCAGACCAGAAGGTGTTTCCATTGTGGCTTGAGGTACGGCCAGGTGCGAAGGAATAACCTCACAAATGCCTTCGGGGTCAGGCTTTCCTCGTCACTGGTTTTGTGCAACCGATAGGAGTAGGACGACGGCTGTCGACTGATTTCACTCACCGGGTTTCCTCAAAAGTAGCACTCTTGCCGCGCCGGACCATAACATAGCCAGCAGGTAAAGGAGACAGATTCGGCTACCGACACATGACTCAGCAGCGAGGAGGAAGATGCACCGCTTCAATGCTGGACGAGCTCCGCACCACCCGGACGATCCGCTTTGGATGCTATCAGGCTACCCTGAAGATGACGCCACCCTTGCCTTGTTCCCAGCCGGGGCACTCCCGGTTATGCTTGTCCGGGACAAGCAAGGGCAGGTCAGCATAGGGACATGAGCTCACGGTATCGGACGCGTGCGGTCGAAGCGAAGGCAATATCCCATGCTCGGCATTCACGATTCAGGGCGCGCCGCCGTCGTGACATCAGGATAACCCAATGGACAGAGGGACGCTGGCGGAAAACGTGTCTGTGACCTCGCCATATGCCCCAATGATCCGGAGACCGACCGGGCACAAGAAACGTTTAAGGAATCGTTATGAATCGTCATCTGTTGCTCGACGAGAGACTCATCGAAGCAGTTGAAAACGCTGAACTGACCCTTGGCACGGTGACAAAGCACCACGCCAACCCGCTGTTTGGCGAAGACAAACCGTGGGAACGCCGCTTCGACAATCTGTACGCCAACATCATCTATGACGAACAAGACCAGCTGTACAAGTGCTGGTACAGCCCGTTCATCGTTTCCCAGACGACGGTCGGTATGACCATGCAGCAACGCAAGGAAAGAACCTACGGCAAGCATCCTCAGGAAATGGGGATCTGCTATGCCACCTCGAAGGATGGCATTGAATGGGACAAGCCCGAACTTGGCCTCGTGGATTACGATGGCAGCAAGGCGAACAACATTATCTGGCGCGGTGGCGGCGTCCACAAGGACTGGGGCGGACCTCACGGGGCGGGCATCTTCAAAGACCTGCGGGACCCGGACCCGGAGCGTCGCTACAAGGCCATCCTGAAAGACAAGATACTCTCGGTGGCATTTTCGGCCGATGGCATCCACTGGAACCCGGCGATCGAGTGTCCTGACGCAAACAGTGCCGGAGACACACACAACAATGCTTTCTGGGCGCCAACATTAGGCAAATACGTCGGTATCACGCGGCAGTGGCGACAGGCCGATGATGAGTACGTTCGCCTGGTTGCCCGGACCGAAAGCGACGATTTCATCACCTGGGCGAAAACCGAGAACGTATTGGAAGGGCATGACTCGAATCAACAACTTTATTCCATGCCGGTCTTCAACCACGGTGGCATCTATCTGGGGCTGGTGGCGGTGCATGACCAGAAGCAGGATCGGGTCTGGACAGAGTTGACCTGGAGCCCGGATACAAAGACCTGGCATCGCGTATTGCCCGGAACGCCTTTGATCGGCAATGACGGTGACTACGGGCATTATGATTGGGGCTGTGCTTACGCAGCCGCCAACCCGGTATTCCTGGATGATGAGATTCGCCTGTACTATGGGGCCAGTGACGGTTTCCATTTCAAGTGGCGACTGGGCTTTCTGGCCATGGCGACCCTTCGGCCCGACGGCTTCGCCGGCTACAAGGCGTCGAGTACGGTTGAGCCTGCCCGCGTGACCATATCGCCGCCGTTAGACGGCGCAAGCTCGCTCAAGATATCCGCTGATATCGACGTCGGTGGCAGCCTGACCGTACGCTTGCTGGATACCCGCATGCAGATGATCGACGAGAGCGAGGCGTTGACCGCATCGGTTACGGATGCCGAGGTGCAATGGAAAGACGCCGGTACACTGAACAAGGTCAAGGCTGCGAGATTGCAGTTCGTCTTCAGCGGCGCGACCGTCTGTTCGTTGGTACTGACCTGACATGGGGTCATTTGGGTTCGTGGTGCTGGCACCTGGTCCCGATCCCTCCTGTCTGTCAATCCACGACCTTGATCAACTGGCCCGGTTCCGGCTCGCCGTCGGGATACAGGCCATTCATGACTCGGAGCTTGTCGAGTGCGTAGTTTGTGATG
This sequence comes from Pseudomonadota bacterium, assembly GCA_027624035.1. Taxonomy (GTDB): domain Bacteria; phylum Pseudomonadota; class Gammaproteobacteria; order Pseudomonadales; family Azotimanducaceae; genus UBA7455. Next base: position 23,575 of record JAQBUI010000016.1, on the reverse strand, counting down.
GGTGATTTGGATGCCAGGTCCTCCATGGTTGTCCCTGGTTCGGCCCGGACCACCTGAATAGAGGGCTCCCGGGCGATCTTGAAATCATCCCGATCCATGCGGTCAAAGCTGAAAATCGTCGCGATGAAGGCCTGATCGTTGGCGATATTGTGCAGGTCATGTTTACCGACACCATATAACTCATAGACAACCCGTCGCTTGTTGTCGAAGATGATCGCAAACCGGGTCGGTCTGGGCCCGTAGATGGAGTCAGCCCGGTTCGCGATGCCGAGATAGGCTGGCATTCCGGCCACGGTGATGGTCCGCGCCTCGCGGATATCCAGCGCCTTGAAATCACGGGCATAGTGTTCCGGCGTCGCATCCTTGTACATCCGGCCCGTGGTGATGAGAAATGCCGCATCGCCGGGCTGTGAGAACAACAACACCCCCTGTCGAGCGGGCTCCAATCGCCAGTTGTCCGGGAAGCGCAGCTTGATACCAAGCTTCGCGTGATAGAAGTTGTACTTTCTGACAACCCCGACCTTCTTGCTGCTGCCGTAGGCCATACCGTTCAGTTTCTCCAGGAATTCATCTTCCTCAATGAACTCCTCCTGATCGCGAACCAGTTTGGATGACGCCAGGATGGCCTGTTTATAGCGCGTGTCGTGATCCGGGTGGGTCGACAGAAACCCGTGGTATACCCTGGGTTCGCGATTCTCCAGCCGTGCCTGCTGGATCTCGATTCGGTCCTTTGCCTTGAGGATCTCAATCGTGTCCAGCATCGCCTCCGGGTTATATCCGGCAGCCGCCATGTATTGGGCGCCGACCTCATCGGCTTCAAGTTCAAACTCCCGGCTGTAGCCGGTCAGCAGGACGCCGCCAAAAAGACCACCGAGTTCAGACATCCCTGATGCAGCCACCTGACCAAGCTGGTAGCCCGCCACGGCAGTGGCGACAGTGTTCAGAACATCCAGTGCCTTGCCCCGGTTTTGCCGGGACAACGCGTGCTTTTGTGTGACATGAGCAATCTCGTGGCCAAGGACGGCTGCCAGTTCGGATTCGGAGTTCATGTGGGTCAATATGCCCCGGGTGACATAGATAAAGCCTCCCGGTAAGGCGAATGCGTTGATTTCATCGCTGTCGAGGATGGTGAAATGATATTCCAGATCAGGACGACTGCTTAGCTTCGCCACCCGCTCGCCCACCTTCGTCACATAGGTCTGGAGATCCTGATCCCGATAGACGCCGTACTGGGCGACGATCTTCTTGTGCTCCTGGCGCCCGAGTTCGATCTCTTCCTTCTCAGACATGGCCAGCAGCGGGGCAGATATCACGATGCCCAGCATGAAAATCCACCAACATCCCGTCGCTCTGAATCTGCTCATGTTGTTTCGCCTGTTCCTCGCTGATGTTGCAGTGAGTCAACCCTGTTGCCTTCATGGGGCTCTGATCATTCGGCGACTGTTCCGAATCACATCTGCCCATTTGAACCAATGCAGAATGAACGGTCGCTGAATGATTGGACAGCTGACGCCCCATAGCGTTTCATGCCATTACAGCCAGATCGAATACACTGAGGCAGACAAGCCAAAACGCCGTACACTACAATGGATCAATCAAGCCGATCCGGTGTCAATACCATTATGCACATTTGTCAGCTCATCAGCTTGATCGCATTGACCTTCTGGGTGACGGGCGTCGTCGCGACCCCGGAGACCGATGAACTGCTGGCCGCTGCCGGAGCGTTCGAACGACAGCAGCAGTATGACAAGGCCCTGGCGGCCTATGAGGAGGCCGAGGCGTTAATCAATCATGCTGGCACGGGTTTCGAACGCGAACTTTTTGCCCCGCTGATGGGCAAGGGAAGAAGCCTGCGAGGGCTCGGGAATCCTGTCGAAGCCAACGATGCATTCGAGCAGGCACTGCATGTGCTGCGCAGAAACGAAGGTGTCTACACGCTCACCCAGCTCGAAGTCATTGACCAACTCACAGAAATGGCACTGGTCAACCGCGACCCGATGGCCGCGGACACACAACAGCAACTTGCCCACTACATCAGTGAACGTCAATACGGCCAGGGCAGCCCGGAACTGTTGCCCTCGGATTGGCGTCTGGTGCGATGGTATATTGACTCCGGGCAGTATAGCCGGGCACTTCGCCACGTCACGGCGACTCTGGAAGCACTCGACAGCCCCGCGACAGATCCGCGTCGCATTGAGGGACACCTGCTGGCAGCCGATGCACGACGTCTACAGGGGATCTGCTGTAGCGAAAAGCCACTGCAGGATGCCCTGGCCATCGTCGAAGCGAACCCGGATTTGCCAGCCGACCTCCGCCACAGTGCGTATCTGGCACTTGGCGACGCGTTCATCGTATCGAGAAAACCGGAGGAAGCGGCACAATACTATTCGATGATCGAGGACGACATGACGCGCCCTCCCCAGCCCATTGCCATGTCCCGGGTGCTCGACCGCAGCAGACAGAGCCTCTTGACCATGTATAAGGTGAACGATGCACCACGTTCAAGCGGATTGACCCGAATGACTCGAGATGAAAGCCTGTCTGCTGACTATCAACCGCCCCAGCAGTTTCGGGTGCCGCTCGGCGACAACGACTACAACGTACGAATCATGGACACCATGGGAGGGCCCAGTGAATCCGACAAGATCTACTCAGTGGTCGGCCGACCTTTTCAGTTTTACACTGAGCAACTTCGAACCCTGATACCGATAAGGGAAAGGTCCGCCGATGAAATATCAAAGATGGAAATCACGATGTCATTCACTGTCGAAACCGATGGTCGCCTGACCGAGGCCGTGATCGTTGAAAGCAATGCGCCGACAAAGGTCGAAAAACTGATGCGCGACGTGATCGACAATGCCCGCTATCGTCCCGGGCTGGAGCAGGGAATTCCAGTTCGGATTGAGAATGTGACTGTGACCCAATCCTTTCCAATGCCCCCGGTCCTCCCTGAATGAAGCCGTTCCAGCTCAGTTTTCCAATTGCCTTCGTCCTGGCCTGGCTTCTGGCCACATCAGGCGGACTTCGTGCAGACGTACTTGACTATTACGCGAACGAGATTGATGCGCCGGATCACGTGCTGGCGAAGCTGGCACAGGCCCAGGCCCTGCTGGCCGATGAATCGCTTGAAGATGCCATTGTCATCGCCGAAGACCTGATCAGCGCGAACCAGGCGCTGGAAACGGACAACCCGATGGCATTCAGCAAGCTCATGTCAAACCTGGGCGTCCTGCTGATCCATGGCGAGTACTATGACAACGCCATTGATGCGCTGGACAAGTCCATTGTCCTGATGGACTCAAATGCACCACCATTCAGTGATGAACTGTTCAACACCCTGATGACTCGAGCGCTGGCACTGATGAATCTGAATCGCCTGGATGATGCAGAAGAATCGCTGTTGCGGGCACAGAATATCAAGCACCGACAACACGGCGTCTATACCCGGGAACAACTGCCGGTCATTCAACAGCTGTTTCAGATCAACTATCGCAAGGGCAACATCAAGGACGCCGACACCCAGCAATTCTTTACTCTACGGGTCAGCGAGCAGGCCTACGGCGCCGACAGTGAGGAGCTTATTCCTGTTCTGGTCAGGCTGGGACACTACTTTACCAATCGAGGTAATCGTGCGCCGATCGGGAGCGATGGCCAATACCGCGCCGAACGCGAACTGTTGTTTCGCCATGCGCGGGATCAATTCGAGCGTGCCATCAAGATCGTTGAAACAACCTATGGCCCCGATGACCTCAGGCTGGTGGAACCGTTGCAGGGGCTGGCACGAATGCGATACATCCAGCGTGTCGGAACCCGCAGAGCAGAGGAGGCACTCGAAAGGGCGCTCCGCGTGATCGAGGCCAACCCCAGCACCGACCTGCCCGAACGCATCAGATCCATGGTGGGTCTGGCTGATCTTTACAACCTCACCGGCGATGAACGGGCTGCGCCCCTCTACCTCAAGGCCTGGAGGATTCTGGATGAGGACGATGAATATCAGAGCCTGAAGGCAGAATACTTCGGCACTCCGGTCCGGCTGGAACCGCTGCCGAGAGTCTACTACCTGTCCCGATTGCCTGATGGGGTGGTGTCCCCGGACGTCGAGTTGTTCATTGACGCAGAATATACCGTCAGGGCCAATGGGCGGGTAGCGAATATCGAACTGATCAACAAGAACGTACCCAACGAGCAACTGCGCCTGCTACGTTCACAACTCTACAACGTTCAGTTCCGACCACGAATCGTGGCGGGTGAGTTCGTTGACACCGAGAATCTGTTCCTGCATCAATCCTTCAGGGTCGCCCGACGTACCGTGGAACCAGATTCTCGTCAAAGTGGCTCTCAGTACTGACGAACTGTTCTTCGAATGGTCAAATCAAACGACCGCCACTCAGTTCTGTGACTCAGATCTCGTCAACAATGAACTCCCTCAACTGACTCGCCAGCCCCTTGCACGCAGCATTACCCGGGCGCGCAATGATGGGAATCGGGATCACGAGCCCGGCGATGTATGAGGTTCCGGAGGCATCCGCAGAAATCTGCCCCGCTGAAGTCAGATTCTGCACGTCCCAGATGGCAGCTTCATAGGATGCATCCTGTTCCCAGTAGCTCATGCCGAAACAGCCACCACCAAAGGTCGAAATCGTACAACTCATCGATCCGCCTTTGTCCGTGGTAACGGTGTCACCATCAATCCACGCAAGATAACGCACCCGTGCGCCATCGATCTGTTCACGTACGCCCGGATTGCTGAACAGCTCAGCCAGATCGTCCGCGGACCCCGGCGCCGTCCGTGGCTCAAACCACGGATACATGCTGTCTTTGAATTCATCCTGGGGAATCAGCCGGATCGGGTTGGGTCCTGCCGTCAGTTCGTTAACGATGCAATCCGTAAAGCTTTCCTTGGTTTCTTTGTCGTTGTAGCTGGCTCGACCCAGAATCACCATCGCCTCACCGGACTCGATGCCTGTGGTGTGCTCTCTTGATTGCTCAATTCGTGACGATACGCAACCCGTCAGGGCCATCGTCGTCAATGTCACAACTATCAGATACCTCACTGTGCTTCTCCTTGCCGCAGCGATACCTTCAATTTGCCTGCCTTCTACCCTTCTTACTCAACTCGGTGGCTTTTGACTCCGGTTGCGGCTCGCTAAATGCTCGTCTTCTCCAAACCGACCTTTTCTCCCATCTCTGGCGCAACCTCTGTGGCGATCCGGGCACCACCGTCCCGGATGGCCTGCATCGTCGCTTCGCCAACCGCCTCTCCGGCCCCGAACATCGCAGCTTCCGCTTTACCATAACCTATAACTTTCCATTCGCCGATGCCAGCCCCGTCCGGGTCATTCAACACCAGGCGATATTCAATGGACGCCTCATAAAACGATAGTGTCGAAATCTCTGGAACCAGAAACTGGTAGTCCACAATCTCTGGAACCAGTACGGCATCAATGATTTCCCTCTGTTGATCGCTCAACTGGGGTGAATCCAGGACAGTCACCTGTACAAAGATCGCCTCAACCAGATTTCTGAAGAATCCCAGATTCTGCCGTCCGAAGTCGATTCGATAGTTTCCCGCCGCTTGCAGGACTTCCTTGTGCTCATAGTTCTTGAAGCTGTCAGAATAATAGACACCTACGTGGATGGGTAGTTTCTCGATCAGTGGAGTGGGCAAGGTACCCTCAACGACGACGCTGGTAGTACAGGCCGCCTGCAGCACTACGCCCGAAACCAATATCATTGCTAGCCAAACGCGCATGTGACGCCTACCACCGTAACTATAGGAGCCCTCAGCGTGCCCGGGTCGGCCGCGCCGTAATCGTGCAGGGAAGTGTTCACGCTGGCACCTTGTACCAGTGAACTTCCATGAAAGTGAACAGGAGATGAGTGAGCCCATAAGGAGCAGTCTACTCGCGCCGACTCCCGATTCCTATCCTTCACTCAGCGGTTTTGATCCACTCCTGGGCGCCAGGGCGTATCATATTGAACGTTTCCGGTGTAGTTCTGGTCAAAACAGCATACAGCATGAAAACAGCAGTACTTGACAGCCTTGTGCGTGGCCGTACTGACACGCCCTGGGCGTGCAGGCAAGTTTCCTGGACTGCAAACCATTAGAACAGTACTTCCACGAAAGTCATTTGTCATTCTGCCCATTCAGTTAATCTTCAGGATGAACAGTTACAATGGCCGGGGATGAGAGGAGCAACAGAAGTGAACAGACGTCTTTTTTTCTCACTGATCAGCGCATTTGCGTTGCTGGTTGGCTGCGGGTCCAACCCACCACCGCCAATGCCAACGCCGCCAATGCCTCCCTCACCATCCGGGAGTCCGTCGATGCCATCACCGCCCAGTGCACCCTCGATGCCCTCGCCGCCGTCTATGCCCTCGCCGCCGTCTATGCCCTCCCCTCCGTCCATGCCTTCACCGCCGTCCCTGCCATCTCCATCAGACCCGACCCAGGCCTCGAAACCGTCGCTGCCGGACCTGTCTGTTCCGAAACCCGGACAGACCAGCAAGGAGTCCGGCCGTTCCGAGGGAGAAAAGAAGGCATCAAGAAAAAAGGCCGCAGGCGATCTCCAGGAAGCAGGTGCGAAAGTGGCCGAGGCGGGTCAAAAGATGGGCGAAGCCAAACCCGGAGAGGCAGGGTCCCCTGGTGAACAGGACCCTCTGATTCCAGAGACCGACCGACAAACCGAAAGCGATAGTCAGGATTTTGCAGATCTTGACCCATCCACCAGTACCGCGTCGGACGCTTCGTCAGCATCGGGCAGTGAAGGCGCGAGCGGAGAACTGGAGGCAGAAATCCAGGCCGCACAAGAGGCACTCCAGAAGGCTGGAGAAGCGCTGCAGACTGCCGCAGGCACCCTGGAGACTGCAGCAACCGATGAGGAACGCGACGAGGCGGAACGACAACTGGCCCAGGCCAGAATCGCCGTGATTGTGGCCAGCCAGGACCTTGCTGAAGTCAGGGCCGTCATCGACGATCGCCGTGCCGCCGGCCTGCCCGCTGACGAGGATCTGGATCAGATCCTTGCCGACACCGAAGCAGCCCTCCAGCAGGCCAACGTTGCCATTGTCATCGCGGCTGGAACCGTGATGGATGAACTGCCCGGATCAGCCAGTCCGGAAGACGGCGAAGGTGGCGGTCCACAGAACGCCAGAACAGGTCAACTCGACAAGGAACTGAATGAATCACTGGTGATCTTCGATGAAAGTATTCTGCAAGCGAGACGGGTCCTGACAGATGCAGACGGACCAGCCGCGGAACCCCCCAACGCCGGTACTGTCATAATGGGCGGTGGGGTCGACGAATCTGACGAGGAGCCGGAGGCGGGTGACGAAGACCAGCAGGTTGTTGCCCAGCAGGGTCGGATGGCAGAAGGTGGTGAGCCGCCGCAGGATATCACCACCGTATCACAGATACCGCAGGACATTCCTGACCCCCAGGGGGACGATATCGTTGCAAAGCAACTGCGCGAGGCGGCCATCGCGGAACGAGACCCGGAGCTTCAGGAAAAGCTGTGGGAAGAATACAGAAAGTACAAGGCCGGCATATGAGGCGGCGAGGAGCCATCCAGGAGCAATCATGAAGATGCGACAGGAACTGTTGACAGGAATCGGGCAAACCATGCTGCTGCTGATGGCCATCTGCCTGCCCGCGTGTACCTCCACTGAGGTGATCATGGCCAACTCGACGCCAGCGATACAGGCCGAGGAGGCCCTGCCCGCCGATCAATTGGTGGACGTTGGTCTGACACCATTTGACCCGGGCATTCCGGCCACCGAAAAGGAACTGACTGATGGCTTCATCATTCCTGACGTACGACGCGCAGAAGCCGGCTATCTCGCTTATCACTTGAAAGATACGCTCGAACTGACGGGCAACTGGGGGGCGGTCCGGGTCACACCAAACCCGAACGACACCATGGATCTGCACGTCACGGGTAAGATTCTTCTGTCTGACGGGGAACGACTCGAAGTCAGGGTATGGGCGACGGACTCGACCGGTGCCATGTGGCTCGACAAACAATACGAGGACACTGCCAGCAAATTCTCCTACGAAGCGATCAAGGAAGACCCATTCCAGGATCTGTATAACAACATCGCAGATGACCTGTTGGCCGCCCGGCGACGACTGGCCGATGAAGAGTTGACGATGATCGGCCAGGTGTCCGCGCTCAGGTTCGCACAGCGGCTGTCACCCGCGGCATTCTCGGGCTATCTGACGGAGCAGGACGGCCGTGTCCGCGTTGCCCAGCTGCCGGCCAGGAACGACCCCATGCTGCAGCGGGTGGACCGCATCAAAGAGCGCGAATACCTCTTCGTCGACACCATGGACGACTACTACGGTCGATTCTACAAGGACATGCGCGCCTCCTACGATGAATGGCGCCTCGCGACCTATGAGGAGGCTATTCTGCTGCGCGAACTGAAGTCCCAGGCCAACAAACAGTTCTGGGGGGGGCTGGGCATGACTGCGGCAGGCATTTATGCTGGTGCCAAGTCGGAAACCTGGGCAGAGAGTGCGGCTTCCTCCGGGGTGGTCATTGGCGGTATTGGTATGGTGCGCAGTGGACTCAACCGACGAAAGGACGCAGAGATCCATGCTCAGGCGCTGCAGGAACTGGGACAGTCGCTGGGTGGGGAGATCACGCCGTACGTTCTTGACATCGAAGGCAAGACGATTGAACTGAGCGGCACCGCCGAGAACCAGTTCAGTCAGTGGCAGTCGATACTCAAGGAAATCTATGCAGAAGAGACTGGGCTCCCGATCGAGGAGTAATCCAGCGGCGGACAACACACCTATGACAGTTCAGCTCACCGACGGACAGGATTTCGCCCACTTCACGCTGATTGAGAGGGTGGCTGACAACGGCAATGCAGATCTGGAACACTGGGTGGCGCTTGACCGCGACGTCAATCAAAGGGTCCTGCTCACTGTTTTTCACCATCCCCTGGGCCCGGACCTCATTGACAAATGCCGGGCCCGGATAGAGCGAAGCCGCGGCCTGATACACCAGCACATTCTGCGTCTGTATGAATTTTCAGAGACGGACGGCACCTGCTATCTGTCCCAGCAGTACGTCAGGGATACGCGTCCGCTGGACCTTTCCAATGCGCCCTTCCGCCAGGTCTGGCCGACGCTGCGGACGCTGATGAACACCCTGACGTTTGCCCATGATCTGGGGTTCGCACACGGCCAGCTGCATCCGGAAAATCTGCTCATTGACCCTTCTGGTGATCTGCACATCCGGGACTTTGGTCTGCCATCGGAACTGATCGTCACACCTGACGCTGTGACTCTGCAGAGCCCGGATCATGGCAAATCGGGTGCCCCGGACGCCGCCGACGACACCTATGCCTGCGGCTGTCTCATCCATCAAAGCCTGACCGGCCACCTATGGCCAACTGAACACGCGTTCGAGTCGAGCGTACCCATTGCGCCTGATGTACGGGCCGCAGTGGAGAGCATGCTGAGGCCATCGGCATATGACCGCAGCCGGGACCTGAATCACATCCAGCAGGTGCTGTCTGCCCATGTTGATCGTGGCAACTCAAGCCTGGACATCACGCCGGCCTCATTCGCCAGAACCAAAGAAGAGCAGCCGGGGACACTGCCGCCCGGCGGGGCACGACACCAGCCAGCCAGAGAACGACAGCAGATATCCACTTTGCTTGCGCTCGTGGCCTTCGTCGGCCTGCTGGGACTGGCCGCCATTGTGTTCTTCCTGCTCCCGGAGCCTGCGATCACCCCTCCCGCTGCACCAGTGGCAGAATCGCGCTCGCCCGCCGTCCAGTCATCTCCGAAGACGGGAGTACCTGCAACAGAGCCTGAGGAGCCAGAACTGGCACCAATGGAAATCGCCAGACTCGAACTTGCAAGAGAACAGGGCAAAGAAGCTGCAAGTACAATCATCCGACTCCAGGTCGAACTCGAAGATGTCGGCGTCGCCCTGTGGGCACAGGATCGATTCGAAGCACTTGTCGAACAGGCGATTTCCGGCGACCAGCAATACCGCGAAGGCGACTATGAACAATCACTTGAGGTCTACCAGAGTGTGATCGCCGGTCTTCGCGAACTTCAGGAGTCCGTACCAGCGGTGTTGGCCGAGACCGTGACCGAGGGCGATCGCGCCCTGGCAGAAGGTGACGTCCAGACGGCGCTTCGGTCCTTTGCGATTGCCACCGCGATCGAAGGAGATGATCCTGAACTGCAACAGAAGCTGACCCGTGCGGAGAATCTCGGGGAAGTCATATCACTTGTCAGTGATGGCGAACAGGCCGAACGGGAGGCAGACCTCGACCTTGCTCTCGAAAAGCTGCAGGCCGCCGCCGCCCTCGACCGGGAATGGGAGCCCGCCAGCCAGGGCGTCAACCGGGTCAGGTTGGCGATCCGCAAGCGCAACTTCGATGATGCCATGTCGACCGGGTTCTCCGCGCTGGCCGGCAAAGCCTATGAGCAAGCACGGGACGCCTTTGCCAAAGCCTCTGAAATCATGCCCTCTTCCCGAGAGGCCGAAGACGGGCTGCTGCAGATCGAATTGGCTGAGCGAATGGATCGGATTGAGCAAATGAAGGGTACTGCAGAGTCGCACCTCCGTGACGGTTCGTGGCGCGCAGCCGTTGACGCCTACAGTGAAATTCTGGAAATCGATGATGCGCTGGTGTTTGCCCGGCAGGGCCTTGCAACCGCCAATGAGCGTCTGGCGCTCGACACCGAACTTCAGCAGTTTATTGACAATCCAACGCTGATGCAGGAAGACCAGGCTTTGCAGGAAGCAAGGAGCGCCCTGATCAAGGCAAGCCGTATCGACGATAGCCAGCCACGACTCAAAGAACAGATCGACAGGCTGTCCTTCCTGATCTCCGCAGCGCGGGTGCCGGTCGACGTCACCATCACATCCGATGCCAGGACCGACATCACCGTGTATCGGGTCGGGGCGCTCGGTCGCCTTGATCGGACGAGCCTCGAACTGTATCCGGGACGATACACGATCGTTGGCAAGCGACGTGGCTATCGTGACGTTCAGCAGGAGTTGCTGGTCATCCCCGGGACGCCGCCAGGGTCGGTGCACATCAGCTGTTCCGAGAAGATCTAGACATGGCGACGGAACCAGACGAAACGCCGGTCGCACCGGAGAACATCGAACTCGAAGCGACCGCTTTCTCGCGGGCAGCGCCGACGGCCCGGCGACGACGGATCACATTCAGGCCCCTGCCCATTGCCATCGCTTTCGTGTTTGCGCTTCTGGCACTGGCTTCGGTGTTCATGTTCACGGCCCGGGCCGTGAAATTCGACGTCACACCAACACCCGAATCGGTCGAGATCGCGAGCGGCCTGTTCAGCTATCGACTGGGTGAACGATTCCTGATGCTGCCGGGTGACTACACCGTCCGTGTCCGGGCAGAGGGATACCATGAATTGACCAAAGAGGTGACCGTCGGCAATGCGGCCGATCAGGTGATCGACCTCACGCTTGCACCATTGCCGGGCATTCTCGTCATCTCCACCAGCCCCGTATCCGATATCGAGGTGCTTGTTGATCAGGCCAGCCGGGGAACCACACCATTGACCATCGACGATATCGAACCGGGTTTGCATGACATCGAATTGCGCAGCGAACGTTATCTGCCCTTCCAGACCGATATCGAAATCGAAGGTCGTCGGGTCGAGCAGACACTGACGGCAACTTTATCACCAGCCTGGGCGGAGGTATCGATCACATCAGCCCCCCCGGACGCCGATGTCCTGGTGGACGGTGAGGTTGTCGGGACGACCCCTGCGTGGATCGAGGTCATTGCCGGCGACCACACCATTGGCCTTCGAAAGCCCGGATTCAAGCTCTGGCAGTCCAACCTCAGCGTGGTCGCGGGCGAGCCGCGCACACTCGACGAGGTCGACCTGATCAAGAGTGATGGGCTCGTCTCCATCACATCGAATCCCACCGGAGTCAACGTCACCATCGGTGAACGCTATCGGGGCCAGACGCCTCTTACCGTGGCGCTGGCGCCGGGGGCCGACTATGGTGTACTGCTGTCGAAGGCCGGCTACTCCCCGATCCGTCGCACCATCAGTGTCAAACCGGAGCAAGACCTGGCCCTGAATCTGACCCTGAACCCGGTAATGGGCATTGTTCGCCTCCAGGTTGAACCAGCTGACAGTGAACTTTTTATCGACGGCCAGCCACATGGCCCTGCGAACCAGCGATTGAGTCTGACCGCAACCCGTCACAGCATTGAAATCCGCAAACCCGGATTCGCGACTTACCGCAATACCGTGACGCCCCAGCCAGGACTTACCCAGCAACTGCTCGTGACCCTGCAGACAGAAGAGGCAGCCAGGGCCGCCGCGATTCCAAACGTCATCGTCGCAATGGAAGGCGTCACCGCTCAATTGATCATCCCGGATCGACTCAAGATGGGGGCGAGCCGTAGAGAGCCCGGCCGCCGATCCAACGAGATTGAGAAAGATGTACTGCTGACCCGCGCCTTTTACCTCGGGACCCATGAGGTCACCAACAAGGCTTTCAAGGCGTTCATCCCATCTCACGAATCCGGGCTGCTGGGCCGCTCCCTGCTCGGCGATGACGATCGCCCCGTGGTCAACGTCAGTTGGAATGACGCCGTTCGGTTCTGCAACTGGCTGAGTGAAAGGAACGGACTGCCGGTCGCCTACCGACAGGAAAGGGGCGTATGGCAGCTGATCACCCCGGTCACCAGCGGATATCGGCTGCCGTCGGAAGCGGAATGGGCGTGGGCAGCCCGCTACGATGCAGGGCAGCCGACCCGGTTCCCCTGGGGCGACAACATGCCTCCGCCAAAAGGCCACGGCAACTATGCCGACGAGTCAGCTGCCAATATGGTGCCGTACCATATCACCGGCTACAACGATACATTCCGCGGCCCGGCACCCGCCGGGAGCTTCCCTCCCAATCAGTTCGGCATTCATGACCTTGGTGGTAATGTCTCTGAATGGGTCCATAACTACTACGGGGTGGCCCTCGAGCGGGAGTTGCTGACCGACCCGTTTGGACCGGACTCGGGTGACTACCACGTCATCCGGGGGTCCAACTATACCCAGGGCAGGTTTAGTGAACTGCGCTGGACTTTCCGGGACTATGGGCAGGAACCACGTCCGGATGTGGGGTTTCGCATCGCGAGGTACGTGGAATGAAGATCAACAGGGGTACGTCGCGACTACTGCTCATACTCATGACCATTGCCGTCGTTCAACAGCCAGCCTCGGCGGCCACGGAAGGTGTCGATGAAACTAAAACCGCCGATGATGGCCAGATCGAAGCGGCCACGGACGAGCCTGACCAGAAGTCCCGGCCCGCTCCCACGGAAGTGGCAAGCCCCGAGACAGACCGTTTGAGAAATCGTGATCTGGGCAAGGCAATCGAACAATTTACGCCGAGTGAGGCGATCAGCGCGGACAATGCCGTGCCCTTCCCCGTCGACATTTGACACCTGAGGAATCACATGAAAAAACAACTTCCGGTCGAATTTTTCTTTCAGCTGTTCTCTTTGTTTGTGGCGATCATTGTCGTTCACGGGCTGTATGTGTCCATCGTCAGGCCCAATGCCACAGCGGTGCTTGAGCAGCAGGCCATCGCGATCAATGCAGACCCTGACTACGTGCCGGAGCGGTCCAGCTATGTGGTGATCAAGGACCTTGAACAGGAGTCCTGTTTTATCCTGATGCTCTGGGCCATTGCCCTGATGGGCTTTAAGACCTATCAGCTGTCCCAGGAGCGCAGGATCATGCAGATGGACCTGATCCCCCACAACCAGGGCACCAGTATTCTGCCGGAAGACGCGCGCGAGTATTCCCGACCCATTCAGGCGCTGCCAGACTCCCAGCAGGGCTATCTGCTGCCCCGTGCCCTGCTCACGGCATTGCATCGTTTCCGGTCTACTCGAAACATCCAGGATGTTTCCAGTTCAGTTCGCGCCATCTGCGAGTCGGAATCCGAGCGTCTGGATTCTGAACTGTCGATGATTCGCTATATCGCCTGGGCCATCCCATCAATTGGTTTTCTTGGAACCGTTCGAGGCATCGGCCAGGCCCTCGGCCAGGCGCACAAGGCGGTGCAGGGTGACATCGCAGGCGTCACCCAGAGCCTGGGGGTGGCCTTCAATTCGACGTTCGTCGCGCTGCTCATCAGCATCATCATCATGTTCCTGATGCATCAGCTACAGCTAAGCCAGGAAAGAATTGTTCTCGATGCAGAGGACTACTGCGACAATCGCCTCATCCGACACCTTCAAAGCTAGGGACAAGCCGTGACACTTGGCATCATAGAAATCAATGACTCCGGCATCCAGGTCGCAGTCGATGGTCGTACCGTCCGGGTCAGTCCGGGATACGCCGTGCTGGACGGCGACCGGCTGCTGGTCGGCGAACAGGGCCTGTCCTATTGCAGGCTGCTGCCCAGCTGGACCAATAATCGTTTCTGGAATCAGCTCAGTACTGAGCCCATCGCCAACGCCACTTCCGGGATCAGGCACCATGCTGACCTTGCCTTCGCACATCTCGAGTCATTGTGGACACCCATCTCGGATGAGGTCGACGAGGTGGTTTTTCTGGTTCCGGGCTTCTATGACCGACAGCAACTGAGCCTGCTGCTTGGTATGGCGAAAGAAGCCGGCATTCCCACCTCAGGCATTGTGGACACCTCGCTCGTGGGGGCAGCGGAACTCGCGCTGCGTGAAGTCGTATTGCATCTTGACATTCATCTGCATCGGATCACCCTCACAAGGCTCGCCAATACCGCGAACCTGGCCAGGGTGGATGCCACAACGCTCACCGAGACAGGGTTATTCACCCTGTGGGATCGCTGGGCAAACATCATTGCCAATCAGTTCATTCAGTCTTCACGATACGATCCCCTTCATCAGGCCGTGAGTGAACAGGCCCTCTACAGCGCACTGCCGGAGTGGATTGCAGCCCTTGGCGACAGGCGGAGCCTTGGTTTTGATCTTAACCTCGAGGACCAGAGCTACTCGGTTGCCCTGTCCCATGAGCAACTCCTGAGCGCCGTCACGCCGATCTATCCCCAGATCATTCAGGCCATCCGCAACCAGCTCGGCGGCGCACCGGCAACGCTGCTGGTATCCCATCGTTTCAGCGGCTTCCCGGGGCTGCGAGACTCCCTGAAACTGATCAGCAACGTCGAGATGATTCACCTCCCACAGGACCAGGTCATCCGCGGCACGATGTCCCACACAGACAAGATCATCGGCAACGGCAGCATTGCCCATGTCGTGAACCTGGCGGTCAATACACAGAAGGTCGTCGATGACATCGAGCGGCCCCGTCGGGCTACCCACCTGTTGAGCAAGAGCCATGCGGTAGCCGTCGGCCACTCATACAAACTGTCCGGCGATCTCTCCTCGGGAATCCACCAGGATCTGGATCATCCCGTCTGTACCATCTATCCCCGGGGGGAGCATCTCTATATGGACATCCACGTTTCGGGAGACATTCGTGTCAATGGTGCCTCGGCCAATGACGAGATGGCACTGACGCCCGGAGACGAGATCACGGTAGGTGATCACACCGTCACCGTCATCTCAGTGAACTGAACGAGGATCACGCGTGGCCAAGCGGCGGGAATTCAACGTCTTCAGCCTGTCTTTTCTCGACATCATGTCCTGTGGGTTCGGGGCCGTCATTCTCATCTTCATCATCATCAATCACGCAACAGAAACCACGAGCCAGGAGATCAACCTGCAACTGCTGGCAGAGATCCGGAAGATTGAGGAGAACATCCGGGATGAGACCGAGAACCTGATCGAGCTACGAAATACCGTTGACGAGACGGACGACGAGATCATCACAACCGAAGGCTTGATCGCCCGCATCGTAGAAGCAATCCGGGAACTGCAAGCCCAGATCCAGGAGACCTCTGAAGACGGCGCCACCCAGCAGGACAGCATCGAGAAACTGAAAGCTGAACTGAAACGCCTCGAAACAGAAGCCGCCAATCTCGCCGGCAGCGTGGGTGCCGATGAAACGGCCGGCACCAGTCTGCGATCCTTCGTCGGTGAGGGCAACCGGCAATATCTTACCGGCATGAACATCGGCGGGGAGCATATCGTGATCCTTGTAGATACTTCCGCCAGCATGCTGGATGAAACCATCGTCAATATCATTCGGCGTCGAAACTTTGCAAAGGAGCAAAAGCTCGACTCCCCCAAGTGGCAACGAGCCATTCGGACGGTCGAGTGGATCGTTGCCAATCTACCCAAGGATCGCAGCTTTCAGCTCTATACATTCAATACCGGAATCACCAGTGCGACGCCGGACCTGGCCAGTGAATGGCTCAACACACTGGACTCGGAAGCGGTAGAGGGCGTGATTGAACATCTCAAGCAACTGGAGCCGGGGGGCGGAACCTCCCTGCACGCGGCCTTCAGCAAGCTCAGCAGCCTGGATCCTCAACCAGACAACGTCTTTTTGATTGTCGACGGCCTGCCAACCCTGGGAGACAAGGAGCCGAAGGGCTCTGTGGTCAACAGTCGAGAACGGATCAACCTCTTTACCGATTCGCTGAAAGCCATACCGGTCAACACCACCATCAATGTCATTCTGTTCCCGATGGAAGGTGACCCCATGGCGGCACCATCGTTCTGGCGCCTGGCACAGATCACCGGGGGCTCGTTTCTATCACCACCGGATGACTGGCCATGAAGACGAAAAGGCGGGAAATCGAAGGCATCAGTCTGTCCTTTCTTGACGTGATCAGCTGCGGCTTCGGTGCACTGATTCTGCTGCTGGTCCTGACCAAGGTATTCGAGCCAGTAATCCTGGAGGACACCATACGGAACCTTGAGGGATACCTCGCGGCGCTGCAGGAAGACCTGTTTAACATCCGCGGTGAAACCCGGGTGCTGGCAAGAGAAATGGTCCGCAAGGAAGATCTTGAAACCCAGAAGATTGAACGACTGTCGCGGCTGCAGGCAGAACTCACTGCGCTGGAGTCCCGCTATGACAGCACCGTTGACAAGAGCAAGCTGGCCAATACCATCGAAGGGAGGCTTGCCAAGGCCAAGCAGGACCTGACGGCGGAAATGGAACGACTGCTCGCCGACTACCAGAAACAGGCCGACAACAATACCATCGGGGGCGTTCCCGTCGACAGTGAGTATCTGATCTTCATCATCGACACCTCCGGCAGTATGTACAACTATGCCTGGCCGCTGGCTGTGCAGAAAGTGTCTGAAACCCTCGACGTCTACCCCAGGCTGAAGGGCATTCAGGTCATGAATGACATGGGCAACTACATGTTCAGCCAGTATGCGAACGAATGGATACCCGATACCGCAGTGCGCCGCCGTGCCATCATCGACCGCCTCCGCACCTGGAATGTGTTCAGTAATTCGAGCCCGGTGGAAGGCATTACCAAGGCCATCTCCACGTTCTACAAACCGGGCCGGAAGATCAGCCTGTATGTGTTCGGAGACGAATTTTCAGGCCGCTCCATCCAACAGGTGGTCAATGTGGTCGACCAGATCAACCGGGTTGGCGCAGACGGCAAGCGGCTGGTCAGAATTCATGCGGTAGGCTTCCCCGTTCAATTCGCAAACCCTCCGCAGTATCAGGATACGGGAATCAAGTTCGCGATTCTGATGCGTGAATTGTGCAAGCGTAATGGTGGCACCTTTGTGGCCCTGAATGACTTCAGGGCATTTTAGCCACGGAAGCTACCATTCCATCCGTACGGCGTAGGCAATGGTTTGCTTTTGTCCCGCCTCCAGCGGCAAGGCAAACCGCAGGGTCGTACTGTCTGGCTGGTCACTCTCGTGGCTTTCCGACAACAGGCGCCAACTGCCATGGAGCTTCTCCTCCACCTCCACCACAACCGGCTCATCCTTATGGTTGTGAACCTCGACCTCATAGGACACATCCACTGATCGATCAGACACCTTGCGAAACAGGCTCTGGCGACGGTCTGCGGTCAGGTCGAACGCCTTGCCAAGGGTAATGGATGCGGCCCCGTCAACGGGAAGATGCGCCAGCCGGTCCTCGCCCACCAGATGCACGAGGCCGCGCTGATCCTCGGCATAGACCCTGATGGTACCTGCAGGCAGTGGCTCCATGACCTTGTTGGTGAACGACAGCACGACGTCGAATCGACCGGATACGGGCTCAGGCATCTGATATCGGATCGGTTCGGTTCTCAGGACATAACGCTTCTGAACTGCCAGCGCCGTGGGCTCCATCAGTTTCAACTGCTTCTGATGATTGTTCCTGAGACTGGTCCGGCCAGGGATGTCATACAGGTGATACTCGAAGAAATCCTCCCGCGCGGGTGCCGACTCAGCAATATCGAAAGCCTGTCGCAGATTCTGGGCCTGCATCTTCTGTACGGGCGCCCGATTGACGCTGCCGGCAATCAGCTTCAGGGCAGCATTGTGGTAGTCGGTCCCGCTGTGATTCTCGATTGTGACCCAGGTGTAGATCATCATCGAAGTCTCATCAGGGGACAGCGTACCAACGTGATCGGCTTGCCAGTTGATGTTGCGGGTCAGGTATGTAGCGGTCAGTGTCTGGGAGCCTTCAAGCTTGTTCTCCAGCAGCCAGCGCAACGACGGCATGGTAGACAGGTCCGATGGCAGATACGGCAACGAAATGGTCCCTTCCGGTTCGATTTCGACCTCGTCACCAAACTGCACCACTTCGGGGTCCACGGACAGTAATGTCCCCTCTCTGAGCACCTTTTCGTAGGTAGAATTCTGCAGGAAACTGCGGGAATACTTCAGCTTCATACCAATGAACCGCTGCAACAGCGATGACTTGTTCAACAGGTCGAACTGATAGTTCTGCTCGATGATCCTGAGGCCGTCCTTGCTGGACGTCACGGAAACGGTGCTGGGCTCGATGTCGCGAGCAACACCCCGAAAATCCAGATGGTAGGTACCTGTTGGCAACACCAGGGTTCGGCTGTCGCGCATGATGGCAAAATTGTCGTTGTAGACAGTCAGGCTGACACGGTCCTGTTCTCCCCTGTCCAGGGTGATGCGGTTGGTTTCAGCCATTGCCATCAACGGCATCAGCATCAAGCAAAAGCCAAACTTGTCAATTCCCATGTTCACTCCAGGTATTCGAGACAGCCTGAACCTCAGACAACTCTCGGACGTCAATGTTACTATAACGTGCACCCATCACGATGTGCACCGATGAACGACTCCCATTGTGAATGCCATGTCACGGTCAATGACCAGGACCATATTCTCTCGGTCTCACAAACCGACACCCTGCTTGATCTGTTACGTAACCATCTCGGCCTGAACAGCCCGAGATATGGGTGCGGGGCCGAACAGTGCGGGGCCTGCACGGTGCTTGTCAATGGCGAGCCAGCCTTCGCATGCACCACACTGGTTTGTTCCCTGGACGCCCATCGCATCGAGACCGTTGAGTCGCTGGGTGGGGATCATCCCCTGCAGCAGGCTATCATTGAGTACAACGCCGGTCAGTGCGGATTTTGCCTCAGCGGCATCATCATGCAGAGCGTCGCCCTGTTACGACGCAATCGGGACCCCACCCGGGACGATATTACCCGGGCGCTTGCCGGGCACCTGTGTCGCTGCGGGGCTCATAACCGGATCATCAGGGCCATTCAGGCGGCTGCGGCCAGCATCCGCACGGCGGGAGCTCAGACCAGTGTCTGACCTCCCCGGGGCGCTCCAGAACAACCCTATTCTGTCCACGTGGATCCGCTTCGAAGACGCCCGATCCCTGCACAATCAGCTTACACGCGACCAGGTCCAGGACCCGAAAGTCATCGTCCGGACGGGCAAGGTCGAGCTCGGTCAGGGTATCAGCACGGCCATCGCCATGATCGCGGCGGAGGAACTGGACGTTGATATCAGTCAGATTGTGGTGCAGACCGGGCGAACTGATCTCGGGCCGAACGAATTCATCACCGCTGGCAGCATGTCCATAGAAGGTAGTGGTGCTGCCGTCAGGGCAGCGGCTGCAGAAGTTCGGGGCCTGCTGCTCGCCCGTGCTGCGGCCCGGTTCGAGCGCGATGTAGACACGCTGAAGGTCTCAAAGGGGGTCATTACCAGTACTGTTGGCAACGAGGCCATCTCCTATTGGGAATTGCTGGCAGGCAAACAGCTCGATGTTGCAGCAGTGGGTGGCTTTGCCCCCAGGCCCCCTGCCGCTCACCGGTTGGTTGGCAGGAGTGCGACGCGCCTTGACCTGCCCGCCAAGATCACCGGCAGGCCGGCCTTCATTCAGGACCTGCGGCCGGAAAATCTGTATCACGCAAGAATCGTGCGGCCCCCGGTGCTGACTTCAAGGCTGGCTCATCTCGACCGCAAAGAAATTGAGAGCCTGCCTGGCGTGCACCGGGTCGTGATTGACGGTACGTTTATCGGTATCGTCGCGGCAACCGAAACGGCCGCTATTTCCGCCAAGCGTCGGGCGGACCTTACTGTAATCTGGACCGAGCCCGAACAGCAGCCCGACGCGGATATGACCGACCAGGCCCGGGTGTCCCTGCTGGTCGAGAACGGCTTGCCTACGGACGACCCGATACCCGATCTGTTGTACGCCGATGTTGGCACCCGCGTTCAGACGACCTACACCAAACCATTTCACCTGCACGGCTCCATCGGGCCTTCAGCCGCCCTCGCCCACCTGGCCGACGGCAGGCTGACCATTCACAGTCACACCCAGGGGCCCTCGATTCTGGCTGCCGCGCTGGCACAGGCGCTGGCACTTGACCCCAAGACCATCACGGTGATTCACAGTGAGAACGCGGGTTGTTATGGACATAACGGTGCCGATGACGCCGCCATGGATGCCGCGACGCTCGCAATGCACTGCCCCGGTTTACCGATCATGCTGAAATGGGATCGGTCCGACGAACACCGCTGGGAACCGTTCAGTCCTGCCGCCCGGCTTGACCTGGATGCGACGGTTCACGACGGACGGGTCGTGTGCTGGAACGCCGACATCTACAGCTACAGTCACTCCGGCCGTCCTGGCCCGATGGGTTCCTGGTCGAATTTCATCGCCGCCTGGCACCGCAATGAACCCATACCCCGGCCCCCAGCACGTCCAGGCAGGGGTTATCACAGCGGTATACATCGCAATGCCGATCCATATTATGAGTTTGCGGCCAAGAGAATCACCAAGAACCTGCTGACCAATCAGGCGGTTCGAACCTCATCCACGCGTTCCCTCGGCGCTTTCGCCAATGTATTTGCGATCGAGTCATTTATGGACGAACTGGCCCATGAGTGCGGAGTCACGCCGCTTGATTTCCGACTTCGGCATCTCTCAGACCCTCGGGCGATCGCCGTCATTCAGGCGGCATCGGATGCCCTCAATGCATGGCAGCCGAAAATCGCAGCCCGGCAACCGGCCGGCAAAGCCCTGGCTTTTGCACGGTACAAGAATGCCAAGACCTATGTGGCCATCGGCGTCGCTCTGACCGTGGACGAACAGACATTCGATGTCTGCCTCGACCATGCGGTGATCGCCGCGGACGCGGGTCAGATCATCGACCGTGACGGGCTGTCGAATCAGCTTGAGGGCGGCATGGTTCAGGCGGCAAGCTGGACTCTCAAAGAGGCGGTCCGCTTTGATGAGAACGGCATTCCCGGTGGAGACTGGGCCGCCTATCCCATCCTGACCTTCCCGGAAATCCCCACCACCGAGATCATATTGATTGACCATCCGGAGGAACCCTGCGTCGGCGCCGGTGAGGCCAGCCATGGACCGACTCCTGCAGCCATCAGCAACGCGATCTTCGATGCCATCGGAGTGCGAATACGCGACATACCGTTTCTGCCGGAGCAGCTGCGCGATACCGCCATCCGCTGAGACTGGTATACTTGGCAGCTCACGACGACAGGAAATGAGTGATGGCCAGGGCTGGAAAAAAGGCATTCAACCGCGCCGATGACGACGTCGGCAACATACTGGCAATGGAGCACGTCAATGTGACCGTGCCCGACCAGAACCTGGCTACCTATTTCTACGTCAACGGGCTCGGATTTACCCGGGACCCCTACATCGATTTCGGCCCGTTCAACGTCTGGATCAATGTGGGCAACCAGCAGTTCCACATGCCAACCAACGACCCACAGGTGCTGCGGGGCCATGTCGGTGTGGTAGTTCCCGATCTGGACCAGCTTGAAGCGCGGCTATCCCGGGTGGCTACCAGGCTGAAGGATACCGCCTTCGCCTACCGGAGACAGGGTTCAACGATCAGGGTCACGTGCCCCTGGGGCAATCAGATCCATTGCCACGGGCCCGGAGGCTTCGGCGAGATGACGCTGGGCATTCCCTATATCGAGTTCACTGTGCCCCGGGGAACGGCGGCTGGCATTGCCAGATTCTACCAACGGGTGTTCGACTGCAGCACTGTCGTTAAGAAGACCCGTTGTGAAGTAGACGTGGGCCGCGGACAGTCGCTCCGCTTTCGGGAGACCGGCAGGGTCGGTGCCTATGACGGACATCACATCGCGATCTACGTGGTCAATTTCTCAAGACCTCACGACTTCCTTAAAGACCATGGCCTGATCACGGAGGAATCCGATGCGCACCAGTATCGATTCCAGACCATCATCGACCCGGACTCTGGCGAGGCTCTGTTCGACGTCGAACATGAGGTGCGAAGCCTGCACCACCCGATGTATGAACGCCATCTGGTGAATCGGAATGCCGAGCAATCCTTCTTCAACTACCATCATGGCCGGGATGCATTTGTGCCCTAGGGAGCCAGGTCCATCGACCGACTCACTCAATCAACTTCGATCAGCTAGCAGCAGGATTACCCATGCCCACCAGGACCATGCGACGGGCCTTTGGCCTGACCATTCTCAACTCCCAGCACAATGATGTGCGCAAGCTCAAGCGAGAGGGCAACGTACCCGAGATACACGGTAACAAATTCTGGAATTCGAGCTTTCTGATCATGGATTACCTGAGAAAGCACCCCCCTGGAAAACAGACGAGGGTTCTGGAAATAGGCTGCGGATGGGGTCTGCTTGGCCTGTACTGCGCAAAGACCTTTGGTTGCAGCGTGCACGGTATCGATGCAGACGAAAATGTCCTCCCCTACCTGGAGCTTCATGCCGAGGCCAACGGGGTTACCATGACCAGTGAACAAAAGACCTTCGAGGCCCTGAACACTCGCTACCTGAGTCGCTTTGACCTCATCGTTGGCGCTGACATCTGTTTCTGGGACGAGATGACCGGCGTATTATTCAATCTTATCGGCCGTGCCAGGCGCGCCGGGGTCAAACAGGTCATGATCGCCGACCCCTGTCGGCCCCCATTTAACGACCTGGTCGAGAAGACCCGGACACGGTTTGATGACGTGACCGTAGTGGACAGCCATCTGAAGCGACCCGTCAATGCGTCTGGAGAGATCCTGATCGTCGAGCTTTGAATCGGTGGGCCCGTGCCAGGCACGTCGTAGTCGTGCAAGCGAAATGTGCTTTTCTATCACCAGCGGCACTGCGGCATGGGGGACCCACCCGCCAGGGACGCCGTGAATACATCCCTGTAGGCTCTTTGCTGGCATCCCTGCCAGCAACGCCCTGTCGGGTGGGT
>JAQBUI010000099.1 GCA_027624035.1 Pseudomonadota bacterium | reverse complement strand
AAGAGACTATGTGGAAATGCAGTATCTGATGCTGCAACAGGAGATTCCAGAAGATTTCGTGATCGCGACAGGACGACAAATCAGTGTGAGAGAGTTCATCACGACGGCGGCTGACTACCTCGGTATCACGCTCGGGTGGCACGGAGAAGGGATTGATGAACATGCTATCGTGCTGAGTGTTCAACCAACAGAAACCATCGGTGACGTCCGAATAGTAAAGCCCGGTGACGTCGTCGTACGAGTTGACCCAAGCTATTACCGTCCTGCTGAAGTCGAAACACTATTGGGTGACCCCAGCCAGGCTCACAAGAAACTGGATTGGAAGCCGAAAACGTCACTCGAAGAGATGATCGGCGAAATGCTATTGAATGATGTCGACCTGGCACGACAACAAGCGCTGCTGGAGTCCCGCGGATTCAAGGTGTCATCGCCTAGAGAGTGAATCTGTGAACTTGAAATCGAAGAAGATCTTTGTCGCTGGTCACAATGGAATGGTAGGCGCTGCCATCGTACGTGCTCTCAGCATCGCTGGTGCATCAAACCTGATCCTGGCCAACAGGGCTGATGTAGACCTGACCAACCAAGCAGCTGTCGCACAGTTTATGGAACGGAATGCACCCGATGTCGTCGTTGTTGCCGCGGCAAAGGTAGGTGGCATTCATGCGAACGATACCTTCCCAGCCCAGTTCATCTATGAAAACATGATGATTGAAAGCAATCTGATCCATGACGCCTACCAGAATGGTTGCGAACGACTATTGTTCCTGGGCAGTTCATGCATTTACCCAAAGATGGCTGACCAGCCGATGCAGGAATCAGAATTGCTCAATGGCCCTTTAGAACCGACCAATGAGCCGTATGGAATCGCGAAAATCGCGGGCATCAAGCTATGTGAGTCCTACAACCGGCAATACGGAACCGACTTTCGTTCCTTGATGCCTACCAATCTGTACGGAGTTGGCGACAATTTCCACCCTGAAAACAGTCACGTCATTCCAGCGCTGATGGCCAGGATTCATGAGGCCCATGAAAATGGTGAGGCATCCGTCACAATCTGGGGAAGCGGCACACCAAGGCGTGAATTCCTGAACGTGGATGATCTTGCAGACGCCTGCCTCCATATCCTGTCGCTTCCGAAATCGAGGGTCGAAGCTGCCACCAGTCCGCGGTGCTCCCACATCAACGTGGGAACCGGTACAGACGTCACGATCCATGACCTCGCCACAACCCTTTGTAGAGTAATCGGCTACGACGGAAATCTCGAGTTCGACAAGAGCAAGCCGGATGGTGCTCCACGCAAATTGCTAGATGTCTCCAGACTAAATTCATTGGGCTGGCGGGCCCGGACGTCACTTGAGGAAGGACTCACAAGAACTTACAAGTGGTTTGTCAACAATCGAGGAAATCTTCGCCACTAACCAACAGGAAATCACGTTACGGCAATCCGTTCAAACCCGAGCGATAGAGGCAAGTATGTCTGGATTCCTCACGCTTCATTTCTTGCCGTTATCTCCGACCCGGCTGGCCCAGTCCAGCTTGCTGCGCAGCACGCCATAGAAGCTGTGGCCGGGAGGATGGATCAGCCTGAGCTTCTCTTTTTTCTTACGCACCACCAGCGCTTCTCCCGGTGCCACTTCGAACTCGAGCTGTGAATCAAAACTGACTCGCGCGTTAACGTCCATATTGGCACCGATGACCACTTTGATCTCGAAGTCCCCGGGGACGACCAGGGGACGGCTGGTCAGGGTGTGGGGAAACATGGGCACCAGAACCACCGCATCCAGGCTCGGGTGCATGATCGGTCCCCCGGCCGACAGCGCGTAGGCGGTTGAGCCGGTGGGCGATGAAATGATCAGCCCATCGGACTGCTGGCTATAGACGAAATGGTCATTCACGAACAGATCGAGTTCCACCATCTTCGGCATTCGTGCCGTATGAATCAGCACCTCATTCAGAGCACAGGGCACCGCATCGACACCTCCCACCTGCCCTTCCAGTAGAAAGTGCTCTTCGATGGTGAAGTCCCCGGCGAGTACCTCACCGATGCGCAACTCGATTTCGTCCGGAGACACATCCGCCAGGAAGCCCAGCCGGCCGCGATTGACCCCCAGAATGGGAATCCCGGCCGGAGCGAGCGCTCTGGCAGCACCCAGAATGTTCCCATCACCGCCGACCGCAATGACCAGATCACAGTACTCGCCCATCTGAGTGATATCGCAGCCCGGGTCGCTGGCACCCAGCATCGCCGCCGAATCGGCCTCCAGCACGATCTTGACGGCCTGGGACGCGAGGAAGGTCTGGACCTGGCGCAACGATTCCACCACCTGCTCGGTGCCGCTCTTGGCGATCAGCCCAACGGATTTAAACTGCATAAGACGCCCTGCCCGGTTGAGCGCGCATTAAATGTCAGATCGAACCGGTTTTCAAACGATCGGCCTATATGACTGACTGGCGCTTCTCCCGGCCACCCCTGTTGATTGTTCGGAAGCGCCATCTGAATTTCTTGCCCGGTGGCACCAAAAGCCGACCTCAGGCACGGCACCAGTCAATGCTGGTGCCTAATCCCAACACCGCGATCGTCAGCTTTAATCCCGTTTGACGGGCCAGGTGAGTTCATGCCGGGCCGTACTGATATGAGGCAAGAGATCAGCCAAATCAACTGCTGATTCGATCCATCCATTGGCTTTCATGGAAGTTCTGGCCGCACGCTGTGCCGTCCGGAAAACTTCCCGGCACGACAACGGCGTGCCCAACCCGGGCACGCTGAGGGCTCCTGGGAGATCCGTCCTCATCAACCACGAGGGTCACCACACCGTGATTGGATCACCGCAATTTAGCGGTCTGTACGACCTGCTCCCACCGGGACACGCGCATTGACCTGGAGATGGCTCGGGCCAGGGTGACTATTCAGTTCAACTGGCCATCCAATTCAACCAGTTGAATTCAGGTCGTAAACGCGGATGATGGGCAATCATGAAGTCCAACATCAACAAACGCTATGCCCGGGAACTGGCCGACGAAACCAACGTCGCTGAACTAAGGGATGCCGGTTCTCTGTGGCAGGCCATCCGCAGCGAGGTACGGTTGCGGGCGGATTTCGAGCCGATCATGTCGACGTTCTTCCACGCAACGGTGCTGAATCACGAGACCCTTGAAGGTGCGCTCAGCTTTCTGCTGGCCAGCAAACTGGACAGCCCGGTGGTCTCGTCCATGGCAATCCGCGAGATCATTGAAGACGCGTACCGGGCCGAACCCTCGCTGATCCACGCGGCTGAGATCGACATCAAGGCCACCCGCAATCGAGACCCCGCCTGCAACAGCTACTCGACACCGCTATTGTTCTACAAGGGTTTCCATGCCCTGCAGACGCAGCGGGTGGCCCATTGGCTGTGGCGTCAGTCCCGGCATAGCCTCGCCTTCTATTTCCAGAACCAGATGAGTACGATCTTCGCCGTGGACATCCACCCGGCGGCGGTGCTCGGCTGTGGTCTCATGTTCGACCATGCGACCGGGCTGGTGATTGGGGAGACATCGGTCGTAGAGGATGACGTGACCATTCTCCATGGCGTCACGCTCGGTGGGACAGGAAAGGTGTCCGGAGACCGCCACCCCAAGGTGCGCCATGGGGTATTGATCGGGGCAAATGCGTCGATCATTGGCAATATCGAGATTGGCGAGGGTGCCAAGGTGGGCGCAGGGTCGGTGGTGATGCATAACGTACCACCCCACACCACCGTCGCCGGCGTACCCGCCGTGGTGGTTGGCAAACCCAGGGGTGATGCGCCGGCGCTGGATGTGGATCAGTCGTTTTAGGGAATCTCGGATCGAGTGGACTTTTCTCCGAACCCGTTGATCCGTATGTCACTGCTTTTCGACTGGATTCGGCGTAGAATGTTTGCCCCACCGCAGTGACGCCGGAACACTTCGATAGCTGCAGATATGACGATACCACAACGACAATCCACGGGTTATGCTGATCCGCTCGCCCCGAACCGGTCCAGACGTCTGGTTCGTAGCCAGCAATCCAGCGCACGATGGCTGCAGATCATTCTGGACCAGATTCTGGTCGTGGCATTGTTCTATGGCCATGCCGTCATCAAGGGAACGCCATTTGATATGGAGTACCGCGCTACTGCGGTATTGACTGTACTGCTGATGGCAGTCATCTACCAGGCGAACGGCGTCTACAGCTTTACGCCCTCTATCGCGGGGCGTTTTCTGAATCTGGCCAAATCCTGGGTAATCGTGCTGGGTTCGATCGTTGCCATTGGCTTTATCACCAAGACATCCACTGCCATCTCCCGGGAAGTGTTTCTGACCTGGTCGATAACGGGTTATGTCGCGCAATGCCTGGCCTATCTCTTCGTCAAGGCGGTGCAGACCCGATCCAAAGAAGAAGTGATCCCGACCCTGATCATTGGGGCCCGTGATCTCGGCGCCCACCTCACCGAGAGCATCAACGAGAACCAATGGATTCCGGACCAGGTCGTTGGCGTCATCGAAGACAGCGACATCCAACGACGTCAGTGGCCTCATAAGGATGTGCCTATTCTGGGAACGCTGGACGATCTCGGCGACATCATCCAGCGTGAGGGGATACGTCGCGTCTACATCGCGCTTCCGATGCAACAGTCCGAACTCGTCAAACCCATTTACCTCAATCTGGCGGATTCCAACGTGGATGTGATCTGGGCACCCGACATTTTTGGGGTCAACCTGTTGAACCACAGCATCCGGGAGATGGGCGGCGTCCCCTTGATCTGCCTGTCGGAGACTCCCCTGATTGGCAGCGCACGATTCCTGAAGACGATCATGGACATCACCATCGCCATGGGTGCACTCATCGTCGTATCGCCCGTCATGCTGGTCACTGCCATCATTATCAAATGTACGTCCCCGGGACCTGTTCTTTTTAGCCAACAGCGTCACGGATGGAATGGGCGAATCATCACCGTGTACAAGTTTCGAAGCATGAAGATCCATGAAGAGGAACACGGCACGGTGACCCAGGCACGCCGCGATGATGATCGCATCACGTGGATTGGAGGCATCATCCGGCGTACGAGCATCGATGAATTGCCGCAGCTTTTCAATGTACTGGCTGGCAACATGTCAATCGTGGGTCCACGACCTCACGCCGTCGTTCACAACGAGTACTACAGCGACAAGATACAGGCCTATATGACCCGTCATCGGGTCAAGCCAGGCCTCACCGGGCTTGCTCAGGTCAACGGGTACCGCGGCGAGACCCAGACACTCGACGCGATGGCCGACCGGGTGCAGTATGACCTTGCCTACATCAACAACTGGTCGCCCTGGCTCGACATACAGATTATATTTAGAACTGTGTTTGTTCTATTTGGTAAGAACGCTTATTAGCCAGATTCGCTGTGACCGCGCGTCTTTAGCTTCAGTTCATATGGCTTTAGCTTTGTCGCGGGCTTTCCTGCATAGTTCAAAGTCTCGAAAAAGCGGAGCCATCCTGCAATATAGTCTCGCCCCCGCCACGTCGATTGGTTAATCTTGGTGATCTCACCTTCGCATTTGGCCATCTATGTTTCTTCGCCAGAATCTGATCCTCCCAGCCGTCATCCTCGTTCTTACTGCCTGTGGTGGCGGTGGGGGCGGTGGGTCAAGCCCGCCTCCACAACCACCCGCCACGCCAACACCAAGAGCAGTCAACGACACCGCGAGAGTTGACGAAGACAGCGGCGAGACAATCATCGATGTCCTGGAAAACGATACCCTGATCGACGATGACACTCTGGAGATCACCACCGGGCCAGCAAATGGTCTTGCAGAAGTCGTGGGTACCAATGTGAGCTACGCGCCCAATGCCAACTACCACGGAAACGACAGTCTGACGTATTCCGTCACCGGTACAAATGGCTCTACTCTAAGCGCCACGCTGAACATCACCGTCCTGGACATCAACGATCCTCCCTTGGCCAATGACGACAGCGTCACACTGATCGAGGATACGCCGACTACAGTCCCGCTCACGATGAATGATTCAGACCCTGACGGCAGTATCAACAACATCACCATCGTCGACGCCCCGGTAAATGGCAGCGTTGTGACAGAGTCAGGTATCGTGACCTATACGCCATCACTCGACTACACCGGGGTTGATGAATTCACCTACAGGGCCGAAGACGATGATGGTGCTGAGAGCAATCTGGCCCGGGTCACCATCAACATCGAAGCAGTTGTCACTACGGAACTGACCGTGACCAACCTGACGGTGGCTGAAACCGGATACACCAGCGCCAATAATGCGGAATTTAACGCCGATGTGCTCACTTCCCCACAACAAACGCTGGTGATCCCGCCCAATACGGTGTCGTTTCTGTTGACCCTGCAGGGAGAACAGGTTGGTGCCATCAATGATGCCCTGTTCATCCCCCGGGTGCAGTCACCTTCAGAGAGCCTTACGAGCTTTCGCGGAACCGTCGGGTTCTGTGATGGGCATCTGTGTTCATCACTTATTCCCAGACGCCCCGAGATCACAGCAGAGCGAGGCAACTGGCATTACCAATTGGGCACGCTCAATGGAACGCTGGACGACATTGAACTCGGCAGCCTCACATTGAGAGTGGCAGTACGGACCGGACCCAACCCTGACCTGTCGACCGCTTTCCCTGCCGCAA
Source organism: Pseudomonadota bacterium (assembly GCA_027624035.1). Taxonomy (GTDB): domain Bacteria; phylum Pseudomonadota; class Gammaproteobacteria; order Pseudomonadales; family Azotimanducaceae; genus UBA7455. The sequence continues at coordinate 8,744 of JAQBUI010000099.1, read as the reverse complement.
TCAAGGTACGTACCTTTCTGACGAACCCGGAAGTCACCGATGTGGAAATGAATGCAGTCATCACGCGCTTCGGCAACATCGCAAGCCTGAACGGCATCCGGGTCGACCTGGCGCCTACAGTGGTCATTGAAGACGTACGGTTCTCCGAGATTTCACCGGATTTTACCGAATCAACCACCAGCGAACTCGTCAGCATGGGTGAACCCGATGCCGTCAATTTCTTCTTTGTGGAAGGTTTCACGGGTGCCAACGGAGGCAGTATCCTGGGGATAGCCAGTGGCATTCCTGGTCCCCTGGGACAGAACAATCCACTCAATGGTGTTCTGATCAACTCAACAATCTTTCATGATTCGACCCAGGAGTACTTTATCCGTAATACGGCCCAGATTGCATTTCACGAAATGGGGCATCACCTCGGTCTATATCACACCACCGAAGGTGACTTCTCATTCAATGACGTCCTGGACGATACGCCGGACTGCCTTGAGGGTTCCCATGACGCTAACGACAACGGGCTGGCCGAATCGAACGAATGTCCAGATGGCAACAATCCCATGTTCTGGACGCCCCCACTGCTTAGTGAGTTCGGCGAACTCAGCGGAGATCAACAGAAGGTGATCTACTTCTCACCGATCGCTATTCCAACAGAATAAAGAGCCCATAAATCAAGCACAACCACAACGCGACCTATGGAAGTAGAGAACCGAGAGTCCTGGACGGGATGCCGCGTTCCCAGCGTGCAGTCCAGCCAGGATCAGCCAGGATCTACCCCAGCCGGTTCGGACCGGTGATCAGGACAAATGTAAGCCTGATGGATACAGCGGCTGCCTAGCAGCTCCGCGAACTGGGTCTGGTACATAAACCCTGCCAACCTAGTAAGTCGATGTCCTTTTGCGCCACCGGACGTGGTCAGGGGCAATCCACGTTTCCTGCCGGTTCCGGGTGGTAGTGGCCAGTGGAGTCCAGCCTGATTCGAATCCTCTTCAGGTAACCGACCACGGCGACGAGCCGATGGAAACATCCGATCAGCCATATCGAGATCCAATCGCCGATTCGTCGGTGTCAAAGAATGACTAGATCACCCCGGAATCCGTCATCGGATAAAACCAGAATGGATGATTGGATTGTTCCAGAATCGGTGATCAGACACGACAGAATATTGTCCACTACCCTCAGATGCATACAGCTCACGCAAGAACACTAACGAACGCTCCGTCACGTCGGATGTAACCCGATCGCGCGATGCAACAAAACGCATCACTGACTCCAGGTGGACGTGGGAATCATCTGTTCCGGCCGGACACATTAACGAAGCCGCAAACCCCATTCTGTTGTATCAAACACCAGGCGAAAAAAAAGCCCGGATAATCCGGGCTTTTTAGTTTTTCACAAGGCCGTTTTAGACCGGCGCAAAACCAGCGGGACTCGGCTCAGGATCATCCTCGATCGCATCGATGATATCGTCAATGTTATCGACCGCATCGTTAGCCTGATCGTTCGCGTTCTGAGCGGCCTCGTCCTTGGCAGCAGCATCAGCAGCCAGTTGGTCCGCAATCGCCTTTTGGGCGGCGGCCTTTTCGGCCCTTTCTTCGCTAGCCTGTTTAGCCAGAGCACGATCAATTGCCGCCTGGCGGGCGGCAGCCGCTGCCGCGTCCGCATTGGCTTGTTCAGCATCAAGTTCGGCCTGACGATTCAACGCCTCCTGTCGCGCTAAAATCCTTTCGGCAGCCTTGAGGTCCGCCTCCTCCTTTTTCTGTAGAGCGAGCGCTCGAGCTTCTGCTGCTTTTGCCGCTGCCTCAGCAGCACTTGCTGCGGCAGCTGCGGCCACAATCTGTTGTTCCGCGATCTTTGCCTGTTCTGCAATCAACCTGGCCTTGTCTGCCAGGTTCGCCCGTACGGTCGCCAACGCAGCCGCAGTCTCTTCTGCTGTCCGCTGGCTCTCCTCCGCTGCGATTCTAGCCTGTTCAGCTGCCAGTTGCTTTTTGAGGGCCGACTCAGCACGCGCCTTTGCTTCTATCAAGGCCAAGGCGTTCGCCGCCGCTGCGGCTTTCTGATTCGCCGCCTCCAGCCGGGCGGCTTCAGCTGCTTGTCGAGTCGCGATCGCTGCATCCAGGTCGGCCTGACGGGCGGCTACATTGGCCTGTAACTCGGCAACCGTTGCCAACAGTTGATTGATCACTTGTGCACTCGCTCCCGAGTTCTGAGCAGCTGCCAACGCCGCCTGCGCCGCAGCCAATGCAGTTTCATTGTTACTGACCTGTTGAGATGCCACCAGCGCAGACTGTTTGGCTGCAGCCTCCGCAGCTGCCGCTTCTGCCACTTTGGCATTGGCAGTCGCCTCGTCAGTCACACCCGCCGCAGCCAAGGTCTCCAGTTGTTGGTTTGCCTCATTGGCTGATGCGGTAGCCGCCGCGGCATCTGTATTGGCCTTGGCCAATGCGGTCGTGGCGGATGCTGCCGCAGCGGTAGCTTCTGCTGCAGCCTCATCGATCTGGGCGACCGCTTCTTCCTCAGTGATGTTGCCATCAGCGGCATCGATTGCTGCCTGGGTAGCGGACTGTGCCTTGGCAATACTACTCACTGATGCGTTTGCGGCAGCCGTTGTCTCGGCTGCCAGTGCCTCAGCAGCAGTCGCGTCTTCTTCCGCGACTGCCTGGGCCGCAGCCAGGGCCTGCTCTTGAGACTCCACCAGCGCAAGCGCCTCTTCGGCCTGTGCCACTGCGGCGGCGGCAACCAACTGCGCCTCTAACGCCGCATCTTTCAATGCCTGCTGTTCTGCCTCGAATTCTGCACGTAATGCTTCTTCCTGCGCTGAAAGTGCTGCGTCGATGAGCGCTTGGTTTGACTCGGCCAGTGCTGCCTCTGCCTCGGCACGAGCTGCTTCTGCTTCTGCCGCGGCAGCCTGCGCTGCCTCAAAATTGGCCTTGAGTTGATTCAAAGCGGCCAGTGCTGCGGCTTCATCCGCATTGGCCTCGTTCAACTGGCTGGTGATGCTGCCAATCTGAGACTGAGCAGTGGCGAGGTCGACACCAGATGCAACCAGTTGCGCCTGCGTTTCCGCAAGGGCCGCCTGCACAACTACATTATTGGTAATCAGATCAGAGATCTCATCCTGCAGACCCTCTGCATCTTGCACGGTAACCGCGGCACCGCCACCAGAGCTGCGCCCGACATTCGGTTGAATCAAAGTGCCAGCGATCGCACGAACACCTGACGTGGTCTGGGGTGCCGTTCTCACCGCTGCGGCCACAATGGCATCCTTACTCCCAGGTGCTGCATTGACGGCAACCGCAATGATCTTGTCAGCATTCTCACCATCGCTTGCCATGATGGCGGCAGCAACCACATTCTCCGGCTTCGCACCCGCAGCAATTGCTGCCTCAATGATCGCTTGATATTGATCCGGCGCGACCACCATAGCGGTTGCCACGATGGCATTGGTTTGCTTGGATTCCACCTTGATCATGGCGCCAACCGCGTCAGCCACACTCATACCGCTGGCGACAGCGTTTTGCATGACCGCAACCAGCGACAAGCGTGGATTCGCCATGTCTGACGAGACGCTTGCATTGACAGCAAACGGTAATAAAAGGGCCAGAATCAGGGCCGAGACAAACTTCGATTTCATGAGATTACCCCAGTTATTGAATAGCAGTTTTCAAGAGGTATGACTATAGATGAGCTTCACGTACTCCGCAACGGGAACAAGCTTTAAATTCCCATCATCCATCCGGATTTGTTCGACTTTCCTAAAATGAGGTAAGAATTTCGTGGGATCTATGTAATTTTTTGTGGGGCCCATGAAGATACAGACGATTGGGCAGAGCGTTTGGTGAACATGAACCCAACAGATTACGGGCCCGATTCATGGACGGTTCGCCAGCCATTGAAGGTTCATCGCTAACGGCGTTTAGTTGCCAGGGTAGAGGCACGTGGAGTCCAACAACATGTACCGTTGTGGGGCTGCTGTCGGAGGAAAAGCGCCGAGCACGTTTAGTAAATGCAGGCTATCCCCGCTATATTGAATGGAGCCCAGACGTTTCCAGATAAATCAACGAAGAAAATGGCGGAACGGACGGGATTCGAACCCGCGACCCCTGGCGTGACAGGCCAGTATTCTAACCAGCTGAACTACCGCTCCGTTTATGACTTGTAGATTGTAGCGTCTAACTGCGACGCCTGGTGGGTGTTGCAGGGGTCGAACCTGCGACCTACGGCTTGTAAGGCCGTCGCTCTCCCAACTGAGCTAAACACCCGCGAATCCCCAGGGCCACAAACAGACGACCAGAAAAGTCATTCGTGACACTCGCCTGGAGACTTAGAGCCAACCCGTATAGTGGGACGCAGATTGTACCGATTGCTGATAGCGAGTCAATACCGAGATATCGATTCAAGCTACAGACTCAAATTGACATTGACCAGAAATACATTCTTGTCATAGTCGAACTGATTCTGGTTCGATTCGCGGTCAGAGAATTGATACCGTGCTCCAATATTCATCCAACGCTGCCAATCGTAATCAATCCCAAAACTTAGGTCGGTACGATCGTCGCTACGGGGACTTCCTTGATAGGAATCCGATCCGTCGTTGAGGGACACTGTACTTCGTAGTCGCTGGGACCATGCATGTTGCCAGGAGACAGAAAAATCCCGCGACTCAATATATGCACCAGTACCATTGGTTTCTCTGGCATCGTTGTTCGCGGTAAAATTGATCACGGAGTACGATTTGGGCGACCAGGTGACAGATGCTGTCCAAAAGCCAAAATCATCGTCCGAACGGGTTGACGCATCAAAGTCTTTATCGAGGTTGCCTACCCTAACTTCGCCCGACGTCTTGCCTGTCACTTCCCATCTAGCACCGACAAACCATTTCTGGTTCTCACTATCCAGCGTGGGGCCAAACAGAGGGAGTTCATCGTAGGCGAAGTCCTGTTGTGACAAGCCGAAAAACACACGGGTTTTACCGGACAATTTCGTATAGACACGCGCGCCCAGTTGTGTAGACACCCGGTCCCGATAACGGGTTTCTGATTGATTGTTGGTGTATTCCTGATCCGTTCGTTGAGCCTCTAACTCCAAGCCGACTTTGGCGCTGTCCCGGCCCAAATCCAATACCGCATTAATATCAGACAAATCGTATTCATCGGGTTCGGGTCGCTGCAATGCGTTAATGCCTTCTGAACTACCCTCGCCCCTGCCTTCATGTAAGCGAGCGACGGATGCACCGACGTCAATCGTGTAATAGTCGTTCGGGCTCAGCAAGGCATCAAAGCTAAGAGTATGATCATCAAAATTATCCCGGCTATTGTCCCAATACTTTCCAAAGTCACCAGAATAAGTCACAGCATAAGAGTCGGAATCTTTCTGAGCCTGAAACTGGACCACCGGCGATACCAACGTCACCGTGTCTGACTGTTCATTGGTCACCTGACTGTAAATGTTGTCGTCCTGCTTCTGCGAGACTTTCAACATCGGGATCACTTTGCCTGCACCAAAGTCAAAGCTCTGGGGCTGGGGCCCGGCTTCCACACCAAAAGACCAACCCACTACCAATATCAGGGTGACAACTCGATTCATCTGCATAATTAGGCCCGGCTCGTTGAGAACTCTTTACGATAGGCGCCATCCTATCTAAATGCCATCGATGTTGCTAGGCCCCGACAGAATTTTGTGAGCATCCTGACAGGATACTGACGAATCTCAAATCTGAATTGAACATCAATGGCTTGGGCTCAATCGCTCAGAAGTCTCCGATCAAGACAGGCGCGCCCATGACTGCCCTCGCGTGGCAGATAAGGACACACCAGAATGAGCTTGTTCTCACGCTCAATCACGCGTAGCACGCGAGAACCGGTATCCATGGTCACGGCCTCAACCAGTTTCGGCTGTAGCGCAGCACGTTGCTCAACCTGAAATGCCGGCCAGAGAAACAGGCTGAGTTCTGTCAGAGAAAGAGTATTTCTCGTCCACGAAGTATCAATCAGGAAGTCACCGACCAGCCAGATAAACTCCGGAGTGAGCGAGGTAATGTTGGCCCGAACCGCTCCGACGACATCTCCGACAACGCCGCGCTCGCGGCTCTGTAGACCACGCAGGATGTTCTCAAGCACCACCTGGCGGATAGCTTCCGGTGCCTGGCCATACACCGCAAGACCCGCGGCTGCAACTTGCCGATGTACTTCGGGCGTCCATGGTCCGTCAGCCGTTGCGCTGAGAATCGAATCATACAAGCGATCACCTACCTGCCCGTGTGCGACCAGAACGACCGCAAGTTCTGACGAAACCTGTGGCCAATGAGGTCGAGTTTGCAGCGATGCCTCAAGGTACTGGGTTGCCAGCGCCAAATGCGGAGCTGATCGATCTCCTGACCGGTAGAGAATGCGATGCCACTGTGCCAGGCGATAGAGATAGCCTGGGTGCCCCGGTGACCACTCAATTGCTTCGCGCAGCAGGTCGGTCGATGCAGCAACAGCCGAAAGATCCTCCGCCGTATTGAGGGCATCCTCTGCTTGCGCGGAGAGCCGGTCTGCCACACCCCAGGACAGGGCATAATATGACGTGCCGATACCAACAAGCACGACAATCATGAAACTCAGGTAACCCATGGACCATCGGGTCGTGCTCAGCAAGTCAGGATTCTCGATTGAATGATGTCATCAGTTTATCTGATTCATCCTTGCCAGACATCAGCTAGAATCAGCGAGATGACTGATTCACGATTGCATTCCGTACTTTTTGTTGGCTTCACCGCGACGCTGGTGGCGCTGCCCCTCGCTTTCGGCAGCACACGACCCATGTATGCCTGGCCCTTTCAGGTCGCACTTCAACTGCTGTCGATAGGTGCCGCCTGGATGTTCCTGGTAAGGGCACGGATCATTCCAGCCAGTGTACGGCGAGCGGCGTTGCCCCTGGGGCTGCTGGCGATATTCCTCCTCATGCAAATGTTGCTGATCCTGGTCCTCAAACGCTCTATCGATCTCAATGCCAGTCAGTATCAGCTATTACAGACATGGTGCCTGGTGCAGGTCTTCGGCCTGACGCTGCTACTCGTAGATTCAAGTCAGCGACTGAAGTGGCTGATCACCGCACTCATTCTTTCAGGGACATTTCAAGCCGTTTACGGGACGCTCATGACCGTGACCGGTACCGACTATATCTGGAATCAGCCCAAGGAGGCCTACCAGGGCGTCGCGACAGGTACTTTTGTGAACCGAAATCATCTGGCCGGGTATCTTGAGATGACCCTCGCGCTGGGACTTGGACTGCTGGTGGCCAACCTCGAGACCAATCAACAACGCACCTGGCGCCAGCAACTACGAAGCTGGATCAACACCCTCCTGGGTGAGAAAGCACGGGTGCGCATCTGCCTCGCATTGATGGTCATTGGGCTGATCCTGACCCAATCCCGAATGGGGAACACGGCCTTTTTTGCTTCCATGGCGATTGCAGGCGGACTGGGGCTATTCTTATTCAGAGGATCGAGCAGAGGCGTCATCATTCTGTTTACCAGCCTGCTAATCATCGACATCTTTCTGATGGGCACTTTTTTTGGCATCGACAAACTGCAGGCACGCATTGAGAAGACGAGCATCGAAACCGAACAACGGCTTATCGTGAACCGGCTCAGCCTGCAGGGGGTCAAGGACCATGCATGGTTCGGCACCGGTCTTGGCACCTGGTACACGAGCTTTCCTCAATACCGCAATGACGCCATCATCGGTCAGTATCGGCACGCCCACAGCGACCTGATTCAATTCCCGAGTGAACTCGGGGTGATCGGTATGCTGCCACTGGTGCTGCTGGTTATCCACAGCCTCATTCACGCGATACGGGTACAAGTCAGCCGAAGGTCCCAGTTCATGAGAGCGATGGGTTTTGCGTCCACAATGGGAATCACGGCGATCCTCATTCACTCCATTTCGGACTTCAACCTGCAGGTGTTCGCCAACGCCTCGACCTTTATGGTCTTACTGGCACTACCCTACCTGGCAGGAACACTGGACCGGCAACCCTCCAATCGGTCACTTGCCTCGTCAACTCACGAATAGCTCTTGCTCGCGTAACCATACCCATAGTAGCCATAGTTACCGTAGCCATAGCGCCCACCACCATAGTAGCCATACTTTGAAGCAGCTTCTGCATCGAACTGGTTAAGCACCGCACCGATGACCGGAGCGTTCACACGCATGAGCCGTTCGATGCCGTTCTTCGCCACGTTAGCGGGGGTAGAATCTGACTTCACCACATAGATCAGTGCGTCCGCCTTGGTAGACAGCACCAGGGAATCGCTGACCGCCTGGGTGGGTGCCGAGTCAATGATGATTCGATCGTAACGATCTCGCAACGTCTTCAGCACCTCTGCAAATCGACCCGAGGATAGCAGGTCCAATGGATTCGGGGGCACTGCTCCCGCCGACAGCAGATCAATCCCTTCTTTGTCACGGCGATGTATGCAGTCCGCCATTTCATTGGTTCCTGCGACAAGCTCCGCCAGGCCAACGGTCCCCTTGGGCAGGTCATACTCCGTTGCAAGAGAAGGCCGACGCATGTCCGCATCAATCAGCAGGACCTTTTCCATCTGCCCCAGCGCCAGCGCCAAGTTGGAGGAGACTGTGGTCTTGCCCTCATTCGGTACGGAAGACGTCACCACAATGACCTTGTGGGGTTTATCTAGCCCGGAGAGCACCACACTGGTGCGCAGTGATCGAATCGCTTCAGCGAAGGTGTGGTGTCCCTTTGAG
>JAQBUI010000015.1 GCA_027624035.1 Pseudomonadota bacterium | reverse complement strand
GGGCGTATAGGTCTTTGTCTCTCATAGGGGACTACGATAATCTGCCCACTCGATCAGGGGAAGAGCCTACTAAAGTATCCTTTGGCAATCCGAGACTGGACGGTAACCACCGGCAATGAGAGGCCTGCTTGATGCAGCTCCAACAGAGCGGTAGACGCGCCGTCGATCAGGTGTAGCTCACCAAGGGTCTCAACCTGGACGGGCTCGACCAGAGTCCCGTTCAGGTCGAGGAAGGCGGTACTAAACTGGCGCATGACGCCACGTTGAGCGGCTGGCCGATTTGGCGCAGCTCTTGCGCATGCAACAGGAGTGACATGTTGACCTGACCGTCGGGGTGACCGTATGGAACGTAGCGAACATCAACTCCATGTTATCTTCCTCGCCCATGTTAGGAGCTTCAGTTTCAAGCGATACCCGCATATCGCTCTCCTTGCTTTCCAGCCACGATGATCCGGGCACGCCATTGGTACACCCAGCAAGACGGCCCTGACGTTCTGGCGCGTCGACTGCAAGACGCAAGCCGCGTGACAGGTTGGCTGGGGCGAATGAACCACTTCAGATGCGTTGCGTTTTTTTTCGTTTATTCTTCCGTCCTTCACGCTTGTAACCATCAGACTCCAATGAGTCAAGTGTTGCCGACACCATTTCCATCAACTCTCGTTGTCCCGAAGGGGTTGCGACCGACAATCGGATCCTGCCTTTGGACAGCTTTGCGTCAGCCCAGAGCCCATCTGAATGATCGTGAAAGTGAATGAAGTCTTGCCCCTTAAGCAGGAACTTACACCCAGCAGCCTCATCCAGAACCTCGTAACTCCGAAGGAAATTCAGCAACGGAGAGAGAACATCAAGAATGTTCTGCTTCATGGTTCACCTGATTCATAGCACTCAGTCGGCAGCATGGGCGTTCTGGCGCGGAGTTTGCGCAAATAAGCGGATTGATCGATTGCCACTACCGGATGAGCCCAAGGCGAACGTCGTCAACTGCAAGTAATAGGTCCCAGATATTGCTCTATTGAGTCTATCAACAGTTCCTGACTTCTTTTGCTGGTCACGAGATATCGCTCGAACTCCGGTCTGGTAGTTCGTAGGTCAGCATACAGCTCACGACCTTCTTCATGGAAGTGAAGAAATGCCTTGGACCTGAAGTAATAGACACCTAGCTTCTTTCTTTTCAACCCCTCAATTCTATCCAGTCGAGCGAGCAATGAACTGAACTCTTTCAACGTTGCCTCTGTAGCGTGCTTCACCTCAGACCTTCCGATTGTCGTTCTGAAGCTGCCAGGACGCTGAGCAATCACAACAGACGCCGTATAGATGTATGCAATCGGAAATCTTCATCATGATGAATCCAGAGGGTCAATCGAGCAGGAGAGGTAGAGATGACTCGTTAGAAAAAGATCGACGGTACAATTTGACGGGAGAGTCCATAGATGTATGTTAGGCGACGCCTTCAATAGAGTTAGCAAGATCATGTCCCGCTGTTGGAGGAGGAAGTTCTTTGCCATCTTGACGATACAAATCAATTGTTTCTTCAACGATTTCACAAAGCTCTGCAAAGACTTGCCGTTCGTCATTGCCGTGGCAACCACCCAAGAGTAAACCCGGAGCACTTCCGACATAACACTGATCTTCTTCAGACCACTCAACGATCTTTACGTATCTAGTACTGTCAGTCATTTCTGTGCCTCACCAATAGCACGTCGTACCGCGCGAACTTGATTGAATTTAGCATCTCCACCCACTTTGCTAGAAGGAGCGCAAGCGACCGGAAGACACCTTCAGTGAGACTTCTCGAAAGCACTGCGAGCAGGGCTACCGGGTAAGCTGGCTCGTTGAGGGGAGAAGCAGCCGCTTGAAGTATTCATTGCTTCCCGCGAGATCGCCAGCGTCCGCCAGCAGCAGGGCCATCAATTTCTGACCTTCCGCTGACTCGGCGATGTCGAGACTGCGACGGCAGGTATCGGTGGCCTTGGCAGTCTCACCGGCGGCCCGATACATCATCGCAAGCGCCAGGTGAACCGCATAGCTCTCGCCATCTTTCGCCCAGGACTCGGCCCGCTTGATCCGTTTGGCCAATGTGACTGATCCGAGTTCAGCATAGGCAAGCAGGAGCGCAGGGCTGCCTGTCTGCTTGATACCCTGACGCAAAACCGATTCTGCTTTTGACTCGTCCGTCATCCCGTCGATGTATTTCAATATGACGCCTTCATCACGCTTGACGGAATCCGGCAGTCGTCCGTAGATCACCTTTCTTCCCTCGTCGGTCATGTTCGGGGCAGACAGGCGTTCCATCGCAACGCGCTTTTCGAATTCATCCAGATTCTCGCCGCTGCGCCGGAGCGCAGGCATCAATGCGGATAAGCCTTCCCAGTCCTGCAGCGCGAGCATCGCACGCTGCTTCAATCGCAGCACCAGATCGGTGGACCTGGCGTCAGCCAGGCAGTCGAGGCAACGTTGCCATTCACCGCGCTCGGCCGCCATCTCGGCCGCCGCGATGCGAGCCGGCCCCTCGAGTTCCTGATCCGCCTCGATCGCCCGCCGAAGGAGCGCTTCGCGACGCTCACCCTGGTCCTGCGCATTCGCTGCCCGGGCCGCAGCCAGCAGATTGGTGCCCGCTTCACTACCCTCGCCAGCACCGCTAACGAGCAGTTTCTCGGCTTTGGCATATTCGCCCGCCGTCAGCAATGCAATCCCTCTGCGGGTCAAGGAACGTGACTTCTGATCCTTACGCTGCTGGCGCCAGCCGCCGAAAACCTCGGTGGTCCTCAAAAGCCCCCGGGTGATGCGCACAGTGACATAGGCGAGGCCAGTGGAAAGTGCCACGAGCGCCAGCAGCACCCAGAGACTGGTCTGCATCGAATAGCTGCCGTATACGACCAGTACATAACCAGGGTCCCGGGCGACCAGTATCCCTATCGACCCTGCCGCGACGATGGCCAATATGAGGTAGACCAGCGTTCTGGTCATGACGGCGGCGCCTTCTCGAAATCAGCCAGCAACTTCCTTGCTTCCCGAAGGGACGCCGAAATTGCCGGCAGATCACGGACCACATCGACACCTTGTAGCTCTGTGAGGGTCGTCTGCATTGCCTTTGTGGCGGAATGCTCAACGTCGAAGTAGCGGTCGACCCAGGCGATGGCCTCGTCAATGCTGACGGAATAGACCTGCCGCCTTTGCTGCAGCAGTCCAAGCTGCGCGAGCTGTAATTTCAGAATCAGATTCTGCCGAAGGTAGTATTCCTCTTTGGGCGGCAGGATGGGGTCAACCCCGGGTACGTTCTTTCGAAAATCAATCAGGCCGGACAGGGACCGGCCAAACCTGACCAGAACACTGCCGATCGCGTCCAGTATGCCGGTTGATTCACGAGCGCCATTCATCTCGCCAACAGGCGTCGGCTGTGTGGTGGGCGGCATATACTTCGGCAATCTTCGCGGCAGTTCCGGTACGGTGCCGATCTGAGCAGAAAGGCTCAGATAAATGCCTTCTACATCAATATGTTCGACTGTCGACAGGCTGACGATATCGTTTGCAATCGCCTGGCGCAGAGGATGCGCGGTGAGTTCTTCTGCGTTCGCGATGATCTCATCGGCTGCCCTCAGCAACGAGATGGCGCCCAGCGGGTCCTCATCCATCAGGTTTCGCTGGTTTGCCATTCTGACCAGGTATTCAACTTCGGCCAGCAGCCAGTCCTGCGCCCTGGTGGTGCGGCGGTCAGCCAGTTCCCGTTGGGTTGCGGCGACGGTGGCAGCCAGCCCCGACATTTCGGCATCGAAGTCAGAGCGGACCGTCCGGAGCTGTTGATCGAGTTCCTGGCGGGAGGCCATGAGCTGTTCGGTCAGCCCGGCAACTGCTTCATCGGACACTCTCTGCGGGGTCGTGCCAGTCTGAGTGAAGCGGCGACTCAGGTCTGTCACTCGGGCAGACTGGGTCTCCAGTTCCTGACGCAGGCTGTCCAGCTCCGCCCGGCCACTCGCGTCCATTGACGTTGCAACTGACTGATTCAGCGAACCCGTGTACGCCTGGTAACTGGGGTAGCCAGCAAGACCAATGGCGACAAGCGCCAGAAGCAGGGCCAGCCCACCGGTCACGTTCTTTCGGGGCGTCGCCCTGGCGACATCAGCAGGGGGCCCGGATGACAGCGCAGGGGGTGCAACGTCATCTGCCTGCCGTGAATGCCCGGTTGCACTTTGCTCACCCGCGCCGCCGTCCGTATTCTGCGCATCCGGCTGCGCGTCTGACCGCACGCCTGGCTGCTCATCTGACTGCACGTCAGAATCGTTGCCATCCGCGGAGGGATCAGGATGACCCTCCCCGTTGCTCCCGGTCGAAGCCGCGTTCCGTTTGTCGTCGTCAGCCATGGTCACCTGCCATCCTCGCCAATGCCTCCAGAGTACCTTCGTCACCGGCATCATTGGCAACGACGATGCGCTCGAATTGATGTTCTTCTGCAATAGATCGAACACGACCCGAAGGGACGATCAGGGTCACGCCATCCAGTCGGGCGCTATGGTTAGTCATCCCTTTCCCGGAGCCTGCCGGGATAGATCCCCTGAGCGCTGCAACAGCCTCACCCGAAGCCAGGACGATCACACTGCCAGGGGTGATCTCGTCACCCAACTCCGGCCAGCAACGCGGGGCCCTTTCGTAGACCTCCAGATAGCTGACCTCGACGCCCTGGTCCTCCAGATACTCTTGCAGGAGAGCAAGGCCGCCCCGGCCGCGAATGATCAGGACGCGCTTTGTCTGTTGCCAATCTACCATTCGGATCAAGCCCTCGCTACCCGATGATTCAGGGTACCGGGCATCAATGCCGTGCCGGGAAAGTTCCAGCGCGGTCTGTTTGCCGACGCCGTACCAATCGGTAGAAAGCGGCCACTGGGGCCAGAACTGTTCCAGAACCGCGATGCCATACCTGACGGCATTGCGGCTGACGAAAATGACCGCATCAAATCGGTCAAGGGCCATCGCACATTGCCGACCCGCTGGTTCAAGAGGCAGTGGCCTGATCTCCAGCAGGGGCCTGATCAGCACCGAATGTCCATCGGCGCGCAATCGTTCCGACAAGCTGTCGTTATCACCATTCGGGCGCGTCAATACGACCAACCCGTCAGCCATTGACCTCCCCTCCGTCTGCTCCGCTGTGGCCGATCAGCTCGGCTGCACCTGCATCAAGGAGCCGTTCTGCGAGCGTCGTGGCTAACTGCATGTTCTGGATGCGGGGCCCGGCAACCTCGTCTTCAAGATGATGTTCGCCAGCCTCGTCACTAACAAATGCCCGCAGCCGCATCTGATCCCCTTCAAGCTCAGCAAAGGCTGCAATGGGAAGATTGCAGGTGGCGCCAAGGGCGACCGTCACGCGACGCTCTGAGTTCACACAGTCATAGGTATCAGCATCATTGAGTACGTCCAGCAATGCCCGTGTCCTGTGGTCCGCCTCACGACACTCGATTCCCAACGCGCCCTGACCTGCTGCAGGCAAGCAGACCGGTGCTTCCAGAAGGGCGCTGATCCGACCGGAGAGCCCCAGCCGGTCCAGGCCGGATGCGGCCAGTACGATGACGTCGAATTCTCCGGAATCGAGCTTCCCCAGACGGGTATCGACATTGCCTCGAAGGTCGCGGTAGTCGAACTGAGGATAGTGCTTGCGAAGCTGAAACCGGCGTCTGAGACTTGATGAACCCACTATCGCCCCGGCGGGCAGGTCGCCAATGACCTGGCCGTTCCTGATCACCAGCGCGTCCCTTGGGTCCGCCCGCCGACAGATGGCTGAGAGTGTCAGACCCGCGGGCAACTCACCCGGGACATCCTTCATCGAGTGAACCGCGATATCAGCCCGGTTTTCCAGCAGAGCCTGTTCCAGTTCCTTGACAAACACACCCTTGCCACCAAGACGGCTGAGCGGGTCTTTCTTGTTGCGGTCACCGGCTGTGGTCATGCCGATGATTTCCACCGTCAGCCCGGGATGGGCAGACTGGAGTGAATCGCGAATGAAATGAGCCTGCCACAGGGCCAGTGCGCTCTCCCGTGTGGCAATTCTAAGTGCCTGGTCCAATCTGCCGCCCCGTCAAACAATGACGTCAGATTATCCCATATCCCGAACTGCAAACCAGAGCGCAAACCAGACGGCAAGCGAGAGTGCAGGTATGTACCAGTCCGGGACTTCCCGGCACGTCTACGGCGTGCCTGATACGGGCACGCTCAAGGCGGTCAGAGCGATTGAACCAGGCGACGGAGACCTGAAACGTGTCTGCGGCTCACATCCAGGCGCTCCGCGACTCCCCGCATTCGGACTCGATAATGCCCGGACGGGTCGCGCTCAAGTCCATCGAGATGGTCTGTCATCACGAGGGCGTTTCGATGAATCCGAACCAGCTTCTCGCCAAATTCGTCTTCCAGTTCCCGCAGGGTATCGTCAATCAGGACTTCACCACCTTCGTGACGCACCGTCACGTACTTGTGATCTGCCTGAAAGAAGCGCACTTCGGAAATGGGAATCAGTTCAATCCCACGCCTGGTCCTGGCGCTGATGTGAGTCCGGGCATTGTGGCGCGCTTCATTGGCGTCATCGCCGGTTATGGCTCGCCGCTGAACTGAATTGACCTGTCCGACCTTTGAAAGCGCATCCCGGAGCGCATCCCGGCGAATGGGCTTGAGCAGGTAGCCTGACGCATGCACATCAAACGCGTCGACGGCATGGTCCGCGAAGGCCGTACAAAATATCACGGCAGGGGGTGAAGACAGCGCCGTGAGTTCTCCGGCTGCCGCGAGGCCATCGCTGCCCGGCATCCGGATATCCAGAAGCACAATGTCCGGATCGAGTTCCACGGCCCTGCGGACAGCTTCCTGTCCAGTCCCCGCTTCCGCCACAACTTCATAGCCATCCAGGGTCGATACCATCCGTCGGAGACGTTCACGAGCAAGTTTTTCGTCATCTACAACCAGAACTTTCATTGTCATCTCTCTCCATGTTTCCACTTCGTGTCACGTAGTGTCGGCGCTCTCGTCCCCGTTTCGGGGCCGAAGGGACGCCATGAGGAGTAAATTACGGGTTTCTTGCCAGAAAACTGCGACGTAGTGCACATTCTTGAGAAAGAAATGGTCAAATCACCGTCCACCTGGACATCAACCGCCTGCGTTATCCAATGTTCCGGGACTCAGGATTAGGTGAACTTCTATCTGATGGATACCTCACCGTGGTGTGGAACAGCCCCTGCTCCCGTCGGGTAATCAGCTCTGCACCGGGACCATAGGTCGCCTCGAGTCGATGTCGGATGTTCTCCAGTGCCATGCGGTTACCTTTTACATGGGGCTGGGCGGAAGGCCCCAGGGGATTGCTGATCACGATCTCCAGCATCGGCCCATTACGTCGTATGGATACGTGCACCACGCCGCCGCCAGCGAGTGGCTGAATCCCGTGGTAGATCGCATTCTCCAGCAGCGGCTGCAGGGTCAGCAGGGGAATGCGCACAGAGTCCGGGTCCACCTCCACATTCCATTCCACCCGAAGTCGCTCATCGAGTCGCAGGCTCTCGATGTGTACGTACTTCTCGCATAGCGAAAGTTCTTCCGACAACAGCACCGGCTCATCGGAGGTGTCATGCAGGGTGGCCCGAAACAATTCGGAGAGGTCCTCGACTACCTGCTCGGCCAGCTCGGGCTCAACACTGATCAGGCTGGCAATGATGTTCATGCTGTTGAAAAGAAAATGGGGGCGAATTCGGGACTGAAGTGCCTGAATACGGGAATTCAGCTCTGCCTGTTCCTGGCGACGGAGCCTCGCCTGGACATAGAGGTACCGGAACGCGATACCAGACATGATCGCCGCAATCAGAAGGTCCCTGACCACTTTGCCCTGAGCGGCGGACTCACTGATGCCTCCGTCCACCACAAATCGGGCAATGATGCTGCCCACGAGGGTAATGATGAGGATCACGCCATAGCTGATGATCACGCCCATCACCATGGACCGGTGGACGAGCCAGGAACGCAGGTTACAAAGGACAGCCGCGGAAGCCAGTACAAGCCACTGCACATACAAAGACATCAGGCCGAGTTCACCCCAGTCGAATTCAATCAGACCCGATTCAAATACTGCCAGAACGAATACAAGCAGCTCTGTGATCAGCACAAGGAACAGTATTCTTTGCGATTCACAGAGATCTGGCAGGAAAAACTGGTCTTCTGTCTCGGCCAAGGGACCTACATTGCCACTCCCCGGGATTATAGCCTTCTTCTTCATATCAACTGCTATAATCACCGGCCCCTTCTGACAGGCTCAATCCACTCGAGATGAATCACAAGCAAAAGCTCTGGGATGGGCGCTTTACCGAGGCAACCGATGCATTCGTTGAGGCGTTTACCGCGTCGGTCGAATTCGACCAGCAACTGGCTCACCACGATATCCGTGGGTCGATCGCACATGCCACCATGTTGCAGCGGGTCGGGGTCCTTTCGGAATCGGAATGCCGGGAGATCGTCGATGGGCTCACCGGGATCGACGAGGACGTCAGGGCCGGTCACTTTGACTGGTCCGTGGCGCTCGAGGACGTTCATATGAACATCGAATCTGCACTCACGGCGCGTATCGGGGACACGGGCAAGAAGCTGCACACGGGCCGATCCAGAAACGATCAGGTCGCCACTGACATTCGGCTGTATCTGCGGGAAGAGATCGACAGGATCTGCCTGCTGATTCGCAAGCTGCAGTCCGGCCTGCTGGACCTCGCAGAAGCGGAGGCGGACACCATCCTTCCGGGGAGTACCCATCTTCAGGTCGCCCAGCCCGTGACTTTCGGACATCATCTGATGGCGTGGTTCGAGATGATTGACCGGGACCACGCAAGGCTGATGGACTGTCGCGGCCGGGTCAATTCAATGCCACTCGGGGCAGCCGCACTGGCTGGCACCAGCTATCCAATCGACCGGTCCATCACGGCGGAACTCCTCGAATTTGACACCGTGGCGGCGAATTCTCTGGATGCTGTGAGTGACCGCGACTTCGCCATCGAATTTGCAGCCGCTGCCAGCGTGCTGATGATGCACCTGTCCCGCTGGTCCGAGGAAATGGTGTTGTGGTCATCGCCCCAGTTCGACTTCATCGAACTGCCGGATCGCTTCTGTACGGGCTCGTCCATCATGCCTCAGAAGAAAAACCCTGACGTCCCGGAACTGGTACGGGGCAAGACAGGGCGGGTATTTGGCGCACTGACATCATTGTTGACGTTGATGAAGGGCCAACCGCTCGCGTACAACAAGGACAACCAGGAAGACAAAGAACCGCTGTTTGATACCGTCACCACAGTGGTCGGCAGCCTGACGGCGTTCGCAGACATGGTGCCCGCAATGCGCCCGAGGCGAGACAAGATGCGCCAGGCCGCCCTTAAGGGCCACGCCACAGCAACAGACCTCGCCGACTACCTGGTCAAAAAGGGGATCGCGTTCCGCGATGCCCATGAGATTGTAGGTAATATGGTCGCAGAAGCCATCAGCCGGGGTCTGGACCTTTCGGAGCTGCCACTGGACGTCATGCAGGCGAAATGCCAGACCATTGGCGCCGATGTGCTCGACGTGCTCACCCTTGAAGGCTCGGTCAATTCACGCAATCATCTCGGGGGGACGGCACCTTCCCAGGTGAGATCCGCCATTGCGGCAGCCAGGAAGCGCATCAATGAATGATGCCATCAGGCGCGCCAGCCTTGCGTTGATCATGATCATGGTCGCCGGCTGTGGTCAGAAGGGGGTATTGTTTCTCCCACCTGAGCCACCCGCCAGCGAGCAGGCTTTTGTGGCAGTTCCTATGCCAGTTCCTATGTCATTTCCGGCCCCGCGCTTTGCTGTGCAGGAAGCCTTCCAGGACGACTACAGCCTGCCTGACGCGGGCACGAACACGGCTATCCAGGACCCTGATGGCGATGTCTAGCTTTGAATACCGGGACGGTGAGCTATATGCCGAGGACATACCGCTGGCACAGATTGCGGAACAATACGGTACCCCGACGTATGTGTATTCCCATGCTGCCTTTATCGAAGCCTACCGGGCCTTCGACAACGCGTTTGCCCGGCACCCCCATCTGGTCTGCTATTCGGTCAAGGCCAACTCCAATATCGCCATACTGGAAATGCTCGCCCGTCTGGGCTCGGGCTTTGACATCGTGTCCGGCGGGGAACTGGCTCGGGTCCTGAAAGCAGGTGGAGACCCTGAACGGGTAGTCTTCTCCGGTGTTGGCAAGCAGCGCTGGGAATTGACGATGGCCCTTGAGGCGGGCATTGGCTGCTTCAACGTGGAATCCGAGGCCGAGATGACGCTGCTGGCGTCCATTGCCGTCAGCAAGAACGTCGTCGCACCGATCTCGATTCGCGTCAACCCGGATGTGGACGCCCGAACCCACCCCTACATCGCCACCGGGCTCCAGGAGAACAAGTTTGGTGTTGATCGCACCACTGCCAGTGAACTGTATCATCGGGCCACCGCCACGGATGGGCTCAGGATTGTGGGCATTGATTGCCACATTGGGTCTCAGCTGACCGAACTGGGGCCCATTATCGACGCCATGGAAAGGGTACTTGAACTGGTGGATGAACTGGGCGCCAGCGGCATTGTGCTGGAACACATTGACCTTGGGGGCGGACTGGGCGTGCGTTATCACGACGAGGACCCACTCCATGTGGACACCTACGCCGGCGCGATTCTTCAGACGCTAGGAAATCGACCCCAGAAGCTGTTGTTCGAGCCCGGCCGCTTCATTGCCGCCGAGGCCGGCGTGTTGTTGTCACAGGTTCAATTGGTCAAACGCAATGGTGAACGTCATTTCGCCGTGGTCGATGCAGCTATGAACGACCTGATGCGTCCATCACTGTACAACGCCTGGCAGAAGGTCAGCGAAGTGAACCCGGGGGGCGGCAGCAGGCAGAACTACTCTGTGGTGGGGCCGGTCTGCGAGACTGGTGATTTCCTTGCCAGGGACCGGGAACTCTGCCTGGCTGCGGGCGATCTGATCACCATCCATACCGCAGGGGCTTATGGATTTGTTATGAGCTCCAACTACAATACCCGTGGGCGTCCGGCCGAGATTCTGGTGTCCCGGGACCGGAGCTTCTGCATCAGGAAACGAGAGACCATCGAAGATCTACTCGCCCTGGAGAGCCCGTTGCCGGCAGACTTGTATTAGAACGCTCTTCCAGTAATCTTGTTGTGACAAGTCGGGGAGTTCTGGTTGGGAACCAGCGGCAGTCAGCGGTATTGGGCTTGCGGGGACCTGGCCTGCGGACTGGAACCGGTCATGGCTGCCCGATGCCGGACACGACAACACTGTCGTCGGTATCTGGCGGGCTTTCATGGAATTTCCGGCCCAGACGTTTGCGGTCCGGAACGTTTCCCCGCATGACGACGGCATGTCGAACACGGACGCGATCCTGGCTGTTTGGATGATCCACCTTGAAATGGAGGGCCGAGAGCCCGGATACTAGCGTCATGCTGATACGATTCACCAAAATGCACGGTCTCGGGAACGACTTCGTGCTGCTCGACCTGATCACCCAGAGCCTCCATCTTCGGGAAGATCAGATTCGTGCACTCGCGGACCGCCGCCAGGGAATTGGGTTTGATCAGTTACTCACCGTGGAACCACCGAGGGACCCGAACGTGGATTTCCGCTATCGAATCTATAACGCTGATGGCACTGAAGCCGAACAATGCGGTAATGGTGCCCGCTGCTTCACCCGATTCGTCCGGGACCGTGGTCTGACCACCAAGACCAGGATCACGCTGGAAACCCGGAATGGAAACATAGAGTGCAAACTGGAAAAGGACGGACTCATCACGGTAAACATGGGTCCGCCCCGGCTGGAACCGGACCACATTCCGTTCCGGGCAGATCACGCCCAGATCACCTATTCGCTTGAAGTCCCCCGGCAAGGCCTGATCGCAGACCCGTGCGAGCCAGAGACCGTGTGCATTTCCGCCATCAATGTGGGTAACCCCCATGCCGTACTGGTGGTGCCAGATGTCTCCACCGCTCCCGTGGAAAAGCTCGGACGACTGATTGAGTCCCATGATCGGTTTCCAGAGCGGGTCAACGTGAACTTCATGCAGATCATCTCCCGAAGCGAGATCGCCCTGCGGGTTTTTGAACGGGGCGTTGGCGAAACACTGGCATGTGGTACAGGCGCCTGTGCCTCCGTTGTCGCCGGCAGGCTCCAGGGGCTAATGGACGAGCGGGTAGAGGTCAGGCTGCCTGGCGGCCAGCTCTGTATCCGCTGGGAGGGTAACGACACTGACATCTACATGACCGGTGCAGCCTCCCGGGTCTATGAAGGTCGATTGCAAATATGACAGACAGGACCATCACGAAGAGCCAGCGACCATGAACAAACAGCATGGGATTGCCATGACGGCGGAAGCGATTGCCGCTTATCTTGCTGATCATCCTCACTTTTTTGAAGATCACGACGGACTGCTTCAGTCGATGGAACTCGGCCTTGAAGGTGGTGGAACCGTCTCTCTCGTGGAGCGTCAGATGACGTTGCTGCGGGAGCGCAACACGGCCACACGGGCGAGGCTCGATGAAGTGCTCAAGGCCGCCACCCGTAACAACGAGATCTTTGACAAGTGTCGGCGGCTCGTCCTTGAGCTGATCAGGCGAGAAGATCCAGTCCAGTTCTTCGCGGCCCTCGAAAGCAGCTTCACTCAGGACTTTGGATGTACCGCCTACAGCCTCATTGCTTTTGACGAAGAACCAAGGCAGATCAATCACTTTACCAGCGTCGTGCCGGAGTCCAGTGCGGCGCAGTACGTGGGCGCATTGATGCGTGCCAGCGAACCGACGCTGGGCATCCTGCGACCCTCTGAACAGGACTTTCTGTTTCGTCACAGTAGCGGCAAAGTGTCATCAGCCGCCGTTCTGGCGGTTCGATCGGACCACCTCATTGCCCTGCTGGCAATTGGCAGTGATGACCCACATTACTTCAAACCGGCCCTGGGCACACTCTTTGTTGGCTTCCTGGCAGACGTGCTGGCCGTTCTGTTACCCCGCCAACTGCAGCACAGTTGATGGAATCCGAGTGGGTCGAGAAGTTTCTCGGGCATCTGAGGGACGAACGCGCCCTGTCAGTCAATACGATCAAGGCCTATCGACGCGACATTGAATCACTCGAGCGATATTGCGAGGGGTCCGGTATTGGCCGTTGGGACAAGCTGGCGGCCCATGATTTACGACGCTGCCTCGCCGGACAGAGGGGGCGACTGTCCGGGCGATCGCAACAACGCTGGCTGTCGGCAGTCCGGTCGTTCTACGGCTACCTGAATCGGGAAGGACTGGCCACGGCAAACCCGGCGGCACAACTGTCGGCACCGAGGACCAGCCAGAAGCTGCCCGGGACCCTGGACACAGACCAGGTCAGCCGTCTGCTTGAAACCGGGGACAACCGCTGGCACGGACTTCGTGACCGGGCAATGCTTGAACTGTTCTATTCGTCGGGCCTGCGCCTGGCCGAGCTGGTCGGCAGCAACCTCGGTGACATAGATCAGGGCATGATCAAGGTCAGAGGCAAGGGAAACAAGGAACGGGTGCTGCCGGTCGGCAGAAAAGCCATCGAGGCAATTGATAAGTGGCTCGCGGTACGTGATCAGGGCACGGAAACAACCCGAAGTGCTGAGCGATACCGGCAGCGCCTCGACCCCGATGCGCTGTTCGTCAGTGAGCGGGGCAACCGGATCAGCCCGCGCAACGTGCAGGCACGGATAAGACACTGGACCCGGACCCAGAACATCGCGGGCAATGTGCACCCCCACATGCTGCGACACAGTTTCGCGAGCCATCTGCTTGAGTCATCCGGCGATCTGCGGGCGGTCCAGGAACTGCTGGGCCACGCCGATATCAGCACCACTCAGATCTACACCCATCTCGACTTTCAGCATCTCGCCGAGGTCTATGACAAAGCCCATCCACGAGCCCATCACCAGCGTCGTCGGCACGACCCCACCACTCGTGGCAAGCATGATTAAGGTCATCGGTTTTGATCTGGACGATACCCTGTGGGCAGTCCGGCCCATCATCATCAGAGCGGAACAGCAGCTGGATGCCTGGCTGAAGGCAGAAGTCCCGGACATGATCCACGACGTCACCAGCATGCGTGGTCTCCGGGAAGAGGTTGTCAGCCAGCGTCCGGAACTCGCCCATCAGGTCACCGCGCTCCGACGCACCATCATCGAAACCGCCATGGTCCAGAGTGGCATAGATGCCAGGCGAGCGAGGCAGCTCGCGACTGACGCCATGGAAACGTTCCTGCATGCTCGCAATCAGATAGAGTTCTTCGACGGCGCCCTGCCTGCGATCAGGACACTGGCGCAGGACTATACCCTGGGCGCACTGACCAACGGCAACGCAGACATCACGAGACTGGGGCTCGCCACATACTTCTCATTCGCGTTCTCCGCCGAGGATGTCGGGGCCCCAAAGCCAGAGCCTGACCTGTTTCACAAGGCCCTCAGCCATACCTCCGCCCGGCCACACGAAATGATCTACGTGGGGGACGACCCACAACTCGATATTGACACTGCCAATGAACTCGGCCTGCGAACGGTGTGGGTGAACAGCCGCAACAAGCCGCCGGGCCGAACCATAGCCGATGAAACCATCGAGCACCTTGAAGATTTACCCGCCGCTATCCGCTCCATCAACAAGTGACTTCACGAATATTGCTCAGCCGCGAATGTTGCGCAGCCGCGAATGTTGCGCAGCAACCATTCGCAAGCCCTACCAGCAACCAAGTAGCGGCAGCGATTTCGAAGAAATCGCGAGAGCGCCGAGACCCAGAATGTTGCGCACCCCAGAATGTTGCGCAGCAGCGAATGTTGCGCAGCAACCATTCGCAAGCCCTACCAGCAACCAAGTAGCGGCAGCGATTTCGAAGAAATCGCGAGAGCGCCGAGACCCAGAATGTTGCGCACCCCAGAATGTCGCGCACCCCAGAATGTTGCGAAGCAACCATTCGCAAGCCCGACCAGCCACAAAGTAGCGGCAGCGATTTCGAAGAAATCGCGAGACCACGAATGTTGCGCAGCAACATTCGCAAACCGACCAGCCACAAAGTAGCGGCAGCGATTTCGAAGAAATCGCGAGAGCGCCCATCTCCATGCACCCCCCCCAATCACCCGGAATGCGCCACCAGATACCCCTTCACCCGGTCCTCATCCACCTCCATGACCTGCTTTCGCTCCGGCAGACCGCTCAGCGCCGTCAACGTGGGATGGGACACTTCAACACCCGGCAAAGCCCGTGACATCGCGGCATCGAATTTGGCAGGGTGGGCGGTGGCGAGACAGACCAGGGGAATGTCACCTTCGTGGAGGCGTCTGCCCACATGAACCCCCACGGCAGTGTGGGGGTCCACCAGATACTGGTGATCGCGATAGACCGCTGCAATGGTATTAAGGGTCTGCTCGTCGCTCGCGGACGCCGCTCGAAAGTGCTCGTCCACCCTGGGGGTGTTGTAATGAAGGTTCACAGCACCTTCATTTGAGAACGACTGCATGAAATCCGCCACCTTATCCCCGGATTCTCCAAGCCGGTAGAACAGGTATCTTTCAAAATTACTGGAGACCTGGATGTCCATGGCAGGGCTCTCGCTATAGCTCACCTCGCCCCGGGCATACCGACCGGAGTTGAAAAACCGTGCAAGAATGTCGTTGCTGTTGGTGGCGAGTATCAACCGGTGGATGGGAAGCCCCATCCGAAGCGCCAGATATCCGGCAAAGATATCACCGAAATTCCCCGTCGGTACCGACACATTGAATTTTGCAGGCATACCAAGCTGATGCCAGGCAGAGAAGTAGTACACGATCTGTGCCAGCACCCTGGCCCAGTTCACCGAATTGACGGCACCCAGATGATATTTCTCCTTGAAGTCGAGATCGGAGAAGACGGACTTCATCAGCGTCTGACAGTCGTCAAAGCTACCCCGAAGCGCGATGTTGTGAACATTGTCCTCGAGTACCGTGGTCATTTGCCGCTCCTGAAGCCGGCTGGTCTTGCCGTCGGGGTAGAGCACAAAGATATTGATCCGGTCCTTGCCACGGACACCGGCAATCGCTGCACTTCCGGTGTCACCGCTGGTGGCACCCAGGATGTTCAGATGGGACTGGCTTTCCGACAGGATCAGTTCAAATACGTTGCCAAGAAACTGTAGTGCCACATCCTTGAACGCCAGGGTAGGGCCGTGAAACAGCTCCAGAATCGAAACATCACCCACGCTGCGAAGCGGGGTGACCGCGGGGTCGTCGAAGGTTCCATAGCTCCGCTCGATGACATCGCGCAGGGTTTCGTCGTCTATGTCATCAATGAACAGTCGCATGACTTCAAACGCGAGCGAGGCATAGTCAAGACCATGCCAGTCACCCATCACTGCCCGAACGTCTGGAATCTGATGTGGAACGAGCAACCCGCCATCTACCGCCAGGCCCATCATTACGGCCTCACGAAACGTCAGATTGTCGACACGTCCCCGGGTACTCTGGTATCTCATTATCCTGCCAACAACTCGGTGCGGCGGATTATATTCTGCGCCGAAACCAAAGCATACCGGAGAACAGGGAAACCCTGGACAGGGCTCCCAAAGGACGCGGAACGCCCCCTTTTGACGTCAGGTCGTTAGACGGCCTCTCCACCCGTCTCGCCGGTCCGGATGCGGATGACGTCGTCAAGTGGTGTCACAAAGATCTTGCCGTCACCTACCTTGCCGGTATTGGCCGCATTGGAAATGGCCTCAATCACACTGTCCAGCGTTTCGTCGGAGATGGCGACCTCGATCTTCACCTTGGGGAGAAAATCCACCACGTATTCGGCACCACGATAGAGCTCTGTGTGGCCCTTCTGCCGACCAAACCCCTTGACCTCAGTGACTGTCATGCCCTGGACGGAAATGTCCGAGAGCGCTTCTCGTACATCATCAAGCTTGAAGGGCTTAATGATTGCCGTGACTAATTTCATGTATGTCTCCTCTATCAGGACTCGCCCGCTATCGCCAATGTATCGAAATTACAACCGCTTTGATACCCCGCAACGCCCCTGACCGAGACACTTTCGGTGACGCCGGGCAAGCCCTGCAGCGAAGGTGTATCAATCAAAGTCAGGGTACCATCCTGGCTCGCCAGATCACTGAAATTGCCACCAGAACAGTCATCGTATTCCAGTACCGCATCCGTGACATCAACATCCGTATCATCTGCATTATCGCCTAACCTGGCCACCTCTGGGGTGCCCGACTCCGGGGTCCCACCAGCGACCAATGTGGCTGAATATGCCTTGGACATCTCTGTCTCCTGAGTGGCGACGGTTCGCGCCAGGTTCAAGGTTAAGAGCATCGACCATGCCAAGTCAAAAAACTATCATTAAATCAGTTAATTACGTGGATCCCCTGGTGCCTCATCGTGTCAGCCAGCACCACAATAGTGCCTGCACAAATCGTCATCGCACCAACTGAGGGCAAAGCCACCAGCGTGTCAGACATGCCGTTTGGTGCTGAGAAGTATCCCGTATCCAATAGTCTGAGCTGGAATTACAGTCGAGATGCGGCAATGGCCTACAGCAATCACAGCGAACTCGCCCTTAACCGACGCATGCTCTGTGGCAGACTGCCGCAATGACCGTCGCCGTAACCTATTCTCGCGCCGCCATTGGCGTGGAGGCACCATTGATCACCATCGAGGCCGACATGTCCAACGGCCTGCCACAGATCATCATCGTTGGCATGCCAGAGACGGCGGTCAAGGAAGCCAAGGACCGGGTGAAGGCGGCCCTCGCGAACGCCGGTATCGATTTGCCGGGCAAGCGTATCACGATCAACCTGTCTCCGGCGGATCTTCCCAAGAACGGCGGCCGATATGACCTTGGGATCGCCATCAGCATTCTGGCGAGCCTGGGACATCTGTCTGTTGATGCCATTGCCGCTTATGAGTTTCTGGGAGAGTTATCACTCGATGGTGAACTCCGCCCGGTGTCCGGAGTACTTCCCGCTGCCCTGCAAAATGCAACAAGCGATCGAAGCATGGTGGTGCCCGCAATCAATGGTCCCGAAGCCGCACTGGTAGGCTCGCCTTATATATTCCAGGCCAGGCAGTTGCGGGAGATTGTCCAGCACCTGCAGACAGACCAGCCGCTAAAAGCCGTGCAACGATCCGCAGACAGCGCCGCGCCGTTTGCTGAAATCACGATCGCGGACATTCGCGGTCAGAGTCTGGCCAAAAGAGCACTGAAGCTCGCCGCCGCAGGCGGCCACAACATCGTCTTTATTGGCCCTCCGGGCAGTGGCAAGACAATGCTGGCCAGTCGGTTGCCTTCACTGGTCCCCGCCATGACGCGGCAAGAGGCGATCGCGACCGCTTCGGTGCATTCAGTTTCCAAATACAGTTTTGATCCCGATACATTCGGAATGCGCCCATTCCGGTCACCTCACCATACGGCATCAGCCGTGGCCCTGGTTGGCGGCGGCAGTCCGCCCCGGCCCGGGGAGATCTCACTGGCCCACAACGGTGTACTGTTCCTGGACGAGTTGCCCGAATTCCCGCGACATGTCCTTGAGGTCCTCCGGGAGCCCCTGGAGTCAGGCCGGATCATCATCTCCAGAGCCCATCACCAGGTTTGTTTTCCAGCGAATTTTCAACTGATTGCAGCGATGAATCCCTGCCCCTGCGGCTACTATGGTGACGGCAGCAGCCGCTGTGAGTGCACCTCGGACCGAATTCAAAAGTACCGTGGCCGGGTGTCGGGCCCGCTCATGGACCGCATCGATCTGCACGTGGATGTCCCCGCCCTGGCGGCCGGTGTGTTGTCGGACCCCAACCATTCTCCACAGCCAGGTGAGCACGAAGAAGCCGTTCAGAGGGTCGCCGATGCGCACGCGAGGATGCTGGCCCGAGCCGGCAAACCGAATTCTGCGCTGCAGCAGCGCGACATGGAAATCCACTGCCAGCTCGAACCAAAGGATCAGCGGCTACTGGACCGGGCGATGGAAGCGCTTGGGCTCTCCGCCAGGGGCTATTTCAAGATACTCAAACTGGCCAGAACGATTGCGGACATGGAGGACGAAACACGCATCGCGACCCGCCACCTCACCGAGGCAATCGGCTTTCGTCAACTGGATCGGTATCGCCCGTGATCATTTGTTGCTGCTGATCGGGGCCTGCCTTGCAATGGAAGCCAGGCGTTCAGGATACGGGCACACTTATGATGCTATTGCGCGGTTTCAACCATGTAATCCACCAGCGCCTTGAGGTCGTCATCGGAGCATTGGAAGCACATACCCTTGGCTGGCATGCCCGGGGGCATGCCGTTGATGGCGCTGCTGTAGAGCACATCCATGCCTTTCTCAACCCTCGACGCCCATTGAGCTGCATCACCCAGTTTCGGTGCACCGGCAATGCCGGCGGCATGGCAGGTAGCGCAAGACTTGTTGTAGTTGTCCTCGACACCACCGCCGCTGGCCTCGGTGCCTGAACTGGCTGCAGAAGGGGTCGTCACGCCGCACTCTGCCCCCTGGAGACAGACAGAACCCACTCGCTTGATTCGATCCGCAATCTCATCATTGACGTCCGCATTCATGGAAACAGACGCCAGCAGCGCAGTGGCTGCCAGAGCCAGCTTGAGTTGGTTTTGAATGTTGATCACTGATCTCTCACCGAAGCTGAAACGAGGCGCAATTATACCTAACCACAGGTCAATCTCTATACGCCACCATCGGGACTTGAAGCCCGATCTGAGCTCGTGCCGGTCGACTCAGTCCAGACGATCCAGTTCACGGTTGGAGGAGAACTGAAACACGGTGGATGTCCCGGCCTCTACCACCGACTGCTCCGATACCATGGTCAGGATGGCCCGTTCCCGGAATTCCGACAGGGAATCTGCGCCCACATTGACCATCGTGCTGCGCAGCTTGTACAGCGTCGTTTCCATTACCTCAGACAGGGGGCCAACCAGCGGCACATAGGCATCGACACCTTCCTCAAACATCATCCGGCGGGAACTCATGCCATCGCTGTAGCGCTGCCAGTTCTGGGCACGTCGGGTCCCTTCACCCCAGTAGGGTTTGTACATCTGACCATTGATGGAGGTCTTCGGGGTGGGGCTTTCCTCCGTCATGGCAAAGTAACGGCCCATCATCACGAAGTCCGCACCCATGGCGAGCGCGATGACGATCTGGGTATCATTGGCAAGGCCACCATCGGAGCAGATTGGGATGTATCGGCCAGTGTCCCGGAAGTACTCATCACGACGCTCAACCACATCCAGCAGGGCTGACGCCTGACCACGACCGATACCCTTCTGTTCGCGGGTGATGCAAATGGAACCACCACCCATACCCACCTTGATGAAATCCACCAGATGGTTCTCCACCAGGTAGTCGAACCCCTCGGCAGAAACGACGTTGCCGCCACCCACCACGACCTGATTGCCATATTGCTGACGGATCCAGCTCATGCCCTCCATCTGGTACTCTGTGAAACCGTCAGATGAATCAAAACAAAGACAATCGGCACCAGCCTCAATGAGTGCCGGGACCCGTTCCCGATAGTCATGGGTGTTGATTGCAGCGCCAACACAGAGGCGCTTGGAGTCATCGAGCAATTCCATCGGGTGCCTCTGATGGTCCTCATAATCCTTCTTGAATACCAGTGCGACGAGATTACCGCTGGCATCCAGAATCGGCAGGCAGTCCTTCTTGTGCTGGTGCAGCAACTGGTTTGCACCGCGGAGCGATATCCCGTCGTCTCCATAGATCACCTCCTCCCGGGGTGTCATATGCTGGCTGACCCGATTGTTCAGGTCATCTTCAAACTCCCAGAAATCCTGGTCGGTAATCAGTCCGAGCAACTTGCCCGTGGCGGACCCGTCGCTGGTCACCGGGACCGTGGAGTGCCCGGATCGATTCATCAGTTCAATCACCTCGCCGAGCTTTGCATCCGGGGTGGTGTTCGTATCGCTCCGCACAAAGCCGGCCTTGTGCATTTTGACCTGCCGGACCATTTCGGCCTGTTCGTCGATTGGCTGTGAGCAAAAGATAAAGCTGAGACCGCCAGACCGGGCCAGTGCAATGGACAATTTGGTCCCGCTCACTGCCTGCATGCAAGCTGAAACCACCGGCACATTGATGCTGAATCGGGGTAGCTGATTGCTTTCCACGGCTGACAGTGGCGTGGTCAGATCAACGCCATCGGCTGTCTGGCTCTTTCGAGTCAAACGGGGAATCAGCAGGTATTCACTGAAGGTACGTGATGTGTCTTTGAGTATTGTCGCCATTGATTACTCCGTTGGGCCGACTATGAGCCGACCTCGGTTCGCCATCGTGATTGGATAATGGGGTCTCTGGGGGATGCCTGAGCGGGCAGGGGAATGGCGTATGATCGGTTCGAAAAATGTACCTAGCGACGCCATGGCGAATTCTAGGCGAACACTTGACGCGATTCAATGCGTCGGCCGGGATTCCGACTTACCCGTAGCAATACCAGACGCCTGGCGCGGCGGAGGATCAGCCAATCGGGTTGGTGGTGGCGCAGCAGGTGGGGTTGCCTGCCGCTTCTCAAATGACTTGAGAACCTTTACGCGCAACGCCGTCGTACGACTGATGGCGCGACAGACGCCATCTCCTGAGGGCTTCGTGAGGGTCTTTTTTCGAGACATCGCTTCGTCCGGTCACGGGCGAAGTCCCAATCTAACAGACTTTACGAATTAACTAAATACTTTAGTTTTATTTTATAACTTGTTGAAAGAACAAAATAATCTTGTAATATAGCTGGCAGATCTGGCCGTTGCGTGACATGAATAAATCGGAACTCATCAAAAGGATGTCTGACAAGCTTGACCAACTGTCTGCCCGAGATGTCGATATGGCCGTCCATGCCATGCTGGACATCATGGCTGACAGTCTCGCCACAGGCGAGCGCATCGAGATTCGCGGATTCGGCACCTTCTCAAATCACTATCGCAAGCCACGCAGCGTGAGGAACCCGAAGACCGGTGAAGTGGGGATCTACAAACCGGGGAAATACGTACCGCATTTCAAACCGGGCAAGCAACTCAAAACCCGTGTGGATGCCTCCCGTGAGGACTCGCCGGAAGAGGACGCCGAAGAACGGGTCTACTGAACGTCAGGGGCCTGGGCCGACGTGGCTTCGGCAAGCTTTTTGCGCTCCAGCGAGATCAGATAATCGGTGACCCTCAGCATGTCTGCATTGCTTCCAGCCATGTTACCCTCAACCCGATACCGCCCATTGACGATAATCGCGGGGACACCGCCGGCCCGGTAGCCCCGACCACGGGCAATGGCCTGCTGCACACTGGCTCGTACGCCAAACGAGTTATAGACCTTGGCGAAATCAATTGCATCAACACCGAACCCGGCAAAAAACATGGCCATGGCTTTAGGGTCGGTCAGCCGTCGCTGTTCCGAGTGAATCGCCTCGAACAGGACACTATGAACATCATCGAGGACGCCCAACGCCTCGGCGGTATAGTAGGTCTGGGCATAGACTTGATAGGCATCGTTCCATACAGCAGGCGTTCGCTTGAAGACCACATCATCAGCGAGCGTCTTTTTCCAGCTATTGATCATGGGGTCGAATCGATAGCAGTGCGGGCAGCCGTAGGAAAAATACTCCATGACCTCAACCTGGTCGGGCGTCCTGGTGGCGATGGGGATCTCGAGTTCAACGTAATGAGTTCCTTCCTCATAGAGGTGACCGGTTTCAGCGAAGCCTGGCGTCACGAAGAAAGCAAGAGTCAGGAACATCAAACCTGTTCGCATGGCGGCACTCCTCAATGAAATCTTCAATGAAATCTTCAATGAAGTCCGTAGACGTAGGTGGCCAGCGCATCGATCTCACGGTCCGAGAGGTCCATCGCGCTCAGTCTCATCATCCTGGCATCACCATCATTCATGCGCGCTCCGGAACGAAACGCCTTGAGCTGGGCCACCGTATATTCCGGCCACTGGCCCGACAACAAAGGCACAGTTGCCAGCGCATTCCCCTGGCCGGTCGGGGAATGACACGAGGTACATGCCGCTACACCCTTCCTGGAAATCCCGGCACGGTAAATCTGTTCTCCCAGGTCCGCCAGGGCAGGGTCGGCCGCACCCATGCTGGGCTGCTGACCGGCATAGAAAGCAGCCAGGTCTTCAAGGTCCTGATCATCCAGACTATCCAGCATTCCCGTCATCAACGGCGCCTCGCGGGCACCGGTTTGAATGTCTCGAAGTTGCTTTAGAAGGTACAGTTCATTCTGACCGGCAATGTTGGGGAATGAGCCCGCGAGGCTATTACCCACTTCGCCGTGACATGCGACACAGGTTCCATTGAGGGATTTACCCCGTTCCG
This sequence comes from Pseudomonadota bacterium, assembly GCA_027624035.1. GTDB lineage: Bacteria > Pseudomonadota > Gammaproteobacteria > Pseudomonadales > Azotimanducaceae > UBA7455. Next base: position 44,425 of record JAQBUI010000015.1, on the reverse strand, counting down.
CGTTGCCTTCGGCAACCGTTTGCCCGGCAGCGAGCAAGGCAGCGATCATCAACCATCCTGATAGTGGTTTTATAGGTGACTTCATAGGTCCGACTCTTACTACGGTGCTAAAATCGTCGCAGGATTATATATTAAATGACCGGGCCCTGCCCAAGCCCGTTTGAGGTATCCGTGAATTTCCAGCAGACACACTTCATCAAGAGTGCGGCAAGGCTCAGCGACTGTCCGCCGGACACTGGCGCCGAAATCGCATTCTGTGGTCGCTCCAACGCAGGGAAGTCCAGCGCCATCAACGAGATTACCAGCCAGAGAAAGCTTGCCAGAACCAGTAAGACCCCCGGGCGTACGCAGCTGATCAATTTCTTCGCGCTCGCAGCGGATGCTCGCCTCGTTGATCTGCCCGGCTATGGTTTCGCCCGGGTTCCGGACAAGGTAAAGGACGACTGGCATCGCAATCTGGACAGTTACCTGCGAGGCAGGGATTCGCTGGTGGGGCTCGTCCTGCTGGTAGACATCCGCCACCCCCTCAAGGCCTTTGACGAAATGATGATCCGCTGGTGTACAGACCGTCAAATGCCACTGCACATTCTGCTTACCAAGGCCGACAAGTTGTCAAACGGAGCGCGTCAGTCAGTCCTGCTCAAGCTTCGTCGACAGTTGCCCGCTGGCGTCACGTCCCAGCTGTTTTCGGCGCTCATTCATATTGGCATCGAAGAGGCACGGGAGGTCCTCACCGCACGGCTACTGGCCCGGCTTCCGGCACTCGATCAGGGGTTCCAGGACCAAATGGAATCAGAAGAACCAGTTGGACAACACGAGGCTGGCCCTGTCAAACATGGACCGTGAGGAACGCGGAAAGGATGAACCAAAAGAGCGTGTAAATTTCGCACCCTGCACCAAAAAAAGATTGGGCCCTGACCACTCTTGGGGATGATATGATCAGGACCCAGGGGCTTCGGTTCATTTGGGGGGAAACTCACCGAAGTTGCTGCTAAACACTACTTAGTCATACTACGTACGATATTTAAGACTAGGCCAGCGGAACAAAGTTCCAGGTCGCCGAACTTTTTTTTGGAATTCCACAACGCGGCGCGAGTCAGTGAGCGGCATCCCAGTCTCTGCCGCTACCGGTATCTACTTCGAGGGGAATTCGCAGGTCTGCTGCAGACGTCATTCTCCGCACCAGTTCATCCGTCACTTCGGTCTCAAGACCCTCGGCCACCTCCAGCACCAGTTCATCGTGAACCTGCATGATCATGCGCGCATCAACATCGGCAGCCTCAAGCCAGGCGTCCACGGCAAGCATGGCCCGCTTGATGATGTCCGCTGCGCTGCCCTGCATGGGGGCATTGATGGCCGTTCGCTCTGCAGCCTGACGCCGTTGAAAGTTCTTGGCGTTGATCTCCGGCAAATAAAGCCGTCGCCCAAAAATGGTCTCCACATAACCCTGCTCTGCCGCGAGCGTACGGACGCTGTCCATATACGCTCGCACTCCCGGGTAACGGTCAAAATACAGATCGATATAGGCCTGGGCATCATTGCGGGCGATGCCCAGCTGTCGTGCCAGTCCGAAGGCTGACATGCCGTAGATCAACCCAAAATTGATGGCCTTGGCACTTCGTCGCTGATAGTCCTTGACCTCTTCAAGAGGAAGACCAAATACTTCAGCCGCGGTTGCCTGATGGATGTCGAGTCTGTTGTTGAAGGCATCAATCAAACCATCGTCTCCGGAAAGATGAGCCATGATCCGCAGCTCGATCTGGGAGTAGTCTGCCGCCACCAGCACCATGCCCTCCGGGGCAATGAAAGCCTTGCGAATACGACGGCCTTCCTCTGTCCGGATGGGAATGTTCTGCAGATTGGGGTCCGTGCTGGACAGGCGACCGGTCGCCGCCACCGCCTGATGGTATGACGTATGAACCCGGCCAGTCGAGGGCTGCACCTGTTTCGGAAGTTGATCGGTATAGGTGGATTTGAGCTTGGACAGGCCCCGATAGTCCATGATGACCTGGGGCAGAGGATAGTCCAGAGCCAGTTCAGCCAGAACCGGTTCCGCTGTCGACGGCGCGCCCTTTGGCGTCTTTTTCAGTACCGGTAGGCCAAGCTTGTCGAAAAAGATCTCCTGTAGCTGTTTGGTGGAACCCAGATTGAATGTCTCGCCCGCGAGGTCATACGCCTGACTCGTCAGCTCCTCCAGCCGGGATTCCAACTCGCCACTCTGATTCGTCAGCAATTCTGAATCCAGCAGCACGCCGTGACGCTCCATCCTGGACAGGATCGCCGTCAAAGGAAGCTCGATGTCGTCGTAGACGACTGCCAGTGAAGGAACCTCGTCCAGCTTGTGCCGAAGGACAGTGTGCAGTTCGAATAAGGCTGCGACCTGCTCGGCAGCAAAACCCGCAGCGGAATCTACCGACAATTGATCAAACGGTGTCTGTTTGGCGCCCTTGCCAGCCACGTCCTCAAGGGTCCGAACGTGGCGGCCAAGGTGTTTCAACGCGAGGTCTTCCAGTCCATGCCGGGAAGCCACAGAGTTCAGGACGTAGGAGGCCAGCATGGTGTCAAAGCCTGGCCGGAAATTGACCCCCCGTTCGCCCAGTACATTCAAGGCGTACTTGAGATCGTGACCCACAATCTGCCGCCCCGGCGCCTCCAGCACTGGCTGCAACACCTGCAGAAGCACCTGGCCGGTGGCGGCATCACAACCTTCATGGCCAAGTGGCACATAGGCCGCAGCACCCGATTCGTAACAGAGCGAGAGCCCGGCAAGACTGGCGTCGATGTAGACGCTGCCCGCGGTGTGCACGGCGACGGCGAGCGCGGCGGGCCCCGGGCAGCCTTCCGCCCACTGCCGTACCAGTTCCGGGGAATCCAGAACCTGCACTTGCACCCGCGCGGGTTCGACGGTCGAATCCTCCCCGGTGCTCAGCTCATCGACCCAGGTCTTGAATTCAAGATTCTTGAAGACGTCCAGCAGGGCATCCTTGTCCGGGGCACCCAGCGTCAGCTCCGACAGGGTATGCGTGAGGGGCACATCCATCCGGATACTGGCTAGCTGATAGGACATGGGCAGATGATCGAGTGATTCTCGTAGATTCTCACCAACCTTGCCCTTGATCTCATCGGCGTGCTCCATCACACCGCCCAGGGATTCATACTCGAGCAACCACCTCACTGCGGTCTTGGGGCCACACTTCGGTACACCCGGGATGTTGTCGGAGGTGTCGCCCACTAGCGCCAGGTAGTCGACAATCTGGGTGGGCTTAACGCCAAACTTATCGACCACACCGGTCTCGTCCATGACACTCTCTGTCATGGTATTGATCAGCGTGACGTTGGCGTTGACGAGTTGGGCCATGTCCTTATCGCCGGTCGAGATCAGCACATTCATGCCTTCACCGATTGCCTGGCTGGCGAGGGTACCGATCACGTCGTCTGCCTCAACGCCGTCTTCCATCAGGATGGGCACGCCCATCAGCCGGATGATCTCGTGAATCGGCGTAATCTGCTGTCTTAGTTCATCCGGCATGGCGGTCCGGTTGGCCTTATACTCCGGGTACAGATCGTTACGGAAAGACTTCCCCTTGGCGTCGAATACGCAGGCGATATGGCTGTCCGGAAAGTCGCTCATCAACTTCCTGATCATGCTGATCACGCCCTTGATGGCACCTGTTGGCTGGCCGCCTGAAGTGGTCAGTGACGGTAGTGCATGGAATGCCCGAAAAAGGTACGATGACGCGTCGATTAGCACGAGTTGGTAATGGTCTTGCATCGCGAATTCCCAAGGTCTGACGTCGCCACCATACTTTGAACGAAAAGCTTTGAACAGAACGCTTATTTCAATGACTCTCGCCGGGGCAATTACGGCAGGCGTCACGGGCGCTCCGTCATGCCTGGGCGCTGGCTATGAAGATGACAGTCGCAACGCCAGGTCGGCCTCCGACGACATTGAAATCATCGAGGGCAAGGATCGAACCGTCTACGAATACCGCCGTAACGGTATCCTGATGCTGATCAAGGTGGTACCGAAAAAGGGCAGGCCGTACTACCTGGCACCCGCCGATGGCTCGCCCCACTATGAGGGTCTAGAGGGCCACAGGCATCTCTACCCGAAGTGGGTTATTGTGGAATGGTAGTCTTTCATGGAAGTTCTGGCCGCACGCTGTACCGTCCGGAAAACTTCCCGGCACGACAACGGCGTGGCCGACCCGGGCACGCTGAGGGCTCTCATGGAAGTTCTGGCCGCACGCTGTGCCGTAAGGAAAACTTCCCGGCACGACAACGGCGTGGCCGACCCGGGCACGCTGAGGGCTCTTAACCGGAAACAGATTGAACGCACTATGGCAGTATTTACCCACTTTGAGCAGTCGGCTCTTGAACGTTACCTCACCATGTATGGCCTGGGGACACTGGTCTCCTTTGAGGCTATCGGTGCTGGAATCGAAAACTCCAACTACTTCGTGACCCTGGCAAAGGATTCAGAGCCCGCCGAATTCGTGCTGACGATTATCGAGAATCACTCGTTCGCCGAAGTCCCATTTTTCAGCCGCATCATGCGTCACCTGTTTTACTTCGGGCTACCCGTTTCGGCTCCGAAGCAGACCCTGGATGGCATGACCTCTACTATTTTCTGCGGCAAGCCAACGATGCTGTTTCCCAGACTTGAAGGGACCCATATTGACGCCGCCGAGGCCAGACATTGCCGCCAGGTCGGACAGATCCTCGGCACGATGCACGCCACGCTCGCGACGGAGGATGCCCACCGTGATAACCCATATTCAGACCAGTGGATGTCCGACACGCTGGCAACCGGGCTGCCGGACGATACCAGTCTGTCGGACGCAGACAGAACTACCCTGCAACTACTCGCCAGTGAATATGAGGCGGCCCAGGAACTCGCGCTGCCAAGAGGAATCATTCACGGCGATCTCTTCAAGGACAATGTTCTGTTTGCCGGCGATGAACTCACCGGCGTGCTGGATTTCTACCACTCGTGCACCGACTTCCTGATTCAGGACGTTGCAATCTGTATCAACGCCTGGTGCACGGGCGACGACGGGCGTATCGAGCCGGACAAACGTCAGGCGCTGCTGGACGGCTACCAGAGCGAGCGGGAACTGTCTGATGCCGAGGTCGAATACCTGCCTCTGTTTCAAAAGTTTGCGGCGGCTCGATTTGCGGTCACCAGGCTACTGAGCGGCGAGCCCGGCGAACCATTGAAAGATCCCGAAGAATTCCTGGCACTGCTTCGCCATTTCAATGAATAGCTGAGAAGCCGCGGCTTGCCACCGGAACGTCCGGGCTTAACGGAACGTTTCCGTAATGGCGACAATATTGCTTGCCCGGTGAGGTGGCTTGATGAATCCGACATACCGCCCCTGGGGGTCAATCACCACCAGGCTCGCAGTGTGATCAACGAGGTAACTGCCGGGGTCCGGCCCCGGGACTTTGCCAAACGCGACGTTGAGCTGCTGGGCGAGCGAAACGGTTTCATCAAAGCTGCCGGTAAAACCTGCAAACTCCGGGTTGAAGCTCTTCACGTAGCGGGCCAGTACGGCCGGCGTATCCCTGTCAGGGTCTACGCTGACCATCACGATGTTTGGCGGCTCGGACATCCTGCGCCGCGCTTCATTGAGAACGGACAGCGTGGTTGGACAAATGTCCGGACAGAAGGTGAAGCCGAAAAACAGCAGCGACCACCTGCCTTCCAGGTCAGTCCTGGAGACGACACGGCCCTCGTCATCCCGCATCGAGAAGTCCGCTATCGGCCTCGGCGTTTCCAGGCGATAGTAACCAAGCGACCGCAGTTCATCTTCGGAGGGGCCCCGTAGCATCACGCTCGCCACCAGGGCACCCAACACCATCGCGATGAGCGCCAGGGTGACAAGGAGCGTGTTTCGAACGCCGCTATCCACCGCGAACCATGCTAGAGATAACCGACAGGTAGCAGATAGTGGTCCACCAGCAGCGCCACGAAGAGCGCCATCAGATAGAAGATCGAATAGCGAAAAGTCTCAATCGGGGCATTCGGATGGGTCCCTTTCAATAACACGATGCTCCAGTACAGAAAGCCCGCGCCGAGCGCCACCGCGGACGCCAGGTACAACAGGTTGCTCATGCCGATAACATACGGCAGCAATGACACCAGAATCATGATGATCGTATACAGAAGGATGTGCACCTTCGTGTATTGCTCGCCGTGGGTCACTGGCAGCATCGGGACGTCCACGTTCCGGTAATCTTCAATCCGGTCAATGGCCAGCGCCCAGAAGTGTGGCGGGGTCCAGGCGAAGATGATCAGAACCAGGAGCAGCCCGCCGCCATCAATGCTTCCCGTGACCGCCGTCCAGCCAAACAGCGGCGGCGCCGCACCAAACAGGCCCCCAATGACGATATTCTGGGGCGTCGCCCGCTTCAGATACGCGGTATAGATGACCCCGTATCCAATCCAGGACGCGACATTCAGCCAGGCCGTCAATGGATTGACCAGCAGCGCCAGTATCGCGACACCGGCAATACCTGTTACTCCAATAAAGATACCACCCTGAAGACTACTGACCCTGCCCTGGGCAATGGGCCGATTGTGGGTCCTGGCCATTTTGGCGTCGATGGAGGCATCCAGCAGATGGTTCAATGCCGCCGCAGAACCGGCCACGAGGGCCACACCCAGGTTGCCAAACAGCAGGATATTCCAGGGCACTCCCCCGGAGGTGGCTAGAAACATACCGACCAGAGTGCACAGCAGCATCAGCAGAACCACGCGTGGTTTGCACATCTCTAGATAGTCTCGCCAGGAAGGCGATGACATCGTCTGGCTATGTGTCAGTTCGGTCACGATCCAATGATGATTGCGGGTAGGACGAAATTGGATTCTACATAAGCTGATGCCACAAGGTCACCCGATATTGGAAATTCGAAGCAAGTGCTTCAGGTCCTTCAGCAGGGGCTTGCCGACCTGATCGGGAGAATACCACATCATGATATTGCCATTGGGGTCCATCAGGAAGATGTGGTTTGACGGCGGGCCACCGATCACCTTCGCCAGGGACTCGAACCCCACTGCGTCGACGACGATTTCGATATTGCCGTCGGACAAATCCGACGCGTCCTCGGCCCGAGCAACCACAACGGCCCGGCTGACGCGTGACGAATCCTTGCCGAGCGCGGTACGTAGCTGTTGTGAGAGGTGCAGGGTCTCTTCACACCTCCGTTCACACGGTGCATCCACCAATTGCAGCAGGACCCAGCGGCCATCAGACAAGGCCCCGGCAATGGTATCGATGCGAACCGGTGGCGTCATCAACTGGCCCTGGTTGGTTCTGCCATCAGGGACCACGTCCGGCATATAGAAATACATGAGGTAAGCGGTCACAATCGGCACAAACGCAATACAGACGAGTAGCAGAAATTTGCCCCGGCTGGCAGTGGTGGCCTCTGCCTGTGCTGACTCATCCATATTCAATCCTCATCTCCATGATCCCTGCCTCGACGCAGTGTAAAGAAACCATACGCGATCACCACTGCAGTCGCCATCAGGAACCACTGGACTGCATAGCCCAGATGTTTCTCCGGGCGAATGACCGTAAGGGGCCAGTCTCTGGGCAACGCGTTGGGGTCACTTTCGCTGAGTCGAACCACGTGAGGGTAGATCGACTCATCCATGATGTTGCCGATTTCAACAGGGTTCGTTGCCTGGATGACCTTGGGCCAGCCCGATACCGGAAACACCGGCTTGCCCTCGGATTGCCAGTACAGGCGTCCCTCAGCCATATCCAATCTCACAAGTTCCGGAATCCGTGGAAGATCGCTCCGGGTCCTGCCCATTGGCAAAAAGCCCCTGTTCACCAGAACAGGATCAGGCAGTGAAACATCACGAAACAGCATCAGGACCTCATACCCCACGACACCATCGACGATTCGGTTGTCCAGTAGCAATACACGCTCAGTATCAAAGCGGCCCCTCAGATGCACAGGCGTACCATTTTGCGTTTCATGGGTCAGCATGGACCCCGGTAACGGATCGGACCCGGCAATCGCCTGTTGCTCGATGATCAGAACTTCCTTTTCCCCGGCACGTTCAAGCTGCCACAGGCCGAGGTGAACAAACACCAGCACGCACGTCAGGCTGAAGGCGGTGACCTTCCAGTTGAACAGGACATACATGCCTGATTACCGGGTGGTGTCGGCGGGCCTTTCGAGCGACAATTCAGCGCCGACAGCAACGGTTCGCGCAATGTGGCTTAAAATCATCATCGTCCTGCTCTTCATCGGCAACCTCGTAGCGCTGGGGAGTGCCCTGTACACGCTGCTCGTGGATCAGGGCCGTGGGGGTAAACGAACGGCTAGAATGCTGCTGGTCAGGGTATCGCTCGCGGCGCTCCTGCTGCTGTTCATCGCCTATGGTTTCTGGTCCGGCGACCTGGGCCTGAATGCACCCTGGTCTGCCGTTCACGCCGCCTGAGACACGGACCAGACAAATGGATTGATCGGCATACGAGCCGATCACCGTCTCCAGACTGGTGCTGGGTTCATGACCTGCCGGAGATGATCAGTGTGCCGGGGCACGTCCTAACAGGCGGATAGCGCACTCGTTCAGGGTGCGCGTCCTTCCAGTGAACCTCGTGTCCAACGCGCCGCCCTAGCTACCGAGGACGTAGACAAAGACAAACAGACCGAGCCAGACCACATCCACGAAGTGCCAGTACCAGGCTGCCGCCTCAAATCCAAAGCAATCATCGCCGCTGAAGTGGCCCTTCAGGGCGCGGCCAAACATCACGATCAGCATGATCGTGCCCAGGGTGACATGGGCACCGTGGAAGCCGGTCAACATGAAAAAGGTCGTGCCATAGATGCCGGAACCCAGCGTCAGACCCAGGTCCACATAAGCGTGATGGTATTCATAGGCCTGAACAAACAGGAAGATCAGTCCAAGGGCGATCGTGAGTCCGAGCCATCCAATCAGCTTCTTTCGATTGGCTTCCTTGATGGCGTGGTGCGCAAAGGTCACCGTGAAGCTTGATGTCACGAGCAGTATCGTATTGAGCAACGGCAGCTGAAAAGGAGGAATGGTCGACTCAGGTCCAGGAAATCTGGCCTCATCGGGGGTGTTCAGCATCGGCCATTCTGGCGAATACTCCGGCCACAGCATGCCGGATGGACCCCGGTCCCCAACGCCGCCCAGCCAGTCAACCACGAAGACACGAACATAGAACAACGCACCAAAAAACGCCGCAAAAAACATGACCTCTGAAAAGATGAACCAGCTCATTCCCCATACATAGGAGCGATTCATCTGATCACTGTACAACTTCTCATGGTTTTCACGAATCACGACAGCGAACCAGCTGAACAGCGTAAAGCCCATCACGAGCCCACCGATCAAAAGGATGGTGACCCCAAGGCTGCCACTGGTGCCGGCAGTCATTGCGTTGAGAATATGGCCGATACCAAATACCGTCAGGAAAATCCCGATGGAGGCAAAAATCGGCAGTCGGCTATTGTGGGGTACGTAATAGGGTTCGTAATGTGTGGCAGAGTTGGTGTCAGACATCGTAGTCTCCGTAATGCGCTAATTGGCCGCGAGCGAGCCCGCGTCCCTGGTAATATCAAAAAGGGTATAGGACAGAGTCAGTGTGGTGACGTTCTTCGGAATAGCCGGGTCCACAACGAAACGCAGTGGCATCATCAGGTCCTGCCCCTCCACCAGCTGTTGCTGCTCGAAGCAGAAGCACTCTGTTTTGTGGAAATACTCGGCCGCGTGGAACGGCGTGACACTGGGCACAGCCTGCGCAACGATCGTTCTATCCACCGGATTGCGAACGTAAAACTCCGCCGTGGTCATCTTGCCCGGGTTGACGGTCACCGAACGAACCATCGGCCGAAATTCCCAGGGCATCCCCGCGTTATTATTGGTGATGAACTGCACCGTCACCTCACGATCAAGGTCCTCCACCAGTTCACCGGTAGCCGCATAGGGCCCGCCGGTTTTGCCGTTGAGCCCGGTCACATCGCAGATAATGTCGTACAGCGGCACCAGCAGAAAGCCAAAGGCAAACATCCCGACCGTCACACCGATGAGGCGGAAAATGGTGCCCCTGTGGCTGACGGGACGGCTGGTCGGGTCGCGAATCGGCTCGGCCATTGTTGACTATCCGTGAGCCTCGGAAAGATCCTTCGGTGGCGTCGAGAAGGTATGGTACGGGGCCGGGGAGGGAATCGTCCATTCCAGACCGTGCGCCCCTTCCCAGACCTGATCCGTCGCCTTCTTGCCGCCCTTGATCGTGCGAATCACGATGAACAGAAACAGAAGCTGGCTGAAGCCAAACAGGAAGGCACCGCAACTGGAGATCATGTTGTAGTCCGCGAACTGCAGGGCATAGTCGGGGATACGTCGCGGCATACCTGCCAGACCGGTAAAGTGCTGCGGGAAGAACGTGATATTCACGCCGATAAACGACAGCCAGAAGTGCGTCTTGCCCAGCGTCTCGTTGTACATGTTGCCCGTCCACTTGGGTAGCCAGTAATAGACTGCAGCCATTATCGAGAACACCGAGCCAGGGACCAGCACGTAGTGAAAATGGGCTACCACAAAGTACGTGTCGTGGTATTGAAAATCTGCCGGCACAATCGCTAGCATCAGTCCCGAAAAGCCTCCAATCGTAAACAGAATCACGAACGCGATGGAAAACAACATGGGGGTCTCAAACGTCATGGAGCCTTGCCACATGGTGGCCACCCAGTTGAACACCTTCACGCCGGTCGGAACGGCAATCAGCATCGTCGCGTACATGAAGTAGAGCTCACCGGCGATGGGAATACCCACCGTGAACATGTGGTGGGCCCACACGATGAACGACAGGAACGCAATGGACGCGGTGGCATACACCATGGAGTCGTAGCCAAACAGGCGCTTGCGGGCAAACGTCGGGATGATCGCCGACACCACACCAAACGCCGGCAGGATCATGATGTAGACCTCAGGATGTCCGAAGAACCAGAATACGTGCTGGAACAGGACGGGGTCACCACCGCCCCCGGCGTTGAAAAATGCAGTATTAAAGTGAATGTCCATCAGCATCATGGTCACAACACCTGCCAGAACCGGCATGACCGCAATCAGCAGGTAAGCCGTGATCAACCAGGTCCACACAAAGAGTGGCATCTTCATCAGGGTCATCCCGGGGGCGCGAAGATTAAGAATGGTCACGATCACGTTGATGGAACCCATGATCGAAGAGATCCCCATCAGGTGAACACCAAAGATGAAAAAGGTCGTGCTCGGTGGACCGTAGTCGGTGGACAGTGGCGCATAGAATGTCCAGCCAAAGTTCGGAGCACCACCTTCCATAAGCAGACTAGACAGCAACATCGCGAACGCGAATGGCAGTATCCAGAAGCTGAAGTTGTTCATTCTGGGCAATGCCATGTCCGGTGCGCCAATCATCATGGGTACCAGCCAGTTGGCGAGGCCAACAAAAGCGGGCATGACCGCTCCGAACACCATGATCAGACCGTGCATGGTCGTCATCTGATTGAAAAATTCCGGCTGCACAAGCTGCAGACCGGGCTGGAACAGTTCCGCCCGAATGACCAGGGCCATGACGCCACCGGTCAGAAACATGATGAAACTGAACCACAGATACAGGGTCCCGATGTCCTTGTGATTGGTCGTCAGGACCCAACGCATGATCCCCTTGTCGGGGCCGTGATGATGGTCGTCGTGATGTTCTTCAATAACCGCGCTCATCGAAATCTCCTATTGGCCACCGGTTAGCATTTCATTGACCCGACTGGGCTGCAACACGTCACCCGTGTCGTTGCCCCAGGCGTTTCTCTCGTAAGTGATGACAGCGGCCAGCTCGGCCGGATTGAGCTGTGAGCCAAATGCCTGCATTGCCGTACCCGCTTTGCCGTTGACGACAATATCGATGTGGGCGTCGATCGGCCCCACAGACAGACCCGTGCCGACCAGTGACGGAAACGCCGGTGGAATCCCCTGACCATTGGCCTGATGACATGTCTGACAGACCCTGGCGTAGACATCCTCACCAGTCGCCATCAACTCATCCTTTGTCCACTCCTTTCCGACCGTTTCATAGACCAGCCGGGCCTCCTCCTGCTTCCCGGCAAGCCAGGTTTCATACTCGCTCTGCTCTACGGCGTGGACCACAATGGGCATAAAGCCATGATCCTTGCCACAAAGTTCTGCACACTGACCCCGGTACACACCGGGTTCTTCAACGATGGCCCAGGACTCGTGCACAAACCCGGGAACCGCATCCTTCTTGACCGCGAAGGCTGGAACCCACCAGGCATGAATCACGTCTTCAGATGTGATCAGGAAACGGATGCGCTTGTTCACTGGAATAACCAGTGGCTCATCGACCTCAAGCAAATAGAACTGACCCTTGTCCGCCTGATTGTTGATTTCAGTTGCCGGTGTAAGCAGATTGCTGACGAACTTGACCTCCCTCGTCGGATCCTCATTCAGATAGGTGTACTGCCATTTCCATTGCAGGCCGCGGACCTCAATATCCAGATCGGACTCTCCGGCATCGTACATCGCCCGCAGCGTACCGGTCGCCGGGACGGCAAGGCCGATCAATATGACGATCGGAATGATGGTCCAGAGGTACTCAAGCCTCGTATTCTCGTGAAAAGTCGCAGGCTTGGCGCCCAGCGATTTCCGGTGCATCAGCATCGAGACGATCATCACGCCGAAGACCACGATGCCGATCAGGACACAGACACCGAAGATGATCATATGAAGGTCGTAGACCTCGCGACTGATCTCTGTCACGCCCCTGGTCATATTCAGATCGCCCCATCCCGCAAACGCAGCATGGCCCGACAGCAACAGGAACAAGCCAGTAATCCACTGACTGCTTTTTGCTCTAATCATCAAGAGACTCCAACTATGTAAAGAAGTGGTCCGGCAGGGAACCAGGGGACCTCCAAACAGATACTGCGTACAGGAAACTGTTTTTATGTGACGCTGCTTTTATGTGACGCTGCGTTCTTCTTGTTCTACTTGTACTATTTCTTCCTATGCTTGTTCTATTCTTGTACTTATTCTTCTTGTACTTATTCTTCTTGTATTTCTTTTTTCTCGGCTTCCTTTTTTGTACTTCAATTTCCCGCTGCCCACACAAACCGACACACAGGCTGCCCCTGTACACCCCTCTCAATGAGACAGTGGAGCAACGAGGCAATGAGCCAGCCAGGTCGTCCACATCCAGGACCAGGTCCATTAGGCGCCTGGGCGCCGCAATTATAGCAGCGAAGCCACTTTTCTCAACCGGCCGATGTCCGGGTTCAATCGCTTCCCAATCACATTACCTTTTGTCCTCCGGCGGGTCCGCAATCCGGACAGGCTGCCACTCGCTCAGTGAATTCGGATCGCCCGCAGCAGGCTCCAACTGTTCTGACATTCCGCAGGCGACACACTGTCGGTGCATGCCAGCGGAAGATTCCCATACGATTGTCTTGTCTGTCTCACCACACGCCGGACAGGTGACCCCGGCAATGAACCGGCGCTGGTCCCTCACAGGCTCGTCCGCAGCCGTTCGATCACGGGTGCCGTGGTGACCGGCAGACCAAACCAGATCTCAAACGACTTTGCAGCTTGCTCGACCAGCATACCCAGGCCATCGGCAAGCGAGACTGCACCTGAACGCATTGCCCAGGCCAGAAACGGTGTCCTGGTGCTACCGTAGCTCATGTCGTAACAACGTGTACCGGCTCCTATCACGTGGGACGGCAGGTCGGGTAGTTCTCCGTTCAGACCTGCGGAGGTTCCGTTGATCACAATGTCAAACGGGGCGCCATCAAGGTGAGCCTCGACTACGCCCAGCCGTTGATCGCCAAAGTGGGATGCCACTACCTGGGCCCGGGATGTCGTTCTGTTCAGAAGACTGATTGATGCCGGGTCGCCCGATAAAAGCGAAGCAAGCACGCCACGAACGGCACCACCAGCACCGAGTATCAGTATTCTCCTGCCTTCAAGCTCCCAGCCGAGATTGTTGACCAGATCAGTCACCAGGCCAGCACCATCGGTATTGTCCCCGGTCACCATACCTTGCTCATTTATACTGACCGTATTGACGGCCTGCGCCATCGTGGCGGCGGGTGATGCGCTCTGGACAAAACGAAACGCATCCTGCTTGAAGGGTACGGTGACGTTGAATCCGAGGCCACCATCGGTCAAAAACGTCCGGGCGTAACGATCAAATCCGTCAACTGGGACCAGCAGCGGCTTGTACTCGATGTCCAGGCCGTGCTGCGCCGCAAACTGATGGTGGATCTCCGGGGACCGGCTATGGCCAATCGGGTTACCAAAGACCGCCAATCGGGCCGTCGTCACCGGGTTCGACCCCGGATCACTTCACCGGTCACGAGATCACGAATTTCCGACGCACCGTTCAAATCTCCCAGTTGGCCTGGAACCACGAGATCGAGGCTCTTTCCAAAGTATTGTCGCACCCGCAGGGCAGATCTGGCCGCCGCCCGGCCGGTGGGATTCGCTGATGTCGATACGAGGGGTGCATCCAGTGCAGTGCACAACTGGGACACAATCGGATGATCCGGAACCCGCAGGGCGACGCGGGAGTGCTGGCCCTTGACCCACATTGGCGCCGTGCCGTTGTCCGGAACGAGGTAGGTGACGGGGCCAGGCCAGGTCCGGTCCAGCTCGTCAAGGAGAGCGTCATTCAGACCCTCAAGGAATGGCATTAACTGCGCCACATTCGCGGCAACCATGATCAGGCCCATATCCCAGGGCCGGTCCTTCATCGCCAGCAGCCGAGCGACTGCCTCCTCATTAGTCGGCACACAGCCAAGACCCCAGACGCCTTCGGTTGGATAAGCGATGACGGCGCCCTCCCACAACCTGGCAGCAATCAAATCCAGTCGCCAGCGGGGCAGGGCTTGATCAGGCGTTCGATCAGGCATTGAGATTGTCGTTCTTTCTCCGCACTGACTCGGCATTGTCTTCACGGTCACGCACCAGTGCATCGGCCAGGGTAGCATCTGACAGCGCCATCATCTGGGCGGCCAGATAGCCGGCATTCTTCGCACCGGCCTTACCGATCGCGACCGTCGCGACTGGCAAGCCGCCGGGCATCTGTACCGTCGACAGCAACGCATCCATGCCACCCAGAGAACCTGCATCAATAGGCACACCGATCACTGGTTTCACGGTCTGGGCCGCCACGGCGCCAGCCAGATGAGCGGCCATCCCCGCAGCAGCGATGAAAACCACGCAACCCCTGGCCTCGGCATCGTGAACATAGGCGCGGGTGTCCTCCGGTGTACGATGTGCCGATGTAATCCGTACTTCATGACGGATACCGAGCGAGTCCAGCACCCCAATGGTTGACTCCATCACCGGCAGGTCCGAATCGGAACCCATAAGAATTGCAACAAACGTCATAATGCGAAACCTCCGACCAAAGGAATCGGACCGTACCCCAGACGTTGGGCCGATTCAAGATGCCGAAGCCCTGCTGTACCCCCCTTTTTCACCGCAGATCAGGCCCATGATCTCCAGCTCCACCAACGCACCCAGAACCACTTCCGCGGAGAGGCCACAGCCCGCCACCAGTTCGTCCACCGTCTGCGGCTGGCTGTCAATAAGGCCAAACAACGTCTCCTGGTGCTGGTTCAGGCTGGCTGGTGGCGACACCTCGCCGATCGGGTGTGAATGAATATAAACCTCAAACTCCGCCAGCACATCAGCCGCTGATTCAACCAGCGTTGCACCATCACGAATCAGCTGGTGACAACCGTGACTGGTCGTACTGGTGACGGGCCCCGGGACTGCGAAGACCTCTCTGCCCTGTTCCAGCGCAAGTCGGGCGGAGATCAGCGAACCGCTGGGCAATCTGGCCTCAACGACGATGGTCCCTCGTGACAAACCGGTGACGATGCGATTGCGATGGGGAAAGTGCCATGCATTCGGCGTGGTTCCCAGAGGGAATTCACTCAGGAGCAAGCCTGATTTGACGATCTGTTCAGCCAGCGGCCGATGTCTGGCCGGATAACATCGATCGCATCCCGTGCCGAGAACGGCAATGGTCGAACCAGCCGCATCAAGCGCTCCCTGATGGCTGGCAGCATCGATTCCAAGCGCAAGGCCGCTGACAACGGCGAATCCCTGGTCGGCGAGATCGGCTGCCATACGATGGGCCGTACGCAGGCCCAGCCGGGTGGGCGTGCGGCTGCCTACCATGGACAGGCGTGGCTGGTCCAAAGCGGCAAGGTCACCCGCTGCAAACAACAGAGCAGGAGGATCCGGAATTTCCTTCAGGCTGCGGGGATACTCCGGGTCACAATAGGTCAGCAGGTGGTGCCCATCCTGTTGCAGCCAGGCGAGATCACGTCTAAGCAGCGCGGACCCTTCCGACCGGCATCGACTGAAGTCGTCCTGACTGAGCCTCGTGCCTGGGCCCGGATTCCGGTCTGGATTCAGACCTGAATCGTCATCGCTCAACTGTCCGCGGGCTCCGAGATCGATAACGGCCGAGGCACTCTCGAATCGCCTGAGCAGGGGTAGCAGGCGGCCCGGTTGGCGCGCCAGCAAACGATGCAATAGCAGTAGATCATGGTCGGGCATGGATTCTCCTGGAAGAGAATCATGGATTCTCCTGGAAGAGAATCATGGATTCTCCTGGAAGAGAATCATGGATTCTCCTGGAAGGAGAACTTAGCCCCTCGACCGGGGAAACGGCAGAGTCATCGGCCCGAGATCAGGACCGAGATTGACCCGCCTTGCTACGGATTTCGTACCACGTCACCCACACGGAGCGGTTCTTCCGTCTGTAGCACCAGACCATAGGACATCTTCTCGAAACTGCGAAAGATCATCAGTAATCCCGCTCGCTCGGCCGGAAGCCGGACTCGCTCGCCCCGCTCCCGATCTCGGGTGATGTTGCCACTCTTATAGACAGCAAGCACATCACCCACATCCAGGCCACTAGTCAGGCCGCGATTGACCGCGACCACCGAATTTCGTCCGACCTGTGTCACGCCTCCCAATACCGTCATGATGACGCCGTTCACATCCCGCTTGGGTGGCTTCGGAAAGAAGGTGGACTCGACCCTCTGTTCCTCGGTGGCCATCAGGCGATCACCAATTCGTACATCCTCGGTGACCTGGGTCAGTTGCAGCGTTACGATGTCCCGCTCTCGGGACTCGACCCGGGCGGCACCCACCTGGATGGCCTCGAACCCCAGCACTTCACTGGTCTCGGGATCAATGTAGACATTTCCCTTGCGAAAGATGCCGTAGACTGAAGTATCCTCACCCCAGTTCCCACGAGCGTAGAGCTGATCACCAGGGCCAAACAACAGTCGATCACCCGTACCGGACAGAATATAGGGCGCCTCTGCGAGCCGATATTGCTCGACAATACTGCCCGTGGTCAGCAGATTGGCGATCGCATCCAGCGGAATTGCCGGAATGGCATTCGCCAGCGCAGAGACCCTGATTTTCGGTTCAACTTTGACGAAACGGTCCCCCTTGCGGACGCGCTGCTCCGGGCCCAGCCGGACCGTTCTTGAGGCCTCGCCTCGATTGACAGAAAGGCGTGGCGCACCCTCAACATAGCTCAGAACGATCTCATCGCCCGGGTAAATCAGGTGTGGATTCTCGATTCGCGGATTGACATGCCAGATCTCCGGCCATAGCCAGGCATCCGTCAGGAACATGGATGCGATTTCCCAGAGCGTATCGCCTTCCCTCACAATGTACTGATCAGGATGATCCTCCCGCAGGATAGACTCTTCCGCGGATACCGTCAGACACACCAGGAGCATCATAAGGAATGCCAGGCTTTTCTTCATTGGGCGAATCCCGTCTTCAAAAAAGGTACAATGGACGGTTCTCCAGGCCGAATTAGCACGGTCGGGATGACCTGATTTTTCAAGTTGATCATAATCTTAGCAGCACAAGTTACGTAATTACTAGAGGTAGAACCAGCACCATGGCGCCATTAGAGATACTGGAATTCCCGGATCCCAGACTGCGAACCCCTGCCAAAGCCGTCGCCGAAGTGGATGGAAAGCTGGTTGAGCTTGCCGACCGCATGCTCCGGTCCATGTATCAGGCACCAGGAATTGGCCTGGCGGCAACCCAGGTCAACGTGCACCGGGCGCTTCTGGTGATCGACGTATCCGAGAAGAAAGATTCTCCGATCGTGCTGATCAATCCCGAGATCATTGATGATGAAGGCGAACTCGAAACGGCAGAAGGCTGCCTGTCCGTACCGGGCTTTTATGAGCCGGTAACCCGGGCCGAGAAAGTCCAGGTACAGGCAGTCAACCGTGATGGCAATGAGTTCACGATGACCGCCGAGGGCCTGCTGGCGGTCTGCATCCAGCATGAGATGGACCATCTGCAGGGGAAACTGTTCGTCGACTACCTCTCTAACACAAAGCGACAGATGATCCGCAAGAAGCTGCTCAAGCAACAGAAGCAACGGGCCTGACATGCGCGTAGTATTCGCCGGAACACCAGCGTTTGCAGTGCCCTACCTTCAGGCGCTGCAAGCCAGCAAACACGAGGTAGCAGTTGTCATCACCCAACCTGACCAGCCAGGCAAACGTGGCCGCAAGCCCGTACCCGGGCCAGTGAAAGTGGCAGCAATGTCATCGAACGTTCCGGTCCGGCAACCTGCCCGGGTGAAGGCAGGCGACCTTTGCGATGTCGCCGCCGATGTGATGATCGTGGTCGCCTACGGCCAGATTCTGGGTCTGGATGTGCTGACGCTGCCCCGATACGGTTGCATCAATGTCCACGGGTCGCTGTTGCCACGGTGGCGCGGTGCTGCACCCATCCAGCGGGCAATCCTCGCCGGGGATCAAACCACGGGAGTCTGCATCATGCGGATGGAGGAAGGGCTCGATACCGGTCCCGTCTTCACCCGTGAGCCAGTCAGGATCGACCCGAGCGACACCACCGGTACGCTGATCGAAAAACTGAACAAAGTGGGCCCCGGTGCACTGTTGCATACCCTTGACGCACTGGAGACCGAATCGGCGGTCGCCGTGGCGCAACCGGGCGAAGGCGTCACCTACGCCACCAAGATTGATAAGGAGGAAGCACGAATCAACTGGGAACTGTCTGCCGAGACCATCAACCGGGCGGTCAGGGCGTTCAACCCTGACCCGATCGCGTTCACCCTGTTCGATAACATGCGTTTGAAAGTCTGGGCCGCGGCCCCTGATCCAGGGCCGGTGACTGCCAACCCCGGAACGATTCTGGAACTGACCAGCCAGGGCATTCGGGTCGCATGTGGCGAAGGTAGCCTGACCCTGACGAAACTACAGTTGCCGATAGGAAAGGGGTCCGTTCAGACCGGTCGCGACATCCTCAATTCCAGACGCGAGTTGTTCGCGCCCGGCGCCCGGTTCATCTGATATGTCGAACCCGTCGAACCAGCCCACTCAGGATTACCAGGCCGCCGTTCGTGCCCTGGACAGGGTATTGAATGGCCGCCAGCTTCAGTTCGAGCCGGGAGACAGCCCGCTCGCCAAACAACTCGGCTATGGGGTGCTGCGGGATTACTATCGCCTGTGCTTTGTTCGCGATGCGCTGATGAAAAAGCCGTTGCCGGAAAAACATCTTGATCTGGCCCTGCTGCTTCTGTGCGGCCTGTACAGCATCTGTTCACTGCACCGCCCTGCACACACCAGTGTGAACGCCACCGTCGAGGCAGCGAAGTCGATGGGCAAGAGCTGGGCTACCGGACTCGTCAACGGGGTGTTGCGCAACTTCATACGAAAACGCAGCCAGTTGGAAATCGATGCAGGCAAGGCCGATGGTCAGACGACCACCAATCATCCAGCCTGGCTCATCGATCAGTTCAAGACCGCCTGGCCAGACGATTGGCGCAATATCATCCTGGCCAATAACACCCAGGCACCCATGACGCTGCGGGTCAACCAACAGCGAAGCGAGCGAGACCGCTATCTTCAAATACTGGCCGATCGTGGAATGGCGGCAGACCCACTTCAGGCACCTCATGGTATTCAGTTACATGAATCCGTTCCGGTGGAATCACTGCCGGGATTTCGCGAAGGTCAGGTCAGCGTGCAGGATGAGGCATCTCAACTGATCGCGCCATTGCTGGAACCGTCTTCAGGGCAGCGGATTCTGGATGCCTGTGCCGCACCGGGAGGCAAGACCTGTCATCTGCTTGAGATTGAACCAGGAATCAGGTTACTCGCCATTGATCGTGACGCCTCCAGGCTGACCCAGGTCCAGGACAATCTTCGCCGCCTGGGCGCAAACTGTGAAACCCGGATATGCGACTTCTTAACCCTGTCAGCTCGTGACGCCGGGGGATTATTCGACACCATACTGCTGGATGCTCCCTGCTCCGCGACCGGCACCATCCGGCGCCACCCGGATATCAAGCTGCTGCGTCAGCCGGCCGATATTGCCAGACTCTGTCGTACCCAGACGTCGATGCTCGAACATGCCTGGCAACTGCTCAAGCCCGGCGGCATGGTCGTCTATGCCACCTGTTCAATCCTGCCCCAGGAGAACGAACGTGTCGTCAGGAATTTCCTGCGAACGCGGGATGATGCCGAGGTGCTGGCGGTCAATTTCGGCAATGGCGCGGCTCAGAATGTGGCAACTTCGGAGCGCGCAGCCGTCAACAGCGTTGCAGCCAATGGTCATGCAACCAGGGGTCCCTGGGACGTTGCGCTGGAGCGAGAGAACAATCCGGGCCACCAGCTACTGCCACAAATCAACAGTCACGACGGGTTTTACGTTGCCCGGCTGCGCAAGGTATCTGCTACATGAAGATCATCATTCTTGGCGGCGGCCAGGTCGGCGGTAATCTGGCCCACAACCTCACCAAGGAGTCATCAGACATCACGGTTGTGGATATCGACGCAGACCGCCTGAGGGACCTTCAGGACCGATACGACATCAGAACGATTCGCGGCATGGCTTCGCACCCCGACGTGCTGCGGGCCGCCGGCGCCGAGGATGCCGATATGCTGATCGCGGTCACCAACAGCGATGAGGTCAATATGGTTGCCTGCCAGGTCGCCTATACGGTCTTCAATACGCCAACGAAGATCGCCCGGGTCCGCTCTAGCGCCTATATCTCCGGCATTGCCGGTGGCAGTATCTTTCGAGACGACGCCATGCCCGTAGACTTCACGGTGAACCCCGAGGCCATCATCAAGGACGATATTCACCGGCTCATCGAGAACCCAGGCGCCCTTCAGGTCATGGATTTTGCCGACGGGCAGGTCCAGCTGGTCGGCATCAAGGCATACTACGGCGGACCCCTGGTGGACCAGGAGCTGCGCTACTTCCGCAAACACATCCCCATGGTCGACACTCGCGTCGCTGCGATTTTCAGGAAAAACAGCCCCATCATTCCGACGGGTGATACGGTAATCGAAGCCGATGATGAAGTCTTCTTCATCGCGGCATCCCGGGATATCCAGACTGTCATGAGCGAGCTGCGCCGGGCCGAGCCGCCCAACAAACGAATTGTCATCGCGGGTGGCGGCAACATTGGCCGCGGTCTGGCAGAATCTCTGGAGCGAAAGTACGGCGTACGCATCATTGAACAGAACCGGGAGCGGGGCTATGAACTGTCTGAACGGCTTGACCGGTCGATTGTCCTGATCGGTGACGCCTCGGACCGTGACCTGCTGGTCGAGGAGAACATTGAAGAGACCGACGTATTCTGCGCGGTGACCAATGATGACGAGGCGAATATCATGTCCTCATTGCTGGCCAAGAGCCTGGGCGCACGCAAGGTCATCACGCTGATCAATAATCCGGCCTACGTCGACCTGATCCAGGACGGCGAGATCGACATTGCCATCTCTCCCCAGCAGGCGACATTGGGTACCATCTTAAGACACATCCGGCGCGGTGATGTGGTCAATGTTCACTCGCTTCGAAAGGGTGCCGCGGAAGCCATCGAGGCTATCGCCCACGGCGACGAGTCCACCTCGAAAGTCATTGGCCGGTCGCTCGGCGAGATCAACCTGCCCGTCGGCGCGACCATTGGCGCCCTGGTGCGAGGCAATGAGGTGGTGATCGCCCATGACGACATCGTGGTCAAACCGAACGATCATCTCATCATCTTTCTGGTAGACAAGAATCGCGTCAAGGATGTTGAGCGGTTGTTCCAGGCACCTCTTAGCTTCATTTAGCGAAAAAAAGTAGCGAAAAAGATACAAATGCATCTTCAGATTTCAATCCGCATCCTGGGCAACCTGCTCATGATGTTCAGCGTCACCATGGTGCCGCCGCTACTGCTCGCGGTGATGTTGGAAGATGGCATGACCCAGGTCTTCCTCAATGCACTCACCTATACCTTCTTCGCCGGGCTGATGCTTTGGCTGCCGTTTCGAGCCAACCAGAGAGAAATGCGGATACGGGATGGCTTTCTGGTCACGGTGATGTTTTATCTGGCGCTGGGTGCATTTGGCGCGATCCCCTTTGCAGACGGCCTCGGCATTGGGCTGTCGTTACCGGACGCGTTCTTCGAGTCATTCTCAGGGCTGACCACGACGGGCGCTACCGTCATCACGGGTCTTGATACCCTGCCAGCGTCGCTCCTGTATTATCGTGCCCAGCTACAGTGGCTTGGCGGTATGGGGATCATCGTGCTGGCCGTTGCCATCCTGCCCATGCTGGGCGTTGGCGGCATGCAGCTATACCGGGCAGAAACACCAGGGCCCATGAAAGACAGCAAACTCACGCCTCGCATCCACCAGACCGCACTCGCCCTGTGGTCGATCTATGTCGGCCTCACCGCCACCTGCTGCCTCGCCTACTGGATCACTGGCATGACGTTTTTTGATGCCGTCTGTCACAGCTTTTCCACGGTTGCCATCGGCGGTTTTTCGACCCATGACACCAGCCTTGGGTTTTTTGACTCCCCCGCCATCGAATTTGTCGCAATCGTCTTCATGGTGATTTCCGGCATGAACTTCTCGTTACATTTTTTCGCCTTCAAGAGCCTGTCGCTGAAACAGTATCTTGCTGATGACGAGGCCCGCCTTTATCTGGTCATACTGCTGACCGCCATCGTGATCACGACGGTCTTCCTGATCGGCTACCAGACTTACAGTGGTGCACAATCCCTTCGTATGGCCGCGTTTCAGGTGGTATCGATTTTCACTACCACGGGATTTGCAACGGCTGACTTCAGCGCCTGGCCAAGCATGCTTCCGTACCTCGTATTCTTTGGCGCGTTCACCGGCGCCTGTGCTGGCTCGACCGGCGGCGGAATGAAAGTGATGCGGGTGCTGCTGATCCTGAAGCAGGGACACCGGGAGATCCGCCGTCTGATCCATCCAAACGCGGTGTTCCCGATCAAGCTGAATCACCGCTCGGTCTCTAACAATGTCATCGACGCGGTGTGGGGGTTCTTCTCGGTCTATGTGATTCTGTTTCTGTGTATGCACCTCGTGATGGTCGCGCTCGGAATGGATTTTTTGACCGCATTCTCGGCAGTCGGTGCAACCATCAACAATCTGGGACCCGGCCTGGGCGATGTGGCAGCACACTATGGCGGGATCAATGACCTTGCCAAGCTGATTCTGTGCCTTGCGATGATCATGGGCCGGCTGGAGATCTTTACCCTGCTGGTGTTGTTTACCGCGATGTTCTGGAAAAAGTAGATGTCGAGAAATGAAAGCGACGAGTCGAGATGGGACAGAACCTACTCGGGTCGACCGAAGGACTACCCCCAACCCGACCCCACGCTGGTGTCGGTCGACCATCTTCTGCCAACTCAAGGCAGGGCGCTTGACCTTGCCTGCGGTGTGGGCGGCAACGCACTCTGGCTTGCCGCCCGGGGACTCAAAGTCGATGCCTGGGATATCTCCGGGGTTGCCCTGACGCAGCTGACAGCTGCCGCCCGGACGAAGGGGCTGGAGATCAACACCCGCAAGGTCGATCTCAATCAAACGTTACCTGCTGCCGGGGCCTGGGACCTTATTGTTGTGAACCGCTTTCTGGATCGATCACTTGCCGGGCCAATCTCCGCCGCGTTAACCGAGGGCGGCATCCTCTTTTATCAGACATTCACCCGGGAAAGGGTGGTGCCGGGCGGACCAGGCAATCCGGACTTCCTGCTACGACCCAATGAACTGCTGACGCTGTTTCCAACCCTGCATGTGCTGCTGTTTCACGACGAAGCCGCTGTGGGCGATACGAGCCGGGGTCTGCGCAACCAGTCCTGTCTGGTCGGGTGTCGAATGTCCCTCAGCAGTTGACGGTTCAACTCCGGATATTGTCGGCGAACCCTTCACGGCCGCGGATGCCTACGTGGGCGCCCGCAAAAGCCCCTTGGTCCGGGAGGACATTAATGGATGGGCAGGGCTTGCCTGGGGTCGTTTGCTTGTCGTGGTCCACGCCACTGGACGTGATCCAGGATTTTGCGGATGATTTCGAGATCGGTGACGTCGATAACTCGTAGGCGGCCAACACAGCAGAGGCAGTTTGTGATGTCAGTATCAAATACCCGCCTGAGCCATTCACCTCAGCTGAGTGGAGCGAACGGCACGCCGATGGTTTCATGGCAATACAATGGGTCTTTTCCTGGCGCGGTTAAAGTAGGGCAATGTACCAATTGCCTGCCACCAACACTCGCCAGCGGATTTCTGCTGCAGACGGGGCATGCGTTGAACGTCGGTGCTGCGGTGGAACAGATGATTGACTCCAACCAAAGACGGCCAGCATGAAGTGCGGCATTGTGCTGCCCAGGGGCGACGTATCCCAGGCAATGGAAGCTGCCGCCCGGGCAGAAGCGAGCGGCTGGGACGGTTTCTTTGTCTGGGACGGCGTATGGGGCACCGATGCCTGGATCAGCCTCACAGCCGCAGCCACCGCGACGAAGACCATACGTCTGGGGACGTTGCTGTCCCCACTGTCGCGGATGCGACCCTGGGATATTGCCGCCAAATACGCGACGCTGGATCACTTCAACGGCGGCCGGACCATACTCTCCGTGGGTCTGGGCGCGGTGGATACGGGCTTTGATTCTTTCGGGGAAGAGACGGATGTGCGGCGGCGCGCCGAACTGATGGACGAGTCACTGGAGATCATCACCGGGCTCTGGCAAGGCCAGCCATACGAGTTTACCGGCAAACATTATCAGCTCACCCCTACGGACTTTCCCCACGTGCCACCCACGCCGATACAGAAGACCATCTGGGTTGTCGGTCTGCTATCCAACCGAAAATCGTTCGGTCGCGCGACTCGGTATCAGGGTTTGCTTCCCTCCGTACGCAGCGAGACCGGCGAATCGAGGCCATTGGCACCTAACGACATCACTACCGCACGCAGACAACTCGACGCACTGGGTGTGGATGCCGGGTTTGACATCATCGTGGAAGGACAAACCGATGGTGCTGATGTCGCTGCGGCCGCCGCCGAGGTCAGGCGATGGCAGGAGTGTGGCGGCACCTGGTGGATCGAGAGCCAGTGGGACATCCAGTTCGACGTTGACGCCCACGATAAGCTGATCCGCCGAATCGAACAGGGCCCTCCCGCCCGGTAGCCATCAGGAGGGTAGCGTTCTCCCCTCCGCGTCCTTGATGCGGAGGCAAAAGAAACCGGATTTACCTGATGGATAACTCCCACCCAGGGCGCAAATGCCAGTCCAACGGTCTTCATCGGGATTACTCGGTATTGTTGTCGTCGGGTCCTTCAGTTTTTCCGGGCCTTTACCTGCGCACGCACTGCCTGCTCGGCCTCTCCCATTACAACCCGCGCGGCCGCCGCCCGAATGTCCACCACGCAGACCCGCAGCCCGAGCTGCAGCGCGGCGTGTCGGGCGACGCCTTTGCCGATTCCAGAGGCCCCCAGTGACGACGGCCACCCCGCCTCAGCTGCTCAAGGTCGAACCTGCGTTTTTTAAGGTGCGGCGGCGTCCACCCGGTGTCGGTTCCTCAGCCAATCTGCAGAGCGGTCAGTGATTTCCTCTATCGCCAAGGCCATTTCGGATACTGTCCTCTACCATCAGTGTCAGCTATCCAGGCATCAAGAGGGCCGCGCATTTTCAGAAACTGCTCTTGGTGGTTCGGATTGCCCGCGCGCATATCGGATTACTCAATGCCGCAGCGCCTCCGTGACCGGTAGCCGCACTGCACGCCAGGCGGGAATGATAGCGCCAAGCACCGCAATGCCGACGGCAGCGACAAGCCCCTGAACCAGAACCCATAAGGAAACGTCCATTGTGTGAACGACCGAAGCATCCCAGCCGCCCGTGGTTACCGTGTTGCCCTGGAAGAGGAGCCACGTGACACCGGTGCCGAGAAGTGCGCCAAGGCCACCCACTACAACAGACTCGACCACGACCGAGACAAGGATTCCGCTCGCTCCGAAGCCCAGCGCCTTGTACGTGGCGATCTCTACCTCCCTGGCTGAGACGGCGGAGTACATCACGTTGAAGGCGCAGAATAGCCCGCCGACCGCCATGATTGATCCGACGATCATCAGCAGGCGCCGCATGGTGGACCAGGCATCATCCAATCGCTGGTAGTAGTCTGGTTCTCGAAGCGCCTGAAACTTGAGTGTCGGGTGCGCCATTACGTGATCGTTGAGCTCGGTGAATGCGGCCTCGCTCTCGAGCCAGATGATCAGACTATGTACGGACGTCGTCTTGCGAGCCGCATTCAGGGTCTGCGCATCCATCATGAAGCCCGACTCGTACCAGTCGCCGCCGCTGGTGAAGGTACCTACAATCTGGAGCGGATGGCCCGTGACGTCTATCGTGTCGCCGATGTCCGTGCCTGCAAACTGGCGCTGAGCCTGCTCGCCGATGATCGCCTCGTTCAGACCTGAACGGAACATGCGTCCACCGGTGAGCTGAACGTCCGTACGCATCTCGAAGAACGAAGGCGACAGCCCACGGATCACAACACCCTTTCGAATGCCATCTTCTTTGCCCACAAGGGTTACGGAGACTCGAACATCCCTGGAGACCGCCGGTTTCTCGTCGGCAAGCCGGGCGACACCCGGCGCGGTCTCGGTTACCTGAATGTGTTCCGGGCTCAGACTGCTGACGCCGATAAAGTGGGCACCCTCGCTGAGCATCACGGCGCGTAACGGGCTGGACGAATTCATCAGCGTCCCGGCGAGCCCCTGTGTCAGCGTTAGCATGGCACTGAGTACACCAACCACACCGGCAATGCCGACTACCATGACCAGGGTCGCTCCGATTCGCCGGGGAATCGACTGCAGGTTGATCCACGTCACCGCGATCGCCTGCTTCATCGGCCCGCCAGTCCGTCGACGACGCTGTTGTGGGCCAGACGATAGGTGGGCCAGATGGCACAGATGGCTGACATCAGCAGCACAACGCCGAGCGCATTCCAGGTCAGGGACAAGGGGAGTTGCGTCACAATGGGATTCAACAATGGCAGTACCCACGGCGCGGCTGCATAGGCCGCCGACACACCCAGGATGGCACCTGCCAAACACAACCCGAATGACTCAAGCAAGGTAATCAGGGCCAGCGCTTTTATCTCAAAGCCGAAGGACTTGAGCACAGCAAACTCCGGAATGCGTTCGACCATCGACTGGACCATCGTTCCGGCGGTAACGATGAGGATCGTGAAGAGCGACGCACCGACGACAGCGTTCACGAAGAACTCAATGTCACCGATGCGCTGCAGCTGATTCTCTGCGTTTTCCCGCTCGGTCTGCGTACTGGTCGGCGATGTTGAACTCGCAAAGTGATCGTCGATGCGCTGTGAGATCTCGTTGGCACGACCCGGTGCGGCTTCTACCCACACGGTGTAGATCGTGTCAGGCGTATTGGACGCACTCTGGTTCAGGTACTCGTACTGCATGATCATCTGCTGTTGCAGGCCGGCGGATACGTCGTCGGTATCGAAGATCGCGACGATGTCGAATTCCCACGTTGTGGAACCATCGACCCTGGGGATTCCGATCACGGGGATGTGATCGCCTACCTGCCAGCCGTACTTCTCGGCCAAAGACCTCCCCGGGATGGCGGCTGTTCGCAGCGTCCAAAATTCGGCCTCCGCTCCATCAGGAAGCTGCACCTCCGGAAACATCTGAAAGAATCCTTCCATCACCGCCGGGATGCCGAAGGTGTTTTTCTCATCCTGGTAGTAGCCGCCCATGCCATTCATCGTGAGGGCCATCTCAACGCCTTCGATCTCCTTGACCTGCTGCACGTAGGTGATCGGCATGCCGTACGAAGACAGCGTGCGGTTCTGCACGTAGAGACGGGTCTCCGACATTTCGGCGAGCCAGGCATCAAAGCCTAAGGTCATGCCTTTCAACAGACCGAACAACATGAACGCTGCGCCAATCGACAAAGCCGTAACGACGGATCGGACGGGCTTGCGGCGTAATGCCGACCAGACTATGGGAAGATATCTGACCATCCAGCGGGCCCCTCTGTGGATAGGCAAGACAATGGGTCTTTTGCTGGTGAGGGTCAAGTGCGGCAATGTCAGGGGGCTTGCGACCCCGGGTCCTAGGTCTGCGCGAGAGTCAGGTGGTTTAGGTCCTACCGGGGAAGAACAGTTGGGAAGGTGAGATTCATTGGGCGCATAGGCCCTTGGCCGTCGCCTGCAATCCACACGGGAGTATCACCGGCACACCGGTTCGACGGAAAGTTCGCAGACTCACCGCGGCCGCGGGGTTCGAAGGGTCGATTGGTCATGGTGTGGCGCACTCACAAGACGGACACCTGTCGTGGCATACTGACAGGCCAGCGTCGTGAACCATCACGGGGAGAACTGAATGCACGCGGTCACAATGTTGTTTGTTCGGGATGTCGAG
This sequence comes from Pseudomonadota bacterium, assembly GCA_027624035.1. GTDB lineage: Bacteria > Pseudomonadota > Gammaproteobacteria > Pseudomonadales > Azotimanducaceae > UBA7455. Next base: position 15,618 of record JAQBUI010000015.1, on the reverse strand, counting down.
GCAACATCCGCCTGGTATCAATCAGTCCTTGGTGTTGTATCGGGACATGGTGGTGCTGAGTTCGATATGTTGCTTGCGGGTGACAACGTGATCATGCAACTGCACAAGATCGATGACGACCATCATGATCATAGCGTGAACCTGAAAGACCCGCTTGGTCATGGTGTGGTGGTGGTCGTGTACGTGGAGAATGCGCAGGCGGCGGTGGATCAGGCAAAGGCGCAGGGTGCGGAGATCATCTCCGACCTCGGGTGGAACGAGATTGCCCACATGCACGAGTTCACAATGCGGGATCTGAACGGGTATTCGGTGATGGTCTGTGAGGCCGAGTGGGCAAAGTGACCAGGACCGTGGGCCGGTCGTCCCGAGCTTGTCGAGCGATGTCAGGCCCAGACCACCGATCTGTCTCCAGAGCGTGGCCGAGGGATCTCCGGCGTTGAGCGCTGCAGCACAGTTCACGGCGTATGCGCCGCAAGAAACGCCAACACATTCTCCACCGTATTGTCTTTCTCCGGGTCCTTCCACTTTTCTATCAATATGGCATTGGGCGCGAGTGACGCGATTTCACGGGAAGTCACTTCCGGGTGGTAGACGTCGGTACCCATCAGTACAAGCATGGGTATCTCACAGCCAGCCACAAATTCACGTGTGACGTTATAGACAAAATCGCCATCAAACATGTTGCTGCGGAATTGAACCCAATCTTCCTCCGGGACTTCAGGTCGGTCAGGCCTGAGCGCATCGGCCCAGCTGTCGAACAAGTCGTAGAACGTATCGCGATTATTGTCCGCACCGATCGATTGCTGCAGGACTGCTGACGTGACCCGCCCCGGCTGATCCTCCATCAATCCAAGACAATACGGGCCGCCGATGCAACCACCCAATACGTGACATTGCGCGATGTTCAGGTGATCCAGGAGCGCGATGTGGTCATTGGTATAGGTCGACCAGTTGTCATTTCCGGAAATGGGCGCACTGGACTGACCCGCGTTGCGCTGGTCCATCGCAATCACCTGGTAGTGTGGTGACAGTGAGGTGATCGGATTCCATTCAGAACCACTTGTCCAGACGGGGATGGATGAGCGCATGCCGCCAGGAGCTAACAGCAGGATAGGGTATCCTTCCCCATGAATTTCATAGTAGATCGAGATATCGTCACGTTTGAAGTAAGGCATATGCTTTCCTGATCGGCCCGAAGTTGAGCAAAACATCTATTTGATCTGTCTGGAATCGATCTGGCAAGGTTTACCATGACAACTTCGCAACGGGCGAGGCAGGAGCCATGACACAACTTTCGGACGAACAGGTCCGCCGGTTCATCACCAACGGGTTCATCGTTCTGCAACCGGATGTGGCACCCGAAACCCATGTCGGTATCGACCGTCAGATACAGGCCGCGTTTACCGACGAGGGCTGGTTCGGTAACAACATCGGCGCACGTATTCCGGCGTTATTCGAAATTGTCCGCTCGCCGGTGATTGACAGTGCCATCGGTGCATTGGCCGGAACGGACTACCTGGTCCATCCGCATCGGGCGATTCATCACAGTACGCCGATCGAGGATCGATCCGTTCGCTATGACAAGGGGGAAAATGGTCCCGTGATGGGTAAGGGATCCAATGCCGGGTCCGGATGGCATCAGGACGCGCAGAGCCCTCTGGCGCGGGCAAGGCATCATCTCCCACGATTTTTGATCGGTTTCTATTTCCCCCGGGAGACGCCGCGAGAGATGGGGCCAACTCGTGTCCAGGCCGGCAGTTACCTATATCCCCATCCATCGACGGCCCGGCACGTGGTGTTACCGGAGCGGATGCCGCAGGGCAGCTTTGTGCTGCTCCACTTCGACATGGTCCATGCTGCGTTCCCGAACTACACGGAAGTTGATCGCAATATGGTGAAGTTCGTGTTCGCGAGGACGAGCCCGCCAACCGAACCAATGTGGGACAACCGGGTATCCGCCTGGCAGCGACCTGATGGCTGTATACCTGACGATGATGGTGATCTTGCGTGGTCGTACCTCTGGTCCTGGCTACGTGGCGAGGCCTGGCCACCCGTCGACCTCAATACCGCTGACGGCAACAGTGAAGACAGCCCTTTTCATGCGTTATCCGCCATCTACCGGGATGCGGCGACGGCAAACATAGACGACCTCATCGCGACACTGCGTAAACGCGCAGGCCTGAACCTGCACGAGCGCGTGCTGCATACCTCCACCGACGGCAAGGTGCTCCCGGTCGATTCGGTCAAGCCGTATCCAAGGCGATGGAACGAACGCGCGGTCGTGATGGAGGATGTGACGTACAGCCTGGCGGCAGCAGGTGCCCGGGCAGTACCGGCACTGCACGAACTGCTTTCGGACCCGGACCCCTGGGTTCAAATCAATACCGTGTTCGCGCTGGGCGAAATTGGTGCACCTGCAGCAGTGGCCATCCCCGAAATGGTTTCGTTGTTGGCGTCAGATGAATCGACCGTCGTACGCCAGACGCTGGATGCACTGGCACTGATGGGCCGGTCCGTCGACGCGGCGTTGCCACGCGTTGATCAGCTTCTGACAACTGAACACCCGCGCTGGCAGCAGGAACTGGTGGGGCGAGGCTGGTCTGCCCAGGATCAGGTGCGAATGAACGCCGCGCAGCTGATGCTGAGTGGGCTGTACAATGGCACCGACTGTCAGGCACTGGAGCGTCTTGCGCGGCTGGCGCTGGCCGATCGTTGTGGCTATGTGAGTGCGATTTCGGTCGAGTTGCTGCGCAGGATCGGCACCCCGTCTGCAACAGAATGCGCCCTGGACTTTTTGATGGCGCGGCGATTTGACGATACGCTGCGTGGACGAAAGAAGGCTTTCTAGGTCAAACGCGCGCACAACAGACACAGGAGATGGTGGAACTCGTGCTAGCCACAGCAAGAGACCATCCGGGTGAAATAACGGCACCTGCGCAACTACCGTTCAAGATGAGCACAGGGGCGGGCTGTGTATGGATTGCACCTGGTTCTGATCGCTGACATTCAGTGCGGCCAAGGCCAGAGCCGTGGTCAGGCATCATCTGCTTGCTTGCTGCTGCAGAATGCGAGAGTCTAACGTTACTCGAACTATTGGAAGACCAGATGGAAATGCGACCCAACCGTGTACGTCGAAAACTGGATGCAGGCGAACAGGCTTTCGTTTGCAGCGGCTTTACCCATGCCGATGATATCGATGCCTTTGGCCCCTGTGGCTTTGATGGTGTCTGGCTTGAGGGCGAACATGGCCCGGTCGATGCCGCAGACCTCGGCAATCTCACACGCGCCTGTGACATCTGGGGAATGACATCTGTAGTACGCGTGAACAAGAACGACCAGGGCCTCATCTACCGTACTCTTGACCGGGGCGCGCAGGGCGTCATCGTGCCGCACGTCGACACGGCTGAGGAGGCGCAGAACGTGGTCAACGGTGGTAAGTTTGCGCCCCTGGGCAAGCGTGGCCTGTTCACGTCACGGCAGGGCTACGGCACCAGGAACTTCCTGGAACGGGCGAACGAAGAAACCCTGCTGGTTGCTCTGATTGAAGACATCAAGGCGTGGGAAAACCTCGACTCGATTCTGGAGGTCGAGGGTCTGGACGTGCTATTCGTCGCACCCTCTGATTTCGCCGCGTCAATGGGACTCATTGGCGAGGTGAGCCATCCGGACGTGCAGGCTAAAATCGACGACGCCCTGTCCCGCATCGTCGCTGCAGGTCGACATGCCGGCACCCTTGCGTTTGCCGGTAACGTTGAGAAATACGCGGCCATGGGCGTTCGCTTCTTCTACACGGCCACTGGCCCCTGGATCTCTGCAGGAGCGAAGGACTTTATGGACCGCGCGCACAAGGCGATCGGTTAGACGGCGCCAAACCTTGAGCTGCGTTGAAGCCACCGGGACGCCCGATACCCGATTCGTCAGAACCAGCGTTGCGATGCGATATTGGGCGCCCTTAAGCATGAGAGATCCGCACGATTGGAGCTGCATTCAGATACAGCAGGTCGTCTGACCGAATGCATCGACAGTCTCCCTGTGATTGTGCTCAATGGCGGACTCAACAACCTGACTGGCACGGACGCAAATGAGGGATGCCCATCAGTTGACTTGACGGCAGTGCCGGGAAATCACGGGACGACCGCGTCCTTGCCGATGTGATCCCTGATCCACGCTTTGAGTGGCACATCTTCTTCAGCCGGTGACGTAAAGCCGAAACCACCGTTTGGGCTTGCGCCGAGCAACTGGCGTCTCACAGGGTCTTCGGTTCGCGCAAGGTAGTGTTCCACCGTCATGTCGTCACGCGGCTTTAGCCACCGATAGGCGTATCCAAAAAACAGTACTTTGCGCGTCACCTCTGAACAGTTCTGCCCACCCGCGTGCCAGATGCGTCGATCAAACAGGACGGCATCGCCGGGTTTGACCAACACCGGGACGGCATCCGGGTGGTCTTGCTTCGGATCGTCAGGGAAGTCGATGCTATTGCGAAGATGGCTTCCCGGGATGACATGGAAGTTGCCACGATCAGGCTGGCTGGCATCAGAAAGAAAGAAGCCAACCTTTAGTGATATGCGCGGTCGCGGCTCGGTCTCGATGTCGACATTGAGCCGGCCGCTGTCCTGGTGCCAGCCCAGTCGACGCTTCTCATAGTGTCTGGGTAAGGGCGGTTTGGAAATGTAGTGTGAGTGATACAGGGCGATATGCCAGCCGAGGATACCCCACACTTTGGGGAACGTCGTCGGCCAGTCGATCAACTCCAGCAGTGAGTCATCCTCACCGATCACGTCGAGCCGGTTCAGTTCCTGGTATGGCTTCAGCCCGGACTCCTGCCGGTACTTCGCTTCAATGGGGTCCAGCGCCGTCACCAACTGGTCCACGTGGTCCGGTTCGAGGGCGCCGGGCACCACCAGAAAACCATCACGGTTGAAGGCGTCTCGTTCACTCTTCGTCAACAGATGTTGCATGCTCTGACTGGACACAGCTCTCTCCCCTATCCCTACGCGTTGTTGCGGATCACCCGGCCGGCTCGGGCACCCGTATGTTCACCGCCCTCCAGCATCACCTGGCCATTCACCAGTGTGTTGATGTAACCCTCGGCGCGCTGGGTAAGCCGGGCCTTCCCAAGCGGGAAGTCTCGCACGACTTCCGGCTGACAGTGCGCCAATCGGTCAAGATCAAATACGTTGATATCGGCCCGCTGGCCCGGCGCGAGTTCCCCGCGATCGGTCAGATTGATGGCCCGGGCTGCCTTGCCTGTCATCTTCGCGATGGCATTTTCCAGCGTCAACAGCCCCTCTTTTTTCACCCAGTGGTTGAGCGTGAAGGTCGCCCAGTCCGCGTCCATTATCATCGAGACATGGGCGCCGGCATCGCCGATGCCCGGGGCGACCCAGTCTCGCTGCAGCAGTTTCGCTGTCTCCTTAATATCCCTGTTGGCAAATGGCATGTGGAAAAATGTCTGACCGTTGTTTTCCAGCATGACGCGCAGCCATATCTCTGCAGGATGTTCACCGGTTTCCCGGGATTGCTTGTAGAGCGTGTCGCCGGGATCGTAGAGATAGTTGGGTTGGGCCGCGTTGCCAAGCCAGTGCAGATTCTTCGAGAACTGCATGTTACGGTCATCAGCCCTCGCTGCTTCGATCAGTTGATTCCTGAAAGCCTCGTCTTGAATCGCCTCTAATCGCTTCTCCAGTTCGATTTCACGCAGCTTTCCAAACGCTGGGAACATGATGTCATTGCCAAGCCCGGAAAGAGCGCCCGCCGCCCGTGGCGTCGTGTTGCCGTAGATCTCAAGTCCTTCTTCCAGATAATCCTCGATGATCTGGTGTGGGTCGTCATACCCCCACGAAGCCGTTTCATTACAGGTAAACAGAATGCGGATGTTTCCCTCTCGTGCTTCCATGGCCAGCAGTTCCAGGTCTCGTTTGGTCGTATCCGGACGGCCATAGTGAGGCACGGTCTGCATGATGCCCCCGTATTGACCCACGGCACGGGCAATGGCCGCGAGTTCCTCCGGTTCGGCAAAGGTGCCCGGGATGGGCCGCCCATCCGGTACCCTGTGAGCGGGTTGCCGGTTGGTGGAGAAACCTACAGCGCCATCGCGCACAGATTCTCCTGCGACTCGCGCGATGTCGGCAATCTCCGCCGGCGTCGGGTTCTCGTCAATGCTCCTTGCGCCCATCACGTAATAGCGAACTGCCGCATGACCGACCATGCCCATCACATTGATTCCCAATTCGGATTTCTCTACCGTGTCGAGATACTCACCGTAGCTGGTCCACGTCCAGGGCAGCCCCGCCAGGATGACCTCCCGGGGAATGTCCTCGACAGTTTCCATCATCTCGGCGAGAAACTGCTTGTCACCCGGATTACAGGGCGCAAAGGTCACGCCACAGTTGCCCATTAACACCGTGGTCACACCGTGCCACGAGATGGGTGTCAACATCGGGTCCCAGCCTATCTGGGCATCGAGGTGGGTGTGGAGGTCGACGAATCCCGGGGACACTATCGCGCCGTTCGCGTTGATCTCACGAACGCCCTTTTCCGTGACGTGACCAACTTCTGTAATAACATCACCGTCAACAGCGACGTCGCCGGTGAACGACTCGTTACCGGTGCCGTCGACGATGGTGCCACCTCGAATCACGATTTCATGAGTCATGCTCATCTCCTTCTGGTATTGCTTCGAAATAATGTCTTCACGCCTTGGCGAGCTCGTCAGTCGAAAACATAGCGCCTACTCCCAGGTCGACCAGCCATACTCATGGCGCGGGTCGTGCCGACGCCTCGCCACTGCAGTCCAGCGATCGTCATGAACGATGTACATCTGATCGGCGCTAAAACCGATGGTCAGCTGCTGTCCTTCAATGGCATCGGGCGCCAGCGACAGATCGTGATCCTTGACGTGCGCGCGGCTGCAGTTCTTCTCGAGCTTCACGTCCATGTTCTGAACCGGGAAGGTGACCGCAAGCGCTAGATCAGGCGGACCACTCTGTACATCAACGGGAACGCCCTGAATAGGCACTGTCCACTCACACACCGGAGCGCGAATGGTCACATCGATGACAATGACCTTGATGTAGCCGTTGGCTGACCCGTCGACAACGTTGACGCCGCCTTCAATACCAGAAATCTGGGTTCGAGCGGGTACCGGGAACGTGCGCCCCTCGTCCTCAATATCGTCCGCCGTGTTGCGCGCCTCATCGCTTGCGTCGGCGTTTGACATGAAGACCGAAAACAACAACGTCGCAATCAGCGAAAGGAAACTATGTTTCATGTTTAGATGACCCCCTGGGTTTGATGGGTTTGTTCAAGCCTGTTATTGCGCAAAGAAAATCAGCTCATTGCTGAACAGCCCTGCGTTGTTCTGCACCTGGAGCAGATGCATTCCGTCTTCTGGTAGTCGGCTCAGTTCCACGATAAGACGTTCATCGGTGCAGTCCGGTAGACTCCCCGCCCTGCATCTAACGGTGGCATCGACCACGCGCTGGCCATTGATATAGAGGTGTGCGCCGGGATGAATGTGTCGGCCCCGTACATGCATCCTCAGATAGTCACTCTCAACAAGCGGAAATCGCTGTCGGCCGCTCTGATTGGCAATGTGGCTGTTTGTCCACAGCATAGGCTGTGGTGTCAGGTCAGTGACCTTGTCACCACTGACACCAGTAATAGTGCCCACGAATGCCCCGGTTTTTGCCATATCGAGCAGTTGCTCCTGCGTTAAGACGAGCCCAGGTGATTCCACGTCGTTGCTGAGTTCCTGGGTTCTGAACTGCTGAGCCACGCCGTCGAACAGGCCAACCAGGTGCCGCACCTTGCCATCGACCATATGGGCGCCAGACAATCTGAGCGCCATGGCGCCCGCGCTGGCCTGCTGATTTAGTAAAGCCAGTCGCGAACTCACGACGGAATCTCCGGCCGTCCGGGTGTTGAGCGTGATCTGGCGTGCGAATCCGCCGGGAAAACCGGTGCTCCCCTGCAGCACCATCTGCCAGACGACGTCCATGTTCACCTCGGGATTGGCAGACCCCCACATCTCGAACTCCGGGAATCCGCGATCTGCCGCACCAGGCACGATGGACAGCTGATTTCGATTGCCGTCGGCAAACACCAGCCACTTGTCATAGGCGCCGCGCCACGTGGGGGCGTCAAAACCGCCCTCAGCGGCGTTGGTGCTGGTCCAGAATGGCATACGGTGACAGTCGCCACAGGCCAGGTTGAATTCGCCATTGTCGAATCCCACGTGGAATTCGCGAAAGCCCGTCATACCCTTCTCGTTGACCTGGTTGTCGAGGGAGCGACCGCGTGCGGGGGGCACAGCAATGGTCAGCAGGAACGTGGCCAGTTCATTTCGTTCCGAATCTGACAGTGCCCCTGGCTGGCCCACGTCATTCTCGCCACAATCATCCACCGCGCACATCGTTGTGGCGAGCGACCCGTCCACCAGGTTCCTGGTGCAACTAGCCGGGTTCTGCTCATCACAATTAGGCGCAACCGGCTGACTCGTGGTGCCGTTGACCCCGCCAAATGGGTCGCCGGGGACGCCATCCCAGTGCAGTGGGAAAGTGCCGGGAAGTCCGCGTAGCGACAACGTGCTGCGCAACGGTATCTGTTCGCAATACTCGCACTTAGGCGTATCGAGAACCCAGAGCACCTGGTCCGTATGGCCGTCGGGATGGCAGCTCTCACAGGAGAAGGTGCCCGTGGTCGACGCGGCGGCACTGTGAAAATGTTTGCGCCCCTGCTTGACGATATCGGGAGTGGGGTCGTCAAGGCGGATCGTCCGGATAAGCTTTGGCTCGCGTGGATCATCGAGCCCAACAAGGGACACACTGTTTTCAACGACATTCAGCAGCCACGAGCGCGAGCTCTCGAGGGCAATGCCACGGGGTACCGATTCCACATCGATACGCCCCAATACGTCGCCGCTCTCCATGTCGAGGGTGAAGAGCCTGTTCGACCCTGCCGCGCTTGCGATGAGAAAACTCCCACGATTGCTGACTTCAATCGCGTAGGGCGTTGCCAGCGCATCGCTACGGTCAGGCTGTGCGGGTGGCAACGGCTCCAGTTCGAAGTGCACCGGTGCCTCACACTTCGCAGACCCACAGTTCACCATGCTGACGCGATTCAGAAAGGCCCGATTGTCGAGGTCCGCCAGCGTGTCTCCTTCACTGACCAGACCGTTGGCATCGTTACGTGCTTCCGTATTGGTCACGAAGACACGTCCGCTATCGGTTACCGCAATACCATAGAGCATCGTGCCGATGCCCTGCACCGTATCCACCCGTTCATCAGTTAGCGTGTCGAATACAAAGAGGTCACGATCGGGTACGGCCGGATTGCGGACGATGTCGCCGCTCGCCATCTCGGTCTGATTGTTCGATTCAAAGACGACGACGTAAAGTCGATCACCCTGGACGGCCAGCGCCCTGGGATTCTGGGCATGCAAATCCAGATAGCGGGCCACCCGACGGGTTTGAGCATCCACCACGGCAATCTGATTATCTGTGGAGAGCGCAACATAGGCTTTCTCGCCATCGGCAAAGGCGATCCCAACCGGCTCATCGAAACGCGTGACGCCTTCGTCGTCGACATCCTGGATCGTGGCAATCACTGTGTGCTGCCAGGCGCTACCTGGGTCAATGTCAATCACGCTCACGCTATCCGATACGTGGTTGCTCACCCAGAGCTCCTTGCCGCCGGGTCGCACCGCGACACTGACCGGGTCAATGCCGACGAGGATACGGGCAACCACGCTCGTGCTTTGAACATCGATCACATCCACCGTGCCCGCGGGTGTATTGGCCACGTAGACGAAGCTTCCGTGGTATGTAATCGGTCGGAAATGCGGTGACATGAAATTGGTATGTCCGCCCCTCAACTCGCCAGGCAACGAGGGAATAGCTGTCAGTGCCTCGCAGATGCCGTCGCGAGTGACACGGTCGCAGTTGGAGGGTGCGGCTGTCCCGATGAAGGGGAGTTCGTTACATGCAACAAGCAGTAACATCATCGTGAGGAGGGTCGCCTGTCTCATGGCGTGCGTCAGCGTGACCCTTCAAATAGCCTTTGCCGCAACATGATCAGTCGCTCTTGCATACCGGCCGGCGTGATCTGGCCAGCGTTCAAGACTTCGTTCATCTCCGCCTCGACGCGACGGTAATACGCCACCTTTTCTTCATGCGTCTGCAACCGTTCGGCGCTCGCGTCCTCGTCGGTGCGATCATCGTCAGACAGGTGCATCTCCAGCTCCCCCAGGCGTGCGTCCATCTGCGTCTGTGTTATCTCTCCGGATTCCACGTATGGCCTCATCTGGGCTTCGGCACGGCGCATGACTTCGGCCTTCTTGGCATCGCTCGACTCGGCGGCGCGGATGGACAGGCTGCCACTCGCAACCGCGATCACCGCAACCCCGGCGGCCAATCCGATGGCGTGTTTGATGCTCCATGCGGTGGTTATCTGGAGTCTCTCCAATCGGTTGACGACCTCGGATCGTGCGGGGGCGATGGCGAGCGCCGTATGCGGCGCCCGGTCCGCCAGGAAGAGCTCGGCCAGCGAGCGGCGATAGGATTGGACATCCATGAGCGTCCTGCAACGGGCGTCGCACGCGTACTCCATGTGCCGCCGCGCGTGACGCCCGAGGAGCCAGATCAATGGGTTCCACCACAGCAATCGTTCGAGCACGACGATCAGGAAGAGCGTGTATTGATCCCCCGCACTGACGTGGCACAGCTCGTGATTGATTGCCGTCATAATCTGCGCGTCGTCACTAACGCGATCACCGATCCAGATCTCCGGCCGAAACAGGCCGGTGGTCGCGATCACACTGCTGTCCGGAATTCGATGGATCGGTACCCGAAGGGCAAAGCAGGGGTTCGCGTGCTGGGCAAGCAGGGCGGCGGCCGTCGCGTTCGACCGCCATTTCATCGTCGTGCCGACGGACTGAAACAGTGCGAGCGCAATCCAAGTGATGCCAACGCCGAGCCAAACCCCGAGCAATAGGTCAGACGTATCCAGCCTGCCACCTGCCGACGGGTCTACCTCGGACGCTAGCGACAACAGACCGGGCGTGAGGGCGTATTGCGGCAACGGGACGAGATTGGCAACCCAGGTACCCAGCGCCTCCCATGGCACGAAAACCGCAGCCATCGTCGTCAGACACACCCACAGCACGAGGCGCGGCGGCGCGGATCGCATCACGAGGACGCAACCGAGGCCAACCGCATTGACCACGATGCTGAGGACGATCTGCTCGATGGACATCACTTGCGTTTCTCCTCCAGCAGCCGTTCGAGGTAAACGACTTCCTCTTCGGACAGCGACGTATCGCGAATGAGGGTGTTGAACAGCGGCGTCTTGTCCTTGGGGAACACTCGGGTCACGAAATCTCGCAGGAGCGATGTCTGCACGCTCGTTTCCGTCTCCTTCGGCGCGTAGATGCTGGTACGGCCCACCTGAGATTTCCGGTAGATGGCCCCTTTCTTCTCGAGCCGGTCGAACACGGTTTTGATCGTCGAATACGCGGTCTGTCGTTTCTTCGCAATCTGTGCGTGCACGTCGGGGGCAGTCGTGGTTCCGGCCTCGTAGATGTACTGCAGGACTTCCAGCTCGAGCGGAGAGAGCTTCTTCATAACTACACATATAGTGATAAAGTGACTAATGTAGTGATCGGGAGGTCGGGTGTCAACCGATCCACCACCCATCTGATTTTCTGCATCCAAGGATCGCTGGCCGATGGTTTCGACTTCATCGGGCGAACAGTTGCCACGATTGACAACGTAGGTGACCAGTGTACAGGCTATTACTCCAGTGCCTGCAGCACGTCCATCAACGCCATCTGGGCCCGTTTGTCGTAGCTGCGAGCTGATAGCGCCATCCCGGTGATGGTCCAGCCGATACCCAGGTTGTGTTGGGTGTTGAAATAGGCAAGCGAACCGCCGTGGCCACTCCATCCGTAGCTGCCGGATTCGCCGTACCACCGTCGGGTACGGCCAATCGGTGCGCCATTGAATCCACTGATACATGGCGCGTTCCAGCCGCCGGCAACAAACGCTGAATCACCAAGCCCGGTCATGGGTTTCACCACGGGGTCCGCCAGCGAATTGGCCATGCCCGCCGGTGTCAGCAGGGTGACTGAATGATCCGCGCTACTGCCGCCATTGCCGAGGACCGCCATGATCCTGGCCATGCCCCGCGCTGACGCAATGTCGTTCGCACTGCCGATCTCGGCATGATTTTCATTAGGACTGATACACTTTTGTCAGACCCTTGCACAGCGTCTCATATTGCGGGTTGTCGCGGCCGTATTGTTCAATGTCTGCCAGAGAAGCGCTGATCCCGGTCTTTAACTCATCCAGCAAACGTCGTGTCTCCTTTTTTCTAAGCCCACAGACGCCCAGGCCAAATGCCGTCAGGGACTCATCAGTCGGCCAGGTTTTGGTCCCGTTGAATGTCAGTGCCGGTTGATCTTTTGGCAAGTAGATCGTCGTATTGACAAGGTCATAGAAAGGCGCCAGTGACACCTCAGTTGCCTTGTCATAGGTAATGCCAAAGTTCTTCAAGTGGGCGTCGCCGTTTCTGATGAGCATGCTGAATGCGATTGCCTTGAACAAGTCACGATTGGTCTCCCCCACGGGCACGCATGGCACCTTCTGAATAATATCGACGACCTCTGCATAGCTACCCGTGTATTTGCCGTGGTTCGGCCTGTTCAACAAGGCACACGTTTCTTCAAAAGCGAGCGCTTTGCCGTCTTCAGTGACGTCGAACCGTTTCACGATCAGGAGTTTCCCGTTGTCAGACAAGTAGAATTCCGGCGTTTTCAGACCTGCCTTGTTTGCCGCCGTCAGGCAGAAAAACTCGTTGACTGCCAGACCCGGGAAATCCCTGCCTGCGCTTTTCAGAATGTAGTTCTCGTGAGGCAACGTTATCTTTTTGCCCTGCTCGCTCCACAAGACCTTTGGCTGAACGCCTGAGACACCTGACTGGATTGAGAATCGTTCGAGCAAATCAACAAACAGTTCCTCCGTTTCCGGATAGGTCAGAAGATCTGAGAGCGATTCGCTCGCCTCCTTGATCTCTTCAACCGGTTTGTCCGGTTGCGAGAACCTGACCCTGCCGATCGTGTTGTTACCGACAAGACCCAACAGCACCATGTCGTTGTAGATATCCATCACCTTGCTGAAGCTGCTTCTCAGGTTTTCGAGCAACGCACCTTCAGGCAGTGACGTCTGGAAGGGTGGCATGAGAACCATCGTTTCGTACTGCCTGACACGGACAGGCATGGTGAGGGAAACCAGGTGACGGTCAGACTCCAGACCTGCTATGTCATCGTACTGAAAGAAATACTCGTAGTTTTCCTGAGTGAGTCGACCCACCCGCGTACCAGACACCCAGACATCCAATTGTTCACTCATCAGTCATCCCCGAGAACCGGCACGCCTGTGTGAGTTCGTTCCTTGACTTCGATGGTTAACGCCAGTTCCGCAAGAATGGCTAGCAGGCTCTTAAACTGAATATCACTGGTTGTACCCGATTCCAGCTTGATCAGGGTATAGCGGCTGATACCGGCTCGGTCCGCCAGGCGCTTCTGGGTCAGATTAAGGGCTTTACGGTGGGCCTTGATGAGCGCACCGATCTCGGGAAGCATCATGGGTTGGGCGAGAGGTATGTCAATTAACGTTGACTTTTATCGTCAAGATGTGAAAAAGTCAACTAATATTGACCTATTTAGCTCTCCAGGCTGTTCGGCCAGCATCGGTCGTTGCGTCAATCCGCAACATCTTGAGAGCAACCCCTGGGCCCGTCCAAAAACGTTAAACTGCACCGCCCATGAACACCACAAAAGCCTCTGCATCATGAACACAAGTGACTCACTGCCCATCCCAACCACCTCTTTCGACCAGATGCGATCCGACCTGGACGAATATGGCTTCTGCCTGATGGCCGATGCATTGTCACCAGAACAGGTCATTGCCATCAAAGCCCGACTGCTTGATCAGGCCGAGGCAGAACGCGCGGATGGCGTGGCGCTCCGGGACGGTGGCCCCATGCCCTGGCAAAACGATCTGCCGAAGATTGCGCCCAACCAGCGCGTGATGAACCTGCTCGATAAAGGCGAGGAATTCTGGCAACTGTTGCTGCATCCGATCGTCGACGAGATCATCTGCCATCTGCTGGGAGAAAACGTCATCTCCTCCAGCGTCACTGCCAACATCACCCATCCTGGCGGTCAGCCCATGCCGCTGCACTCTGACCAGGGCTACGTCGACATCCCGATCACGGACGCCGTGGTCTGTAACACCATGTGGATGCTGACCGACTACACCGAGGAGAATGGCGGTACCTACCTGATTCCGAAGAGCCATTTGCGAAATCAGGTGCCGGACAAGCCATTCGATTTTGACGAGTGTGTTTCGCTGACCGGTCCTGTTGGCACCGCGTGCGTGTTCGATGGTCGCGTCTGGCATGGTACCGGGCCGAACACATCGTCGGACGACTCTCGCGTGGGGCTGCTCAACTACTGGTGCCGGCCCTGGCTGCGTCAACAGGAAAACATGGCCGTCTCCTTGTCCGATGAAACCATCGCCGCGATGCCGGACGCACTGTTGCGTCGTATCGGGTACAGGGTTCACCTCACCCTTGGTAACGTCGACCCGCAACCCGCAGCCGCGGCACTGATCGACCGGAACCGGGAACGCGTCGGTCGCCGTTCCGTCAGCAGCTGATTCTTTGCGTCGCACTGCGACCCGGCCGCACCCGGGTTTTCTAACGAGAACCGGAGTGAAAGAACCCCTGCTATGGTTCGTCCTGATCGGCGGATTACTGTTTACAGCCGATCACTTTCGGTCGCCCGACGCAATTGTTGTCAACGACGCGGTCCGCAGTCAGATTGCAGCGCTCTGGGAAACCCAGATGGGTAAACAACCCAGCGACGACGAACTTGAATCCCTGGTCCACGATTGGGTCCGTCAGGAGGTCTTTTATCGAGAAGCATTACGGTTGGGTCTCGACCGCAATGACACCATCATTCGCCGGCGACTGGTTCAGAAACTCGGTTTTCTCGCCCGGGAAGTCGATGAGGAGTCCGTCACTCGCGAAGACGTGCAGACCTTTTATCAGGAGCGCATCGCTGACTACACGCGACCCGTTCAATACAGCCTGTCACAGATCTACTTCAACGATACCAATCAGTACGAGGCGGTTGCGGACCTGTTGCACCAGCGCCGCGAGCAGTCCCTTGAGAACTACTACGAGGAACTGCTGGACCAGTATGAAGTTGACTATCAATAGGCTGCTGTTTAGCGCATTGGTTTTTGCTGCGCCCATTTCATCGGCCCAGACACCAGCCTGATTCATCGAAAACCGTGGTTGATCACATTCGTGTTCGGCCTGCTGCATGGTCTCGGTTTTGCCGGTGCGCTGGCAGAGATTGGGCTGCCACAGGCGGGTGCAAACCTGTCGAGGTGGACAAGATGCGGACAAAACTCGAGATATGGGCACATCCGAGGATGACGATACTTATCTAAAAACGGCAGTGATCGATACCCGGAGATGCCACGGCGGATAGGTAAAACAATGGGTCTTTTCCTGGTGCGGGTCAAGTACTGCAATGCCAGGGTGTTTGCG
>JAQBUI010000098.1 GCA_027624035.1 Pseudomonadota bacterium | reverse complement strand
CCGAACAGGACGGAGAAATCTCCCGGCGTCATGGACCCGGAAATGACCCGGTCCGTCACGTACACCGTCACGAACACCCCAAGGCCAACGGTGAGCAGGGTTTGCAGGATGGTGATGGCCATCTCCACGATCCGCACATGGCGATAGCGGCGAAATGACTCCGTGCTCTTGCCCTCGATGCGGTCCTTCTCCCGGCCCATACCGCCGAGGCTCTGAACCGCCTGAATGTTGCTCATGCTCTCTTCGATGGCATTGGTGGTTGCGGTTCCCGACGCACGGCTTGCCTGCTGCACGCGCCGCATGATTCCGGAAAAGGGAAGCGTGACCGCAAGGGCCACCGGCACCAGTATCGCAGAGAGCATCACCAGTTCCGGTGCGACCGCGCCGTAGCTGTACTGGATCAGATACAGGGAGATCAGCACCCCGACGATGGTAAAGAACGGTTCCAGGGTCAACCGAAAGCAGATGAAGGGGACGTCCGGGGCATCGTACATGACGCGATACACGGAATCGCCGATGCGGTGATTGTCCAGGGTCGCCATGGGCAGTGTCGCCAGGCCCTTGAACAGACGGGTTCGCAGGTTGTTGACCAGGGTCTGGGACAGGCGAATGTGGATCAATGCCTCGATCACCCCGGAAACACCACTGTTCTGGCTGTAGCCACTGTTCAGGTTCAACTCCGATTGGGTGGCGCTGTCGCGCCCGGCAGAGAGTGCCATGCCCGTGCCGCCACGCCCGAACAGCATCAGCATTGCCCCCAGAACTGCGACCACCGCCACCATGGTCTCCACCCTTCCGAGCCCCGCCACGTAGTCAATCAGCGGTGTGATGTGAGGCGGGAAGCGGACCTGGGACTCATCGATGGCCTTACCCAGAATGACCTGATCGATCACGATTTTGCCCACCCATGGCGTCACCAGGCCCGGAATCAGCGCGAAAATCGCCAGCAGGAATTTGGCAATGAACAGTTTGCTCGCGGTTCGCAGCAGTGCCAGCGAGCGGACAATGATCTTGAGCACCTCGGCGCTGGTGATCTCTGCCTCAAGGTCCACACGATCATCAAACCGGGCTCGTTCAAACAGGCCCGCGAGTTCGCCTGTGAGGGTCGCCTTCAGCCACCTAAACATCCTGGACCTCCGCGGCAATGGTTTCTGCCTCCACATACTGCCGGTAGTTCCCGTCCGGAATGGCCATCAGCGCATCATGATTGCCGATCTCGCTGATCGCGCCGTCTTTCAGGAAGGCAATCTGATCGGCGTTGCGGATGGTGGAAAGCCGGTGGGTAATCAAAAAGATGATGCGTTCCTGCCCCCAGTCGGCGAGGTTGCGCAGCACCGCCTGCTCCGTCTCGGCATCAAGCGATGCCGTCGGTTCATCCAGAATCAGGATGGGCGTGTTGCGTACGATGGCGCGGGCAATGGTAATGCGCTGGCGCTGTCCGGCGGACAGCCTGCTGCCGCGTTCGCCGAGTTCCGTGTCGTATCCCAGCGGCAGGGCCTGTATGAATTCGTCTGCACAGGCGACCCGGGCCGCTTCACGAATGGCCTCGTCGTCCACGTTCTCTGCGGCGTAGGCAATATTGTCGCCCACCGAAGTCGCAAACAGCACATTCTGCTGCAGGGCAATGGACACGTTCTGGCGCAGGTCAGCGATGCGGATGTCCCGAAGATCCACATCGTTGACGGTGATGTTTCCTTCGTCCGGGTCGAACAGACGCAGCAGCAGAGACATCATGGTGGACTTGCCGGACCCCGTCTGGCCGACGATGGCGGTCACGGTGCCGGCCCCGGCGGTAAGGCTGATGTCTTTGAGCACCGGCCGCTCCGGGTCGTAGCCAAATCGAACGCCCTCAAAGGTGATCTGTCTGACAGGTGTGGGCAGGGGCGCTGACTCGCTGGTATCGGTCACATCTGCCTTCAGGTCCAGCAGGAAGAAGGCTCTGTCCAGGCCGACCGCCATGTCCTGCATGATGCTCCACTTGCTGATCAGCGCCGAACCCCAGCCGACATACTGGCCGATGCGGCTGCGGGCCGCTTCGAATGCGCCCAGATTCCAGGCGGTGAAACCGACGATGGCGAGGGATGCGCCAAAGGCCGTTTTCTGCCCATCGATGGTCCAGTCCGCCATCATGAAATCACTTGCCAGAATGACGACACCCACGATGGTGCCAATCAGCGCCAGCATGATGATGATCTCCACCCGCAGCCAGAAGGCATTGTCGAGAGCGGTATGGGAATCTTCGTTGAAGCGGTCAATGGCGGTGTCTTCCGCCTGGTTCGCCTTGATGATTCGGATGGCAGCGGAAATCTCCTGGATGCGGGACGTGAGATCGCTGTTGGTATTGCGTGCAATCCAGGACCGACGCTGCAGGCGCGGCGTAAACCACATGACCAGCGCGATCACAGGCACCGAAGCCGTGACCACCAGAATCCCGAGCGCCGGGTCGAACAGCCACAGGATGAAAAAGGCCAGGCCACAGCTCCAGATCATGTTGATGGGGTCCAGGATCACCGTATCGATGATGCTGCTGATCATCGCGCTGTCCTGGTACACGCGGTAGATGGCATCACCGGTTCTGGCATGGCTGTGATAACGAAGCGACAGGTGCTCTGCATTCTCGATCATCTTGACCCGCAGGCTCTGGTTGATCTGCTGGGCAATCCACATCTCGTAGTAGGTGGTGACCATGCGCTGGATCAGAACCACCAGCAGGAAGTAGCCGATGATGGTGTACACGATCAGCCGGTTGCGCACTTCCTGGCGCTGCAGATCGGTGAGTTCGTCGGTGGCATAACTGGCATCGAACAGCATCAGCGTGGCCTGGATGGGTTCCAGGGGGGCGCCGAGCAGCACCTTGTTGTTAAAGACATCGAGGACGATCACGGCCAGCAGCGACACCACCACGCCGGACAGGAACTGCAGGCTGAACCAGGCGGCGATGTGCTTCCACTGGGGCTTGAGGTGCGGCCAGGTGCGAAGAAAAATCCGCACCACGGTCATGAAATTAAAGCGGGGCGGCATCACGGGCGCGGCCGGTTCCGTCTGGCTCATGACTGCGATCTTCCTCTACCTTTGGAAGGCGCGGACTATACCGGAAAGTCTGCCCGGAATCACGCGGCGTGTGTCCGTAAGGTTGGTCCGGGCCGCTTCCCGCCGGGCTGGGCGCTACGCGACGTGGCGCAACACCCGCCCGGAATGGTTCCCCGTGAGTTCACCGTCGATGACATTGAATTGCCCGTTCACCAGAATGCCGCGGTAGCCGATGCTCTTCTGGGTCAGCCTGGGCGCACCGCCCGGAAAGTCCGTGACACGGTAGGGGTACCCCTCCGCGACCTTTGCAGCATCGAATATGGTGATGTCTGCCCGCATGCCAGGCTTGAGTGCACCACGGTCCTTCAGGCCGAGAATTCTGGCGGGTGCACTGGTCATGCGCCGAATACCTTCGCCCATGGTAAAGAGCCCCTCTTCCCGGACCCAGTGTGACAGGACAAACGTGGCCCAGCCGGCGTCCATCACCATGGACACGTGAGCCCCGGCGTCGCCGACCCCGGGAAACACCCGGCCGCCGTCAAACATATCCCGCAGCGCCTTCAGATTCTGGTTCTCACCGATATAGTTGAACAGGACCCGACCATCGGATTCGAGGGCGAGGCGCAGGAAGGTCTCGCCCCAGTGCTCGCCAGCCGCTTTGGCCATGGCAACGATGTTGTTGTGGGGCCCCATGGAATGGTCCGGTGATTCGCCGTTACCCAGCGAGTGCACCCAGATGGGGTCCGCCCAGCTGGCTTTTTCGGCCCTGGCCTCGTCAATCAACTGATGGCGGAAGTCCGCATCCCGGATGGCCTCGAGCCGGGCCTCGGGTGCCAGCTTGTTGAGTCTGGCCCAACCCTTGCCGCGAAACGGCAGCAATGCTTGAAGCCCCATCAGCGCCCCGGAACCGCGCACCTGCGCGACGCCGGAAATATCACGGCCCGTGGACAGTTCTTCTACGGCGTTGCGGCGCTGGACACCGGAGGCGTCGTCCCGCACGCCGGACAGGGTCGAATTGAATAGCATTCTGGGTTTGGCGGTGTCCGCCACCTGACGCATGTGGTCCCAGTTCATACCTACGGACTGGAACAGCGCGTTCCTTTTGCTCACTTCCATGGCGATGATCTCCAGTTCCCGGACGTCTGCAAAGGTACCGGGGATGGCTCTGCCATCGGGCAATTTGTGTGCATGGTAGCGGTTGCTGGAAAAGCCGATGGCGCCCCGATCAATCGCTTCGCCGACGATGGCCGCCATTTGTTCGCGCTCGGCATCGGTAGATTGTTCCTCGACCGCGCGCTGGCCCATGACGAAGTAGCGCAGCGCGGCATGGCCGATCATTCCGGCGACGTTGATGCCTGGCCCAAGGCGGTCCACCGAGTCCAGGTAGCCGCCGTAGTCTTCCCAGTCCCATGGCAGACCGGTCATGATGGACTCCCGGGGGATGTCCTCCACGGTTTCCATCATTCCGGCCAGCAGCGGCCGGTCATCGGGCTTGCAGGGCGCAAAGGTCACGCCGCAGTTGCCCATCAATGCTGTGGTGACCCCATGCCAGGACAGCGGCGTTAGATCCCGATCCCAGCCAATCTGAGCGTCGAGGTGGGTGTGCATGTCAATAAAGCCGGGAGCAACGATCATGCCCGCCGCATCGAATTCCCTGTCGCCCCGGTCGCTGATCTGGCCGACTTCGGTGATCATTCCATTGTCGATCGCAACGTCTCCGGCAACGGGCTCACCGCCGATGCCGTCTACCACATTGCCGCCGCGGATGATGATTTCATGGGTCATGATGGGTCCTGATGTGCTGATGGGATCACCGAATAGTACGCGCCATCAGGCAGCTTTACGATCCCCTTCCTGCCGATCGCTCTGTCACAGGTGAGCGCCATGTCGGCACCAGACGCGTCATCGCACGGTCAGCTATCGGGCCGTTGAGGTTTCAGGCGGGGGGAACCTGGCAGGAGCGAAGTCAGGAAGCGGCAGGCATCGGATAAGCGCGTAATCGTTCAGTGTACGGTGCCTCTGTCCAGCATTGCCGAGATCTCCGCCTGCCCGAAGCTGCGCTCTGTCTTGCAGATCTCACAGGTGAGGGTCACTTCCGGCTTGTCTGCGAAGATGGCGTTGATCTCCGTCTCGCCCAGGGCGACCAGCGCATTGGCCATTCGTGCTTCGCTGCAGCGGCATTCGAATGCCACCGGGCGCTCGTCCAGCAGCTTGATGTCTTCCTGGGCGAACAGGCGTGACAGTACCGTCAGATGATCCAGTGACAGCAACTCGCCCGGCGTCAGGGTCTCTGCGAGCAGATGTAGCCGGTTCCAGTCTTCGTCCCGCTGCGGACCACGGGGCACGAGTTGTGGGGGTAGCTGTTGAACCAGGATGCCAGTGGCCATGGCGCCGTCGGCGGCCAGCCGAATGAACGTGTTCAACTGCTCCGACTGACTGAAATAATGTTCCAGACATTCTCCAAGGGTGCCGCCGGACATGGGCACGAGGCTCTGATAGCGCTGCCCGGCGTCCGGTTCTACCGTGACCGCAAGAGTGCCCCCGCGCAGCAACTCGGAAAAGTCAGACGCACCGGCATCGGCACCGCCCGCCAACTGGGCAACCCCACGAACCTTCCGGTCATGGGTGACTTCCGCCATCAGCATCGACACGGCCCCTTCGCTGCGTGCCTGCAGGATCAGCCGCCCCGTGAACTTGATGGTATTGCCCAGCAGCACAGCCGCCGCCAGAAACTCACCCAGCAGGTTGGCGACCACGGGTGGATAATCATGGCCTGCGATCAGGTCATGAAAAGACTGCTCCATCCGGACGATGTCGCCGCGGACATCGGTCTGGTTGAAGATGAAACGGTGGGAAAGGTCAGTGGCCATGTAATTGTCGTCTTACGTTGTGGTTCGCGTTGTTCTGTGACGATAGGTTAGTGGGGGGTGGTGTGGCAATGGGTGTGGGGGGTATCTGACGAGGGGTCTATCCGGAAATCTCTGATTTAAAATGCTTTTCTCTCTGCCCACCGGACAAGTACGATTCACTCCTTTGCGTTGCTGTTCCTGACCTTGGGGCAGTGATGAGTCAGAATAGGTCGGGTGACTCTCGCAGAGGAACGGCCGTAAGGCTGACACTGAGTGGGACAGCAATTTTAGTGGGGGAGGAGCCAAGTTGGTACCGAGGGTCGGAATCGAACCGACACTCCCGTGAAGGAACCGGATTTTGAATCCGGCGCGTCTACCAGTTCCGCCACCCCGGCACAGAGGTCGGGGATTATAGCAGCCCGAATTTCGTGTGGGAATCGACCGTTCAGGATCAGGACCATGCCGCTCGTCTCCGGACCGGCAGGATGCCCCGCCATTCGTCCCCCAAAAGCGTCGTTCATGCCTAAAGCCTCTGGATTTGCATGGGCTCTGGTAGACTGGTCCCAAGCATAAAGCAGGGACAGGCAAATGCAGGGACAGGTCAGGGAAAGACAGGCGCGTAGTGAGCGTGTCGAGCGCGAGGAACAGGTGCTGGTCGATGTGATCGACTGTGATCAGCGGCCAAAACTGTGCAACACGTCGCTCGCGTGCAGGACAGTGGACGTGTCCGAATTCGGCGTGAAGATGGCCAGTAGTCTGGACCTTCCGGTCCGCACGCGGCTGGGTCTTAGGCTCGATCTGACCACCTCGTTGTATCGCCTTGAAGGTGAGGTGCGCTGGTCTCGCACGGAAGACGAATGCCTGGTCGGCCTGCTGCTGGATCAGGACAGCCCGGATTTTGTCTCCTGGAAGCGGATGTTCGAGCATCGCGCTTAGCGTTCGAATCTGGTCCCTGGCTCGCGGCTTCCGGTTTCCGCATAGCCACTCCTGTACCCCTTTGTCTCGTTTTGATCGTGAATCTATCGCCCCGGCCCGGTAGAATCGCGATTCGCTCAATCACCCCTCACTATGGATCATGTCAGATACCATCATTCTCCCAGTTGCCAGGTTTACAGCGGCTGGTAGAACCCAGCATTTCGGTAACCGGCGATGAGTCGTGAAACCAGACTGGCAACCAGGCCGGTGAGACCGGCGACCCCCGCTGACGCTGGTGCAATCCATCAGATCGTGACCGCCGCATTCGCACGCGAGGATGAAGCTCGCCTGGTGCAACTGATTGTCGAGCGGGGCCAGGTACTGATCTCGCTGGTCGCGCTTTCGGGGGATGAGGCGGTGGGTCATGTGCTGGTTTCGCCTATTGAACTGTCTGAAAGGGTCCGCTGTGCAGGGATTGCGCCGCTCTCGGTGTTGCCGGTGCATCAGGGCATGGGCTTTGGCAGCGCTCTGATGTTTGAGGCCATTGCCGTGGCGCGTGGGCTGAACTTCGACGCCCTCTTTCTGCTGGGCAATCCGGACTACTATCATCGCTTTGGTTTCACCACGGCACAGGTCGGTAACGAATACGGTGCAACGGACGCGTTCATGCAGTTGGAACTGCGGCCGGGCTGCCTTCAGGGCGTATCGGGTACTGCCCGCTACGTTTCTGCCTTCAATGAGGTCAGCGTCTGATGGATGTCGCAGACTTCCATTTTGAACTGCCAGGGGAATTGATCGCCAAATACCCCACGCCGGAGCGTTCCGCGAGCCGGTTGATGCATGTGGATGCGGCCAGCGGACACCTCGGCCGCCATCACTTTTATGAATTGGATACCCTGCTGGCCCCGGGTGATCTGCTGGTCTTCAACAATACCCGGGTGATCCCGGCGCGGCTGTTTGGCCGCAAGGCAACCGGCGGGCGGGTAGAAGTGATGCTCGAACGAGTGCTGGACGACCACAATGCGCTGGTGCAGGTGCGCAGCAGCAAGTCGCCCAGACCCGGCAGTGACATCACCCTGGAAGGCAGCGACGTGACGCTGCGGGTCACAGGGCGTGACGGCCAGTTCTTCGTGGTGTCCTTTCCTGACCCTGGTGTGCTTGCCATCAGCCAGGTACACGGGCATATCCCGCTGCCGCCATATATCGACCGTCAGGATGAGGCGACGGATGCCGAACGATACCAGACCATCTATGCGGAGCGGGCGGGCGCCGTCGCGGCACCAACGGCAGGGCTGCACTTTGATGAGCCTCTGATGGCGCGGCTGGCAGAGAAGGGCGTCGCCATTGCCCAGGTGACGCTGCATGTAGGGGCGGGTACTTTCGCGCCCATTCGGGTGGCCCGGGTCGAAGACCACCAGATGCATACTGAATATCTGGAGGTCGAGGAATCTGTATGCGCAGCGGTGAAGGCCTGCCGGGCCCGGGGTGGCCGCGTGGTGGCGGTTGGGACGACCAGTGTCCGCTCGTTGGAGACTGCCTCGGCGGGCGGTGAACTCAAACCCTTTCGCGGCGAGACGGATATCTTCATCTATCCTGGATACGAGTTTCGCTCCGTGGACGCCATGATCACCAACTTTCATTTGCCGGGGTCGACGCTGATCATGCTGGTAAGTGCGTTCGCCGGGACCGGCACCATCCGGGATGCCTATGCTGCCGCCATCGCGGAATCCTGGCGATTTTTCAGCTACGGGGACGCGATGTTGATCACGCGTTAGTCACGCGACGGTCATCGAGATGGTCTCAATCATGAGCCGATGAGCCAGTGATCTGGCGCTGCGCCTGTGCAAATGCCTGGCCCGGATCGTTCGCGCGAGTAATGGCTCTGCCCACGACGACGAACGAAGCACCGGCGAGGATGGCTTCACCGGGCCTTGAGATCCGCTTCTGATCGGTGCTGCGTGTGGGGTCCAACGAGATTCCAGGCACCACAATCGTGGTGTCACTCGGCAGCACTGCCCGTAACGGGCCCACTTCCAGAGCAGACGCCACCACACCATCACAACCACTTTCCATGGCGAGCCTGGCAAGCGACATCACCTGTGCTGGTACGCTGGCGTGGACGCCCACTTCCTGCAGGTCTTTGTCTTCATGGCTGGTGATGACCGTGATGGCGACTACGCGTAGCTTCGGAAATGCGCGGGCCGCCTTGACGGCTGCTGCCATAACACGTCGGCCCCCTGCGGCATGCACGGTCACCATGCACGCGCCAAGCCTTCCCGCCGCTTCGACGGCGCCGGCTACCGAATTCGGGATCTCCAGCACCTTCAAGTCCAGAAATACCCGTTTGCCGGCGTCGACCAGCCTGCCCACGAACTCTGGCCCAGCCGCTGTGAGCAGTTGCAGCCCAACCTTGTAGTGACTCGCTGGTGCGCCCAGTTGTTGCACCAGGGTCCACGCGGCTGATGCATCGGGGTAATCCAGGGCGACGATGATTCTGCTTTCACTGGCCATGTGCCTGGTCCCTTCCTTCGTTCCGGTTGATCGTAAACACCGCGCGCAATTCGACGCCGGCAGCTGTTAAGGCGGCGAATCCTCCGGTGGCCCGGTCCAGCACGCAAAGCGCCACCTGTGGGTCTGTGCCATCTGTCCGAAGTCTGGCGACTGCATCCAGCAGACTGCCGCCACTGGATACCACATCCTCTACCAGCACGACGTTTCGTCCTGGCAGGCGCGGGCCCTCCGCGTATTTGCAGGTGCCGTAAGTTTTGGGGGCTTTACGAACAAAAGCCGCTGGGAGTCCCGTGACCTGGCTGAGCGCGGTGACCACCGGGATGCCGCCCATTTCCAGGCCCGCCAGGATTTCTGTTTGAGGGGGAACCAGTTCTGCCAGGCGTGCCGCGATGGCGCGCAGAAGAGCAGGGTCGGATTCAAACAGGTACTTGTCGAAGTAGGTACTGGCCACTTCGCCGCTGCGCAGCGTGAAGTGGCCGGTCAGTGTCGCGGCCCGCAGCACGCGTGTCTTGAGGTTCAAGGCCGGTTCTGGCGCCTGGACGTTCATTGGAGATTCCCTTCGTGACTGGATGGCACCATGCTATACAAGACTAATTGTTTTACTAGATAGTGTTCTTTCCGAATAAATATGACTTTTATTCACACTAATATTCACCAGATGGCGTAGGATCATTCGCTGTTGCCAATTTTGGAGAGCGAGTCATGACCTCCTCGGTTGATCCTTTTACCGGGCTCACCGCCTTTATCACGGCCGCTGAATGGCGCAGCTTTTCTGTGGCCGCCAGAAAGCTGGGGCTGACGCCGTCGGCGGTGAGCAAATCGGTCAGCCGGCTGGAGGCGAGCCTGGGCGTCAAGCTGTTCCATCGCTCGCCGCGAGCGGTCACGCTGACACCGGCGGGCCAGACGTATTTCGATCAGTGCCATGTGCTGTTCCAGCAGGCCTCGGATGCCCGGGCGAGCGTTTCCGGGCGCCCGGAGAGCGTTCAGGGCAAACTGCGGGTCTGTCTGCCGGTCAGTTTCGGATTACAGAGGCTGTCGATGAACCTGCCCCGGTGGCAGCAGTCGCATCCGGACACACATCTGGAGGTTGTGCTGTCGGACCGCAATGTGGACCTCGTGCAGGAACGCTTTGATCTTGCCGTCAGGTTCCATGATGTGCCGGATTCCCGCCTGATCGCCCGGCCTCTGAAGCGGCCCCGGTTTCTGACCGCCGCCTCACCGGGCTATCTGGCCAGCCACGGTATCCCACAGGCGCCAGGGGACCTGGCGCAGCATAACTGCCTCGCCTATCTCGACAGCCACACGGGCCTGCCCCGGCCCTGGTCGTTTCAGGGCGGGCCGCGCGGGCTTTCCCATCAACCCCTGGGAAATCTGGTGTGTGATCAGGGCGTTTTCCTGCTGAACTGTGCGCTGGCGGGGGGTGGCATCATTCATGGGCCGGATCATCTGCTGGCGCCTTCGCTGGATGCGGGTGAACTGGTGACTGTGCTGGACAGGTTCGACGGCATCGGTCCGCCCTGGTGGCTGGTTTATCAGGCCAGCCGGTTTCCGTCGGCCAGGCTGAGGTCGTTCATCGACTTCGTTGAGGCGCTGGATCAGGCCATCTGACTGGACGGGTAATGGCATCGCCAGGGGCTGCCTGGCGTCCCGGGCGCTGCCAGTGGTAAGGACTGTTCGTTCACTTGTCCAAATGCTGGTTCCATCACCCCGCCTCGGCTAAGGTGTCGCCATGTTGACCATGCCCTGACCTGACCTATGCAGTTTTCCGTTTCCCACACCGATGGCGAGGCCCGCCGCGGCACCCTCAAACTGGCCCATGGAGAGGTGGCCACGCCGATTTTCATGCCGTGC
Source organism: Pseudomonadota bacterium (assembly GCA_027624035.1). GTDB lineage: Bacteria > Pseudomonadota > Gammaproteobacteria > Pseudomonadales > Azotimanducaceae > UBA7455. Next base: position 4,298 of record JAQBUI010000098.1, on the reverse strand, counting down.
GGCACCTATGGTTCCGTCAAGGGGATGTCGCCTGCTTCCTTGCGTGATGCAGGCGTGCAGATCCTGCTGGGCAATACATTTCACCTGATGCTGCGGCCCGGCACTGGCGTCATCGAGCAGCACGGCGGGTTACACGGTTTCATGGGCTGGGACCGTCCAATCCTGACCGATTCCGGTGGTTTTCAGGTGTTCAGCCTGGGAGAGTTGCGCAAGATATCGGAAGCGGGCGTGTCGTTCCGCTCACCGATCAATGGCGATGAGGTGTTCCTGGACCCGGAGCGCTCCATGGCCATTCAGCAGAGCCTGAACTCCGATATTGCCATGGTGTTTGATGAGTGTACGCCGTTCCCGGCAGAAGTGGCCGAGGTGCGGGCTTCCATGGAGCTGTCGCTGCGCTGGGCGGCGCGCAGCCGGGCAGCGTTTGGAAGCGACCACAATGCGCTGTTCGGCATCGTGCAGGGCGGCGTCCATCTGGACCTGCGGGAGGCGTCCCTCGCCGGGTTGCTGGACATCGGGTTTGAAGGCTATGCAATCGGCGGGCTGTCCGTGGGGGAACCCAAGGAGGATATGATGAATGTGGTCGAGCACGTGGCGCCGATGCTGCCGGCGGACCGGCCCCGGTATCTGATGGGCGTTGGCACGCCCCAGGACCTGGTGGAGTGTGTGCGCCGCGGCGTGGACATGATGGATTGCGTGATGCCCACCCGGAACGCCCGTAACGGCCATCTCTTCACCAGCACCGGGGTGGTCAGAATCCGCAATGCGGTGCACAAGACAGACACCGCAGCGCTGGATGCGCACTGCACCTGCTATACCTGCCAGAACTTCTCAAGAGCCTATCTTCATCACCTGGACAAGTGCGGCGAGATGCTCGGTGCGGAGCTGAACACCATTCATAACCTGCATTATTACCTTGATCTGATGGCCGGTTTGCGTGCTGCCATTGAAAAAGGCGCCATCAATGACCATATCGATCAGATCTATGCGGGCTGGGGCCTGTCGGTTTGATTTGTGATGCACCTTGATTTGTGATGCACAATGAAGCCGATTCAGGGACAATACGGCCCGTCTGAATTCCTCCAACAAACGTGACTGCAAATGATTGATTTTTTTATACCCAGTGCCATGGCCGCCGATGCCGGCGGGTCGGGTGGCGGCATACCCGGTCTGGATCTCTTTATCATCGTCGCCTTTGCGGCGGTGTTCTACTTCATCGTCTGGCGTCCCCAGAGCAAACGGGCCAAAGAACACCGGGAACTGGTGGCGGGCCTGTCCAAGGGCGACGAGATCGTCACCAATGGGGGGCTGATCGGCAAGATCGTCAAGGTAGAGGAGCAGTACCTGGTGTTCGAGGTCGCAGACAACGTCCAGCTGAAGCTCCAGAAGGGCGCCGTCGCCACTGCGCTGCCGAAGGGCACCATCAAATCCATCTAGGCCGGATCATTGATTAATCGTTATCCATTATGGAAGAACCTGCTGATCGCGGGAATCGTGCTGCTGGGGGTGATCTACGCCCTGCCGAACCTGTATCCGCCTGATTTTGCGGTTCAGGTGTCCACCGGGGATCAGGCGGTCGCGGTTGAATCCCGGGCTCTGGACGTTGCTACCCAGGCACTGGATGACGCTGGCATAGCGTATTTCGGTGCTGAACTACAGGACAACAAGGCGCTCCTTCGGTTTACGGACAACGAGGCCCAGCTGCAGGCGAAGGATGTGGTGCAGCGGGCACTGCACGATCTTACCCAGCCCTACATCGTGGCCCTGAATGCCGCCCCGACCACGCCGGGATGGCTCCGTGACCTTGGCGCCGAGCCCATGAAATACGGGCTGGACCTTCGCGGCGGGGTGCACTTCCTGATGGAGGTCGACACCGAGTCCGCCATCGAGGACCGCATAGAAGGCATGCAGCAGGACATCGGCAGGATGTTGCGCGCCAGGGAAGACCGGATTCGCTACACGAGCTTTGAATCGCCCGGTCTGGGCATGCTGAAGGTCTATTTTGCCGATACCGAACTGCGGGACCGGGCCCGCACCAAAATTGGCGCCCAGTACAGCGAATTCGACTATGCCACCGGGGAAGACCCTGAGGCCTTTGTCCAACTGACCATGAAGTCCCAGGCGATCCGGGATATTGAAGACTTTGCCGTCAGCCAGAACCTGCAGACCATCCGTAACCGGGTCAATGAACTGGGTGTGGCCGAGCCTCTGGTGCAGCGCCTGGGGCGAAATCGCATCGTGGTTGACCTGCCTGGCGTTCAGGACACCGCCGAGGCCAAGAAGATCCTTGGCAAGGTGGCGACCCTGGAGTTTCGCATGGAGGCATTGCCCGATGCGGCCAGGTCATCGACCATCACATATGAGTACGAAGGGCGCCTGACCGATCTCGAATCCGACATTATTCTGCGGGGGGACCGTGTCTTTGATGCCCAGGTGGGCTTCGATCCGGATTCCGGCCTGCCCCAGGTCAATATCACGCTGGACAGCGACGGCGGTGAACTCATGCACCGCGCCACCCGGCACAGCATCGGCCGCCGCATGGCGGTGATCTTCATAGAGACCAAGACCCGTGACGACTACAAGATGGTGGGCGGTGAGGAAGTCCTTACTTCCACGCCCTATGTCGAGAAGCGGGTGATCTCCCTTGCGACCGTGCAGGCGGCCCTTGGGGTCAAGTTCCGCATCACGGGCCTTGAGGCTGGTGAGGCAAGGGAACTGGCACTGTTGCTCCGCGCCGGGGCGCTGGCAGCCGATATGTTCATCGTGGAGGAACGCACCGTGGGCGCCAGTCTGGGTGCCGAGAATATCCGGCAGGGCGCGATCTCTGTGGCGGTGGGCCTTGGCCTGGTGCTGGTGTTCATGCTGGTCTATTACAAGGTGTTTGGCCTTGCGGCCAACCTCGCGCTGGGATTCAACCTCGTGCTGCTGGTGGCGGTGATGTCCAGCCTGTCGGCCACGCTTACCATGCCGGGCATTGCGGGGATCGTGCTGACCGTCGGGATGGCGGTGGATGCCAACGTGCTGATCTTCTCGCGGATTCGGGAGGAACTGAACAATCGAATGTCGCCCCAGGGGGCGATCAATGCCGGCTTCGAGCGTGCCTTTGTTACCATCATGGATGCCAACCTGACGACGTTGCTGGTGGCGGTCATCCTCTACAGCATCGGTACTGGCCCGGTGAAGGGCTTCGCCGTGACGCTGTCTATCGGCATTCTCACCTCCATGTTCACGGCCATCATGGGGACGCGGGCCATCATCAACCTCGTCTACGGTGGTCGCAACGTCAAGAGGCTGCTGATCTGATGGCTTTCATTGATCTCAATCTTGATTTCATGGGCTACCGCAAGGTCGCGGGCGGTATTTCCCTTGCGCTGGTGCTGGCAAGCCTGATATCCCTGGCCATCAATCAGGTGGAGTGGGGGCTGGATTTCACCGGTGGTACGCTGGTGGAAGTGTCCTACCCCGTATCGGTCGACCCGGAGGCCATCAGGACTGAACTGGACGCCGCCGGCTATCGCGGACATGTGGTGCAGTTCTTCGGGTCGGACCGGGACATCCTGGTTCGGGTGCCCCCGCAGAAATCGCTGTCGGACAAAGACAACGCGAGGCTGGGGGACCGTATTATCGAATCGCTGCGGGAGTCCGATGCCGGCGTGGATCTGCGCCGCGCGGAATTCGTGGGTCCTGCAGTGGGGGAGGAACTGACCAATCAGGGTGGCCTTGGCCTGCTGACGGCACTGGGCCTGGTCATGATCTACGTTGCGTTCCGGTTCCAGCTGAAGTTCGCCGTGGGGGCGGTGGTGGCCCTGTTTCACGATGTCGTGATCACCCTTGGCATATTTTCCGTCGTACGCTGGGACTTTGATCTCACCGTGCTGGCGGCGTTGCTGGCCGTCATCGGTTATTCCCTGAATGACACCATTGTGGTCTCGGACCGCATTCGGGAGAATTTCCGCAAGATCCGTCGGGGCAGCCCGGAGTCCATCATCAACACATCGTTGAACCAGACCCTGGGCCGAACGTTGGTCACGTCGTTAACCACCCTGCTGGTGCTGTTTGCGCTACTGTTCCTGGGTGGTGAACTGATTCGTGGTTTCGCTGTGGGCTTGATTATCGGGGTGATGGTGGGAACCTACTCCTCCATCTACGTTGCCTCCAACATGCTGATGGTACTGGACATCAGCACGGAAGACCTGGCGATCCCCATCAAAGAGGGCAATACCGAGGAAACAGAATAAATGGGGTCAGAGTCGAATGGCACTTACTTAAGCTTCTTGGGATGGCCGAACTTGAGGACCTGT
>JAQBUI010000097.1 GCA_027624035.1 Pseudomonadota bacterium | reverse complement strand
GTAGAGATCATCAAACAGATGGCGCAGGAATTTTCCGACGAAACCAGCGGCAGCCTGTCCGTCGCAACCACCCACACCCAGGCTCGCTATGCACTTCCTGGCGTAATTTCTGACTTCATGAGCCAGTATCCCAACGTGTCTCTACACATGCACCAGGGCAGTCCGGTGCAGATTGCAGAGATGGCGGCCAACGGCGTGGTGGATTTCGCCATTGCCACCGAGGGGCTGGAATTGTTTGGCGATCTTGTCATGCTGCCTTGCTATGACTGGAATCGTTGCATTGTCGTCCCGGAAGGACATCCACTGACCTCTGTCGAACGCCTCACGCTGGCAGACGTCGCGACCTACCCCATTGTTACTTACGTATTCGGCTTTACCGGACGTTCGAAGCTGGACGATGCCTTCAATCAGCAGGGCCTCACCCCTCGCGTGGTGTTCACTGCCACGGATGCAGATGTCATCAAGACATACGTCCGCCTGGGCCTGGGCATTGGAATCATTGCCCAGATGGCCTACGACCACGCGCAGGATCAGGGTCTCGTCGCGCTGGATGCCAGCCATCTGTTTGAGCCCAGCACGACGATGATCGGCTGCAAACGAGGGACATTTCTGCGGGGTTATATGTATGAATTCATCAGCCTGTTTGCACCCCATCTCTCCCGGGAGATGGTGCGGCAGGCCTTTGATGGCGCTTCCCGTAGCGAATCGGACAAGCTTTTCGACGACATCGAGCTGCCGATGCGTTAGGGGTCAGATGAAATCGAGGTCCGGATTGTCGTTCAGAATCTCTTTGGCTTTGTCGGTTCCGCTCGATTCCTTCCCGAGGACTTCTTTGGCAAACTTGAAGTAGACGGTATAGATTCTGGTTCCCGCGTCATCCTCAACCACGAAAAAGGGTGCCCTTTTGACGTCATGCTGGCTGGCAAGCTGCATCCCTGGGGAGGCAGGATCACGTTCATCAGCGATCACCGTCTGGTCGATTCGAGCCATCTGACCGGAAGCATTCAGGCGCGCTTCAACGTCCGCACATTTCGGGCATGGCTCGCCACTTGCGAGGATCTTCTTGACGAATGTTATCTTCATTGGGTGCTCATGAGGTGCCGCCCGCAGCGGAATCGTTGTCAAGGTTGATGACGTGCAGACCACACTCCCGTTTGGTCGCCTCTTCCCACCACCACCGTCCGGCACGCTCATGCTCGTTCGGTCCAATGCGGCGGGTGCACGGCTCACACCCGATGCTGACGAAACCCTGATCGTGGAGTTCGTTATAGGGTACATCGTTGCCGCGAATATATTGCCACACCCTGGCGGAACTCCAGGCGGACAGTGGATTGTATTTGATCAGATCGCGCCGATCATCCGAAAAGGCGGTGTCCACCTGCCGCTGAGGCAGGGCAGAACGTGTCGGGCTCTGGTCCTGACGCTGCCCGGTGATCCAGGCATCGTAGTTCACAAGGTGGCGGGTAAGCGGTTCAATCTTCCGAATCCCGCAGCATTCCTGATGGCCGTCTTCATAGAAGCTGAACAATCCCTTGCCTTTTACGAGCGCCTGCAGGGCAGCAGGGTCTGGTGACAGCAGGCTGATTTCAATGCCATAGTAGTCACGGACTCTTTCGATGTAGCGGTATGTTTCCGGATGCAGGCGGCCCGTGTCCAGGCAAAAGACATCGACTGCATCGCTGATGTTGCAGGCCATATCGATCAGCACCACGTCTTCGGCCCCGCTGAACGAGATCGTGACTGCATCGTGGGAGGTCAGTGCTTGCTTCAGCACATCCTGTGGCGATGGATAGTCGTTGGACACTTTGTTGCCTTCAGTGAAATCAGGACGGCAAGACTATCAATCCCGAACCACAAAGTGAAATTGCAAACCGCAATATCGTTATAGCCCAATCGTGTACAATCCGCGTCTTTTGCCGGTGGGACTCAAATCATGCAGGTAGTTTGTCTTGACCTTGAGGGAGTATTGATTCCCGAAATCTGGATCGAATTTGCGCAAAAAACCGGAATCAATGAGTTACTGGCGACCACCAGGGACATCCCAGACTATGATCAGTTGATGCATCAGCGTCTGTCATTGCTGGACCAACACGGCCTCCGGCTCGATGACATCCAGGCGGTGATCGGTGAGATGTCGCCGCTGCCCGGCGCACGGGAATTCCTGGATTCGCTCCGCCAGAACTATCAGGTCATCATTCTCTCTGACACATTCTATGACTTTGCCGCACCGTTCATGGCCCAGTTGGCCTGGCCGACGCTGTTCTGCCATCGCCTGGAAGTCGCGGGCAACGGTAAGGTGGTGAACTATCTCCTGCGTCAGCCTGATCCTAAGCGAGCTTCAGTCAAGGCGCTCAAACAGCTCAATTTCATTGTGTTCGCGGCTGGAGACTCCTACAACGACACCACCATGCTGGAGGAAGCTCATGCCGGATTCCTGTTCAGGGCACCGGAAAATGTCATCAGCGAGTTTCCTCAATACCCGCACACCACTGAGTATGGGACGCTTCGAGAGCAGTTTGACGCCGCGGCAGTATCGCCGGATGCGCGACTTGGCGGCAGGGAAGGAAGTAACAACAAATAGGGAGCCAGATAAAGCGCCCGGGGCTCCTGCAACAGGCCATCACGTGATGGCAGCTGAGGGCAGCACCCTTCACGTGATGGGTCAGAAGTCAGCACTCTCGCGGTGATGCGCGGTGCCACAGAATAGAGTCCCACCGGACTAACTGCCGTAACGCAATGCCCGGTACCGGCTGTGGTGTTCAAGGACCTTGCGGATGTAGCGTCTGGTCTCGGCAAAGGGCGGAACGCCCCGGTACCGTTCCACTGCACCGGCACCGGCATTGTAAGCGGCTAGAACCAGCGTGATGTCGCCGTCAAACCGGTCAAGCAGGTGTTTCAGATGCTGAACGCCGCCATTGATGTTCTGGCGTGGATCAAGCCGGTCCCGGACCGCATATTGCTGTGCCGTGGCGCTCATCAGCTGCATCAGCCCCGTCGCACCGCGATTTGATACGGCGTCGGGGTCAAACCCCGACTCCACGGCAATCACCGCTTCCACGAGTGCGGCGTCCACACCATACCGGTCGGATGCAGATCGAATGTAGGACTTGAACCTGGCAGGGCCGCCCGGTCTGATCGGGCGATTGGCAAGAATGTGCCCGGCATCCTTGACCGTATCCCGTCGGGTCACCAGCGAATATCCACGCACAGGTCGATCCGAGACCATTCGCTCGCCATTGGGCCCCTGATAGATGAAGAATTCGGCCTGTGCCAATGGCGCGACCGTCAACGTCAGGACGACGGGTAGCCGGACAACCAGCGCGGCAAGCTTACCGATGAAAGAGTTTGTTATGATGCCGCCTTCTTGAATGGGGTGGCTGGGCCCTGGATTCTAGCGGCTGGTTGCCACGTCATTCAAGCCGTCTTCAATTTGTTCAAGGAGCATCCATGGCCTACGTACTGCCCGATCTTTGTGACGATCATCCTGACCTCGTGACCGTTGCCGAACCTGTATTCACCTCATTTGGTGCGCGGGATTCATTCGGCGGCCGAATCGCGACCATCAAGTGCCACGAAGACAACTCGCTGGTGGCTGAGCGTGTCACTGAACCCGGCCAGGGCAGAGTGCTGATCGTTGATGGGGGCGGTTCCCTGAGGTGTGGACTGCTGGGTGACAATCTTGCTAAACAGGCCGCTGAAAATGGCTGGGAAGGCATCGTGATCTATGGTTGCATCAGGGATGTCGAGATCATCAACGTATTGCCGCTTGCCGTAAAAGCTCTCGCGATTCATCCTATGAAGAGCGTCAAGCGGGGAGTGGGTCTGATTGACGAGGACGTGCACTTTGCAGGCGTCACGTTTCGGACTGGCGAGTACGCCTATGGCGACAGTAACGGTCTGCTGGTTTCTCCCCGCGCACTTTGACTGGCCCGGATGTCGGGCGGGCGCGTCCACTCAGATCTTCAGGGTTCGAAGGTACGGGTCGGCGAGGCTCGAGTCCCAGGCTCTGGAAAACTGTCTTCCCAGACGATTGGCGTCCGCCACGTCGGAGAAATTCGCGTAACCATCATAGATCTCATAGTCATGGCGATAAATGACGCCGGTGGAATCGGCCAGGACAAACTCATGGTTCTGTTGTCGGAGTTCCGGATGCACGATCCTGATCTGGATTGAAGAGGGAAGTCTTCTTGCGATCTCCAGCAGCGCATGACCATTCTTGACGACCCGGTGGGAATCGAACAGCAGCACTTCAATATGGGTGTACTTGTTGCGACGCGCCAGGGCGGAACAGATGTCTCGCAGCACCGCGTCGTCAAACAGCTTGTGTTCCAGCACTGGGGAAAATATCCGGATTGAGTGCGTCGCCTGTCGGCACATCTCGATGATGATATTGTGAAAGTCATCCTCACTTCGAAGCAGGATCAGTTTCTTGTCGTCACCAAGGCGATAGATGACCGCCTCGTTGTCGAACCGGTCACCCGTCATCTGTCGCCGTGGCACCTCATCGAGGTCGGGCGGGTTGACTGCATGGACATAGTGTTGATGGGGAAGGTCGTAAGCGGAAAATCTATCGCCTCGTGGTTCAAAGCCCGCGCCCAGATACAATGGTTCCAGTGCTGCCAGCGCATCGGCCGCTACGAGGGGCAGCGCGAAGCGGGTCCCCTTGGAGACAGTCAATTCGAGCAGGCTGGTGCCGATGCCCTTGCCGCGGTGCTCAGGCAATACCGCCAGACGCGATGCTGTGCCATCAACGGACATTCGGATGCTGCCAATGGCCTGGCCCGATTGCTCGTCTTCTGCGATCCAGTGAATAGCGTCTGTATCGGTGGGGTCCTCTACAAAGTCATCCGGCAAGCCCAACTCACCAACGAGGACGCTACGCCGAATGATCCGGATGCGTTGCCGATAGTCTGACCACGACACCTCGCGGGTATCAAATTGTTTGACACCGATATCAAGGGAAGTCTCAACCGCGGTCCGCCGTTGCACCTTGTCAGCCAGTGGCGTCAGGTTCAGCGCCATCTCGCGGTGGGCAATCCCGGCCTCCTCGAATTCCTCGCCAAACGGGATAAAGCCGCTGCGCTCGTAAAAGGTGAGCGCGTGAGTCTGTGCATGAAGGTATACCCTGGGCAGGCCAAGGTGCCTCGCCTTCTCAACGGCCGCCTCAAGGAGCACCCGTCCGACTCCCTTGCCCCGGTGTTCAGAGATGACGGCCATGCGACCGATCTGGCCATCAGGCAGAAGCCTGGCGTTGCCAATCGGTGTGTCGTCCTCGGACAAGGCGATGAAGTGCGAGGCCTTTTCATCCTGGCCATCCCACTCTTGTTCCTGTGGTACCCCCTGTTCGACGATGAAAACAATGCGCCGGATGTTTGACAGGGTGCTCCTTTCGGTGGCCCAGTCCGCTTCCCGGACAATGAAACGTCGTATAGAGAGTCCTTCACTCATGTGGCTCACCCGCTTGTTCACTGGAGAGAACACCCAGCTCGGCCAATACCGAGAGCAATCGGTGGTCAGTCGCCGTGCGTACCCGATCGAACCCACACCTTCGATCTATCGCTAGTGGCCGCAGCCAGTCAAGTACCGTATGGCTGGCGTGAATGGTCTCACCATTGGCAAAGACCCGCAGCGCCTTGGGATCGTCATTCTGATGCCAGGTGATCCTGGCATAGTGATGCAATCGGACTTCACTCAACTGCCGGTCGTAGTGCCCGGTCTGAACAAGGTCAGGTTCTCTTGGGCGAGTGGCATACTCACCATAGCAGTCTGCAAGCACGCTCTGGTCGTTCAGGATTGACACCAGGGCCTGTTGCAGATGCCGCGTGTCGGCCCGGGTAATGCCGTCACCGGGTTGCTGGAGGGCATCGTCTATCGTGTCTGATGGCAGGTCCCTTGCGAGGAGAAAGTCAGTCACTTCTGCCAGCATTTCAACCCCGGTGGGGTTTCTGATACCGACAGACAGCGTGATGGAATCCGGCCCGGCGATTCCCCAGTGTCCGACCCCCGGCGGAATATAGAGGACGTCACCTGGCGCTGCGCCAAAGGTCGTGACGGTATCGAGGGTCCTGAGCAGACGAATATCGTAATTCGGATCCAGTTCGTCATCAGTATGGCCGCCCCGGTCAAGGCGCCACTGTTTGGTCCCATGCAGCTGGACCAGGAACACGTCATAGTGATCGAAATGGGGCCCGCAGCTGGCATCACGATCACCGTAACTTGCCATGACGTCATCGATGCGCCACCTGGGCAGAAAGCCGAACTCCCGGGTCAGCATCTGTTCCAGACAAGCTGTGTGCTGCTCCAGACCATTGATCATGAGCAGAGATCCGGGAGGCAGGGCCGAGAGGGTCATGGGTCCTGTAGCCAGGGTATAGCCTGGGCCAACCAGCCTCGATTCAACCAGATCGTCTCCGGCCAGTGCCAGCAACTCCGATGGTCCGATGTCCGGCAGGGTCTTGAGGCAGGCAGGCTCGAAACAGGGCTGCTGACGCCAGAATTCAGTCCGGAAGGCGGCGTCAGTAAAGCTCACTGGGTCGAGTCCAGCAGCCGCGCCACCAACTGTGGTGCCAGCCCAATATAGTTTGCCGGGGTCAGGGCAAGAATCTCCTGCTTCGCTGAATCGGGCAGGTCCAGGCCTTCGATCAACTCACGAATGCGTGCCTGACTCAGTTGCTCACCCCGGGTCAGGGTCTTCAGTTTTTCGTAGGGTGCTTCGATGCCGTGGCGCCGCATGACGGTCTGAATCGGCTCGGCCAACACTTCCCAGCTGCGATCCAGGTCTTCCGCCAGGCGGGCAGCATCAAGTTCCAGCTTGCTGATGCCCTTCAGGCTCGATTGATAGGCGATCAGCGAGTAGGCAAACCCCGTCCCGAGATTGCGCAGCACCGTTGAATCTGAAAGGTCGCGCTGCCAGCGGGACACCGGCAGCTTCTCACTCAGATGGTGTAGCACGGCGTTGGCCACCCCGAGGTTTCCTTCCGAGTTCTCGAAATCGATCGGGTTGACCTTGTGGGGCATGGTGGAAGAGCCAGTCTCGCCAGGCACCTTCTTCTGCTTGAAGTAGCCAATGGAGATATACGCCCAGATGTCCCGGTCCAGGTCCAGCACGATGGTGTTGAAACGGGCGCAGGCATCAAACAGTTCTGCCACGTAGTCGTGGGGCTCGATCTGGGTGGTGTAAGGGTTCCAGTCCAGCCCCAGTCCCGTCACGAAGTCCCGGCTGAGTGCCACCCAGTCGACGGACGGATACGCCACCTGATGGGCGTTGTAATTGCCCACCGCACCGTTGATCTTTCCCAGAATCGAGACCCCGCGAATCTGGCTGATCTGGCGATCAAGGCGAGCTACCACGTTGGCCATTTCCTTGCCCATGGTCGTTGGCGAGGCCACCTGGCCATGGGTGCGGGACAACATCGGGACAGCGGCGTATCGGGTGGCGAGTTCAGCTACCGCGCTGCGAACTTCGACCATCGTGGGGAGCATGACCGCAGTCAGTGAATCTTTCAGGATCAGTCCGTGGGAAAGATTGTTGATGTCCTCGGAGGTACAGGCAAAGTGGATGAACTCCACGTGTTCCTTGAGGATGGCATGACCACTTGCCATGACTTGCTCTTTCACAAAATATTCGACTGCCTTGACGTCATGATTGGTGGTCGCCTCGAGGGCCTTCACCCGCCCTGCGTCGACCAGGGAGAAGTTCTCGACGATGGCATCCAGCACACGAACTGCGCTCTCATCGAGCCTTGGCAGTTCCGCAATCCCGGGGCAGTCAGCGAGGTGTTTGAACCAGGCGACCTCGACCCGCACTCTTGTGCGAATCAGTCCGAACTCACTGACATAGGGACGTAGCCCCTCTGTCTTCGATGCGTAGCGTCCATCAATAGGGGAAATCGCCGTCAGCGGCGACAGGTCAGACAGGTCAATGGTGTGGCCTTGGTTTGGTTCCATGTTTTCGATCACTGATGTTTTTGTATGTTACGAATATAGTTCAACGCGCCGGTCAGTTTGCGCCTGGAGAATATCAGCTGCCATTGCCTGCCCCCGAGTTGTCGCCACAGAACCGCGGACCGCATCCCAGCCAGTAGCAGCGCCCGGATGCGCGTGACGTTGAACGCGTTCTGCAGATGCTGTCTCTGGCCCATAATCTGGATACGTGGCGAGAGTTGTCCGATGTGGTTCTCGTACAGAGAAGCCAGCTCGGTAATCACCGGATCACTCAGAACCGGTGGGTCGGTGACCCGTCGGTGCTCATCGACCTCCCGTATTCTGAGGCCCAGAGCGGCAAGTACATCCGACCTTGCTGACAGCTGTTTTTCGAGCCGCAGCAATGCAAGACCGTAACGCAACACGTCTGTATGTTCTACATATTGCCGTTGTACCAGCATTTCTTCGAGGATACGCAGCCCGATTGAGACGCCCTTGATGCCACCGTAGACATCAACCGGTTCCTCCGGATTGACCACAAATATGCTGTCGAGACAGGCTTCAAGCGAGTTCTGGCTCACCATGCCCGTACGCGCCGCCGACCCCACCAGATGTGCAGCCTGGGTCACACCGGCGAGCGCCAGCACGCGGTCCTCCCACGAGCCGGTCATGGGCTGGTGGCATCGATAATGCCACCACCGAGACAGCGGTCGCCTTCATAGACACAGGCCCACTGACCCGGCGTCACCGCACGTTGCGGCACAGTAAAATCGATTCGGTACCGCGCCTGCGTCAGTCGGGTTATGGTTGCGGACTGATCCGGCTGTCGGTATCGCACCTTGACACAGCCACGAAATGGCAACGAAGGGGCAGGCCCAATCCAGCCGATGTCACTGCAGGTGGCGGAGCGTGAATACAGGGCAGGGTGATGGTTTCCCTGGGCAACCACCAGCACGTTGCGTTCAAGGTCCTTTGCGACCACGTACCAGGGGTCTTCCGGGGCGCCGCGGACACCTCCGATACCCAGACCCTGTCGCTGTCCGAGGGTGTGATACATCAGACCATTATGGGCGCCGATCCGATCGCCTTCGAGTGTTTCAATGACACCGGGTTCCGCCGGCAGCCAGGTGGACAGGAAGTCTGAAAAGCGGCGCTCACCGATGAAGCAGATGCCGGTGGAGTCCTTCTTGGCATGGTTCGGCAAACCGTGCTCCGCTGCGATCTGGCGAACCTGAGTCTTGTGCAGTTCGCCCAGCGGAAAGATGACATCGGTCAGCTGCTCCGATGTAACAGCCTGCAGGAAGTAGCTCTGGTCCTTGTCCTCGTCCCGTGCCTTGAACAGGCAGACCTGATCGCCGATTCGCTTCACGCGTGCGTAGTGTCCCGTCGCGATGCCGCCTGCACCCAGTGCCCTGGCGTATTCGGCAAACACATTGAACTTGATCTCACGATTGCACAGAACGTCCGGGTTGGGGGTCCGGCCTGCGCGGTATTCTGAAAGGAAGTGTTCAAAGACGTTGTCCCAGTACTCGGCCGCAAAGTTTGCCTGATGTAGCGGGATACCGAGCAGTGCTGCGACCTCTCGGGCATCCTCAAGGTCCTCTTTTGCGGTGCAGTACTCGGTGCCGTCGTCCTCTTCCCAGTTTTTCATGAAAAGGCCTTCGACCAGGTAGCCCTGCTGCTGGAGCAACAGCGCGGCAACAGATGAATCGACACCGCCGGACAGGCCGACAATGACGCGGTTCTCGGATGTGGGCATGGATGCGGCTGAGTCGGTCAAGCCGACATTTTACGTCAGACCCGCGTGCCTTGCCACGCAGGGACCGAAGTTAGCGCGGGGGTAGCGATCCTGGATGCTTTAGAAAAGACAGAGGGGCCTGCTGTCCCGCGATGAAGTCATCAATGCATAGCTGAACAATCGGGCTTCGGTGCTGGCGCGTCGTCAGTTCGGCCAGGGACAGCCAGTGACAGGCGGTGATGTCCGGGTCCAGCATCGTGGTCACCTGCTGCAACGGGTCGGCGATGAAGCCAATGCGATGATAGACCGTGCCCGCCCAGTCATAGTGGTATACCCCCAACAGTGCCCGGGGGGTCACCTGCCAGCCGGTTTCCTCCAGAGTCTCCCGTACCATGGCTTCGATTAACGTTTCACCGGGTTCGAGATGCCCGGCCGGCTGGTTTAAGACGGCTGCGCCGGCAATTTCCTCCTCGACCATCAGGAAATGCTCATTACGGGTTACAATGGCGGCGACGGTGATATGGGGTGGCCAGTTCAGGGGCAGACTCCAGCAGTCAATCAACAATCCAGGCAATATAGCGGTATATCCAGCATGTCGAAACAGTCGAAACTCACTCATATCAATGACCAGGGCCAGGCCAGTATGGTGGACGTCGGGTCGAAATCCGAAACGGAGCGGGAAGCGAGTGCCGAGGCGATCGTTCGAATGCGTCCGGAAACCCTTGACCTGATCGGAGCCGGTGGCATCGCCAAGGGCGATGTGTTCGCGGTGGCAAGAATCGCCGGAATTCAGGCTGCAAAAAAGTGCTCGGAGCTGATTCCGCTGTGCCATCCCCTGATGTTGACGGGGATCGATGTGGCGTTCACGACGGACATGGAGGAGAGTGAGGTGCATGTCGTTGCGACGTGCCGGTTGCGGGGCCGAACGGGCGTTGAGATGGAAGCGTTGACCGCCGCGTCGATCGCCGCGCTCACCATCTACGACATGTGCAAGGCAGTGGACAAGGGTATGACCGTTCGCGAGATCGGGCTGGTGACCAAGACCGGCGGCAAGTCGGGCGACTGGCACCGGAGTCAGTCATGATCAGGGTGGCGATCTTTGCCAGTCTCAGGGAATCTCTCGGGACCGGGCGCACTGAAATACCTGCGGGGCCGGGCAGGGTATCTGAAGTGATCGCGGCGCTGGGCAGCCAGCACGGCGAGCAATGGCTTAAGACCCTTTCCGGAGAGAAAGTGCTGGTCGCCGTCAATCAGACCATGGTCAATGATGATCATGCGGTGGCCGACGGTGATGAGGTGGCATTCTTTCCACCAGTCACCGGCGGCTGACCCAACGGCTGTTGCAGCGTCAGGCGTGGCAGAAAAGGAGTTCCGAGTATGAACAGACGGGTATTGGTTCAAGCGGACGCGTTCGATGCGGGTGCTGAGATCACCCGTCTGCGAGAGTCATCCGCCGAGGTAGGTGGTATTGCGACGTTTCTCGGTGTGGTGCGAGACATCAATGAGGACGACACGGTCAGCGGGCTGTATCTGGAGCACTATCCTGGCATGACCGAATCCCAGATTGACGACATCATTACCGAAGCGGCTTCCCGCTGGCAGGTGCTTGCAGCGACCGTCATCCATCGGGTGGGTGCGCTCGCCCCAAATGACGAGATCGTCTTTGTCGGCGTGGGAAGTCGGCACCGAGGTGATGCTTTCGACGCCTGTGAATTCATCATGGACTTCCTGAAGACCCGCGCCGCCTTCTGGAAGAAGGAGCAGACGACCGATGGCAGCCGATGGCTGACCACCCGGGCGAGCGACGTCGATGCGGCATCCCGATGGGATGCGTGAGGCCCTTGCTCTAACGAGGTAGATTGACCTGCAGCATTCGATGCCCGCCAGCGGGGATATCAAGTACATCCCACGGGCCGATGCTGACCCGAAACAGGCGCAGGGTGGGTAAACCCACAGCCGCAGTCATCCTTCGTACCTGCCGGTTGCGCCCTTCCCGCAGGGTTATTTCCAGCCAGTGAGTCGGGATCTGTTTTCGATCACGAATGGGCGGGACCCGGGCAGGAAGTGGAGGCGCCACAGACCTCACTGTTGCCGGTTTCGTCGGCCCATCCCTGAGTTCGACGCCGCTGGCAAGGCGTCGAAGCGATTCTGGCGCCATCTCACCTTCCACCTGAACCCAGTAGACCTTTGGCATCTTCATCCTGGGATGGGCAATGCGGTGCTGGAAGCGACCATCGTTGGTCAGAATCACCAGACCTTCCGAATCCTTGTCCAGCCGGCCAGCAGCGTAATAGCCGGGCTCACTCAGATAGTCCGCCAGCGTGGGACCTTCACCAGTGAACTGGCAAAGTACGCCGAACGGCTTGTTGAACAGGATCAGGTTGTGGGAATCAGGCCGAATCGGGTTCGCCCTGACTGCGGCCGGTGCCCTTGTCCGGATGGCTGTCCTGTTCGCCCGTCGCTGGCAATCGAATGTTGATCGCATGGATGCCCTTGGGGCCATCGAGCAGGTCAAAACTGACCAATTGCCCTGCTTTCAGGGTTTTGTAGCCATCCATCTGTATTGATGAGTAGTGGACGAAATAGTCATCACCGCCGTTCTCGGCCAGAATGAACCCGTACCCTTTGGCATTGTTAAACCACTTCACGCGACCCGTAATACGCCCTGTTGGCATCGCCAATGCGTCCCCCAGCGTGTCTCCTGTCATTGGAATACCACCATGAAACCAATATTGCAAGGCATGTTCAGTCGGCATCGATCTGGTGGTGTCAAATTGCAATTCCTGGGATTTGCTGCAATATATACAGGGTGTACGTTGTCTTCGGTAAAGTAGAATCAAATCAGTCAAATGAGTATGGATCACAACCACTATCCGATCGTTGTCTCCCAGGATCAGGACAACGATACTGATCGGAGCATTGGCGTCGTTGAGGCCCCTGCGAAGCCAAAGCTAAAAAAGCCTCCCATGTACAAGGTCGTGTTGCTGAACGATGATTACACGCCCATGGAGTTCGTTGTGGAGGTGCTTCAGATTTTCTTCGCCATGAACCGGGAGAAAGCCACCCAGATCATGCTGGCAGTGCACACGATCGGAAAGGGAACGTGCGGTATTTTTACCAAGGATATCGCAGAAACTAAATCGGCCCAGGTGAATCAGTACGCTCAGGAACATCAGCATCCGCTGGTGTCTGATATAGAAGCAACAGATTAAGGAGTACTAACCAGATGGGTTTGCTAAATAGAGAGCTCGAGTTATCTCTCAACTTCGCCTTCAAGGACGCCAGGGCAAAGCGCCATGAGTTCATGACACCAGAGCACCTGCTGCTGGCTTTGCTTGACAACGGCTCTGCGGCGACCGTGTTGCGTGCATGCCGCGCAGACATGGACAAGCTCAGAAAGGAACTTGAGGAGCTTCTGGATTCCACGACGCCGCTGATTCCCAAAAACGAGAAGGGCAGAGAAACCAATCCGACGCTGGGATTCCAGCGCGTGGTGCAAAGAGCCATTTTTCACGCCCAGACTCAGGGCAAAAAGGAGGTTGACGGTGCCGGGGTGCTGGTTGCCATTTTCAGCGAGCAGGAGAGTCACGCGGTATATCTGTTGCAACAGCAAGGCATCAATCGGATCGATGTGGTCAATTACATTGCGCATGGTACGACGAAGGATGGAGAAAGCTCGCCCCGGGAAGAACACAGCGAAGGTGAGGGCGACGCGGACGATGAACGTCAACCCAGCCCGCTGGAGGCCTATGCAACCAACCTCAACGAGCAGGCCAGAAAGGGCCTGATCGATCCGCTGGTTGGCCGGGAGGATGAAGTCGAAAGGGTCATCCAGGTGCTGTCGCGGCGCCGGAAAAACAACCCTCTGCTGGTGGGTGAATCCGGGGTTGGCAAGACTGCCATTGCCGAGGGGCTCGCAAAGCTGATCGTCGATGGGCAGGTGCCGGAGATTATCAAGGAATCTAGCGTCTATGCGCTGGACCTGGGTGCGCTGCTGGCCGGGACGAAATATCGTGGCGATTTTGAAAAACGCCTGAAGAATCTGTTGAACCAGCTCAAGGAATCACCCAATCAGATTCTGTTCATTGACGAGATTCACACGATCATCGGTGCAGGGGCGGCATCCGGGGGTGTGATGGATGCCTCCAATCTGCTCAAGCCGCTGCTGGCCTCGGGTGAAATCCGCTGTATCGGGTCCACCACCTATCAGGAGTATCGGGGCATTTTTGACAAGGATCGGGCATTGTCGCGGCGCTTTCAGAAGATTGATGTGACCGAGCCCAGTGTTGAAGACACCTATCGCATTCTGAAAGGGCTCAAGAGCCGTTTCGAGGAACACCACCATCTGAAGTACACGGACCGGTCGCTGCGGGTTGCGGCTGAACTGGCCGACAAATACATCAACGATCGATTCATGCCAGACAAGGCGATTGACGTGATCGACGAGGTGGGTGCCTATCAACAGCTGCAGCCGATCTCCAAGCGCAAGAAGCAGATTTCTGTCAGTGATGTGGAGAAGATGGTGGCGAAGATTGCACGAATACCGCCTGCCAGTGTCTCGGTATCAGACAAGGAATCTTTGAAGAATCTGGAGACCAATCTCAAGATGGTCATCTTCGGACAGGATGAGGCCATCAATTCCCTGGCGAGTGCAATCAAGTTGTCCCGGGCTGGATTGAAGGAAGGTGAGAAACCGATCGGCTCATTCCTGTTCTCAGGCCCGACCGGTGTTGGAAAGACAGAGGTCTGTCGGCAGCTTGCCAGGATCATGGGGATCGAGTTGTTGCGGTTTGACATGTCCGAGTATATGGAGCGGCATACGGTAAGCAGATTGATCGGCGCACCGCCGGGTTACGTTGGGTACGATCAGGGCGGTCTGCTGACCGAGGCCATCACCAAACAGCCACATTGCGTGCTGCTGCTCGATGAGGTCGAGAAGGCGCATCCAGAGGTATTCAACCTGCTGCTTCAGGTCATGGATCACGGTACGCTGACGGACAACAACGGCCGCAAGGCGGACTTCCGCAATGTGGTGCTGATCATGACCACGAATGCGGGCGCCCAGGAAATGAGCCGGCGATCCATTGGATTTGCCACCCAGGATAACTCGACCGACGGCATGGAGGTCCTGAAGAAGATGTTTACCCCGGAGTTCCGTAACCGTCTGGATGCCATCATCCAGTTTGATGCGCTCACCATGGACGTGATCAAGACCGTTGTCGACAAGTTCCTGGTAGAGATCCAGGTTCAACTGGATGACAAGAAGGTGGTGCTTGAAGTAGACGATGAGGCGCGAGAGTGGCTTGCGGTTCACGGCTATGACAAGGACATGGGTGCAAGACCCATGCAGCGACTGATTCAGACCAAGATCAAGAAAGAACTGGCGGAGGACATTCTCTTTGGCAGACTGTCTAACAATGGTGGCGTGGTTCAGGTCACCGTCAAGGATGATGATCTGGTTCTGGAGATTGATGAACCTGAGGAGCTGTCAGTCTAGGGGCAGCTCTACTCGCGAAAGGTGATGCGGCCCTTGGTCAGATCGTAGGGCGTGAGTTCTACCTGTACCTTGTCTCCGGTGAGGATCTTGATATAGTTTTTTCGCATCTTGCCGGAGATGTGCGCCGTCACGACGTGCCCATTTTCCATTTCGACACGAAACATCGTGTTTGGCAGGGTGTCAATCACCATGCCGGACATCTGAATCTGTTCTTCCTTTGCCATTAGGCTCCTCATCGGGCCTGAGAATCGGCGGATTTTGCCTGAATTGGTCGGGATGCGCTAGCCCGCAATGCCTCGAAACCCGTCCGTCAGTACCAAAGGGTGCGAAAAGTCAGCGCGACAATGGAATCC
>JAQBUI010000096.1 GCA_027624035.1 Pseudomonadota bacterium | reverse complement strand
CCTTCTGCGCCAGTTCCAGCATGGTGAATTCGCCCGGGTTGCCAATATTAACAGGGCCGATGAAGTCATCGGTGGTGTTTATCAGCGCGACCAGCCCCTCGATCAGGTCAGAGGCAAAACA
The DNA here is from genome assembly GCA_027624035.1 of Pseudomonadota bacterium. GTDB lineage: Bacteria > Pseudomonadota > Gammaproteobacteria > Pseudomonadales > Azotimanducaceae > UBA7455. Next base: position 15,576 of record JAQBUI010000096.1, on the reverse strand, counting down.
GAACGACCTCGTCTGTTGCCCCTCTCCATAGATAGTGATTGGTCGGCCCTGCAATGCCTGCACGATGAAGTTTGACACCACCCGGCCATCATTCTGGTGCATTCTGGGCCCGTAAGTATTGAAGATACGCGCCACCTTGACCTTCACCCCGTGCTGCCGGTGGTAGTCAAAAAAAAGTGTCTCGGCACACCGCTTGCCCTCGTCATAGCAGGATCGCGGGCCGATTGGATTGACATTACCCCAGTACTGTTCCGTCTGCGGATGCAATGTTGGGTCACCATAGACCTCACTGGCGGATGCCGGCAGGATCCTGCAACGTGCCACCGCGAGTGGTCTGCGCAATCTGGTATGATGACGGAAATCGGGATCGCAGGCCGGCCGCCAGACATGCCAGCGGCTTCTTGAGTTGTACCACTATCCTTATAATGGCCATGCCCCAGAAAACAGAGCCAACCATGACCGCCGTAGAGACTCCCCAAATAACGGTGATCGTTCCGGTCAAAGACGAGCAAGCATCAATTGATCATTTTGTCGCGGAATTCTCAGCCCGGGTGGCAGCAGACCTCGCTGACTTTACCATCCTGTTTATCGATGACGGTTCAACTGACAACACCATTGAGGTAATCGAAGCAACACGCCGTCGCGACCCACGGGTGCACTACCTCAAGCTGACCCGCAATTTTGGCAAGGAAGCCGCTATGACAGCGGGGCTTGATCATGCCGATGGTGATGCGGCCATTATCATGGACGTTGATCTACAGGACCCGCCGGAAATGATCCCGCAGTTTATCCAACGCTGGCGACAGGGCTACGACACAGTCTACGGTGTACGCACCTCCCGGGACGAAGACACCCATGCCAAGCGTTTCTCCGCCAGACTTTTCTACAAACTCTTCACTATGGCCTCGGGTATCACGATTCCTGACAACGTCGGCGACTTTCGCCTTATCAGTCGCAGAATGATTGACGCCCTCCGACAACTCCCCGAGCGAAACCGCTTCATGAAAGGACTGTTTGCATGGCCGGGTTACTCTGCCATCGGTGTTCCGTACGAACGTCCTGCTCGCGCCAGGGGCCAGACGAGTTTCAACGGCTGGAAGCTCTGGAACTTCGCTCTCGACGGCATTACCAGCTTCAGCTCCCTGCCACTACGCATCTGGACCTATTGTGGCATTTTCATATCCTTTGGGGCCTTTCTTTATATGCTGAAAATCATTGTCGCCACACTGCTGTTCGGCAATGAAGTGCCGGGGTACTCATCGATGATGTGCGTCCTGCTGTTTCTGGGGGGCATCCAACTCATCTCCATTGGCGTTATCGGCGAATATGTCGGACGACTGTATATCGAGACCAAAGCCCGTCCGATCTACCTGCTGGAGGCAGACTCCCGTCGCGACTCACCGGTAGACCCGTAATGACGTTCACCCACGAAATCAGGGACTGGCTGGCACGTCCTTTCACCACCAGCCTGCCATCTTATGCCTGCTCGTCATGCTGGGCGCCTATGGCCCGCAAGCTGTTCTTCCCGCCTATAGCGCGGATGACATCATCCAGATCCAGACCATCTCAAACGACACGATCAACTCCTCCATCACGGGCGCTGGGGGCTATTACTTGGGCTTCAAGGTTCTCCCGCCGGGTTGATGGGGCTCCTGAGTGGCGCGGTTTGCCTCCTTTCGAATACAGTCTGAATTGGCACGGATGCGAGTACCCTACTCAGATGGTGATCTGCAATGAACGCCTGAATCGAAAGTTGAATCGGAAGTTTCGGCTCATTTGAGGTCACCTAATGACTGGCGGCCTGACTGGTGAGCAGCTGGTCAAAATATTCCACGGTCTTGCGGAGCCCCTCGTCCAGCGCGACTGTCGGCTGCCACGACAGGTGGCGTTTCGCCAGGGTGATATCGGGCTGGCGTTGCAGCGGGTCATCCTGGGGCAGTGGTTCGTGCACAATTTTTGACGCCGACCCCGTGATCTCCAGCACCTTCTGCGCCAGTTCCAGCATGGTGAATTCGCCCGGGTTGCCAATATTAACAGGGCCGATGAAGTCATCGCTGGTGTTCATCAGTGCGACCAGCCCCTCGATCAGGTCAGAGGCAAAACAGAACGACCTGGTCTGTTGCCCCTCTCCATAGATGGTGATTGGTCTGCCCTGCAATGCCTGCACGATGAAGTTTGACACCACCCGGCCATCATTCTGGTGCATTCTGGGGCCGTAAGTATTGAAGATACGCGCCACCTTGATCTTCACGCCGTGCTACCGGTGGTAGTCAAAAAAAAGTGTCTCGGCACACCGCTTGCCCTCGTCATAGCAGGATCGCGGGCCGATTGGATTGACGTTGCCCCAGTACTGTTCCGTCTGCGGATGCACGGTAGGGTCACCATAGACCTCGCTGGTGGACGCCTGCAGGATCCTGCAATGCAGGCGTTTTGCCAGACCCAGCATGTTGATGGCACCCGAGACACTGGTCTTGACCGTCTGGACCGGATCATGCTGGTAATGAATCGGCGATGCGGGGCACGCGAGGTTGTAGATTTCATCGACCTCGAGGTAAAGGGGAAAGGTGACGTCATGGCGAATGAACTCAAAAGAAGGGTTCCCCAGGTGATGTGCAATATTCTGCTTGGCTCCTGTGAACAGATTATCCACACACAGGACCTCATGACCTTCGCCCAGGAGGCGGTCGCACAGATGAGAACCCAGAAAACCCGCGCCACCTGATACTAGAATCCGCTTGTTGATGTGCATAGAATACTCTCTGAAAAGCCGTTAGCGTGCCGTGTCAGGTACGCCGTTGTCGTGCTGGGAAGTAACCCGGATCACAAAGTGTAGGCCGGGACGTCCATGAAAGGACCGGAATTATAACGCCGAAACGCGCGCGGGGACCATTAATTGAATCACGTTTCGACGCCTCGCCTCACCCGATACCTCATTTATATTGTCGTTTTCGCCGCCACATTCTATTACCTTGCCCGCACCTATGGTGTGCTCGTTATCGATATGAGCGTCGAGCACCCGACGCGCGCCCAGGTCTTTTTCAATCAACCTTTCAGTCAACCAGGCGATGGCTTTACCGAGGCCTCGAGCCAGTCCTTGCAGGTGTAGGCTGGTCGACAGACCTATCGTGTGGTGGTCCCGGTCCCGTTTGCACAATTGCGACTGGACCCGGCAGACCGAATGACAGGCATCAAGCTGCATGGGTTGAGGCTGATCTCTGCCTATGGCGCACTCAATCAGGGCATCACCGACCTGTCGACCTGGACGCCGGTCCACCAGATCAGCGGATTGACGCGCAGCGAATCAGGACTCGAATTTAGATCCGACGGCCAGGACCCGCACATCATCAGCGCCAGGAACGATAACACCCGGTCCTGGCCGGCCTACGTTCTCATCATGCTCGGCGCAGCATTGGTCGCCATGGGATTCGTTCGCGGCGCCGTACCGGACCGGGCCCGGTATGGCAATGAACTGTTAATCGCCTGCGGATGGGTCGCCATGGCCGTGACCATCAGCGTGTCTTTCGTCACGCTGGCAGACACGATCCAGCTTGCAGGAACGGCCATCGGTCGACCGGTCGCAGAGGACGAACTGTCCAGACTGGACCGCGAAAGGACATACGCAAGGCAGCAACTGCGGGGACGCAGTGAGGTGCTGCTGGCCTCCCGAAACATCCCGGTCCAGACCTTCTTCCAGCTACAGTACACGCTGTCACCTGTCCTGCTCGTGCCGCTTCGCCCCATTGATGGTGTGCCGCAGGGCTTGCCTCTGGCGGCACCGGACGTGGTGTCAGAAGGCCCGCCAGGCCCTGCAGACGCGATCTGTCTGTGGTCCGAAAATCAGTCGGAATGTCCTGAAATGCTGCCAGGCTATCACATGACTCAAGATCTGGGTGGTCAGCTGGTATTGATGACCAGGGATACCCAAAGATGATCATCACCCTGTATCTGATGATCTCCCTGCTACTGACGGCAATAATGGTACAACGCTATGGCGACCTGGCCGGGTTGTTACTGGGCGTAGGACTGGCCATCTCAATCACATCGCTTGGCTATTTCTGGACCCTGGTGCTGGGCCTCGACGCCCCCGCCGTATGGCTTGTGCTCGCAAACGGCACCGCGTTGTGGCTGGCCCACAAGACGCTCTCCGGCGGCGCGACGTCCGCGCCAGCACCCGGGATTCCGGCTGGCGCGCTTCGGTGCCGCCTGTTGCTCGCGTTCACCATCGGCCTCACGACCATCGCGCTGCTGACTCAGTCTATGGCGAGCCCTCACGGTGGCTGGGATGCGTGGGCCATCTGGAACCTGAGGGCGAGATTCATGGCAGACTCCGGCCAGATCGATCAGGTGTTCTCTACCGTCTATCTATGGTCCCATCCAGACTATCCGGTTCTGCTTCCTTCCCTGACGGCTGCCTTCTGGGAACTCAGCGGCGCAAGGTCCCAGACCGTCCCCATCTGTATCGGATTGATCGCTCCCACCATGACCATGCTGCTGATATACCACGTATTCGAACGCGTCGGCTACCACTGGCATGGGCTTGTCGCGGCGATCGTATTGGCGAGTAACGACGCGTTCCTGGTCCCCCTGCAATACGCTGACCAGTTGCTGGGGCTGGCATTTCTTGCCACGGGCGCGTTCATCACACTGGCCCGCGGCCAGCATCGGGTGGTGATGTTGAGAGCCGCCGGTGTAGCGCTCGGTGCTGCCATGTGGACCAAGAACGAGGGCATCCTTTTTGCTCTGGCGGTGTTGGCAACTGCAGTGCTGGTGGCATTTGTGCGGCGCAGCCTGCCTGAGATGTCTCGTGCTGCCATCCCGGTTTTGCAGGGGGCTGCGCCATTTCTGGCAACACTGGCCTGGTTCAAATCAAGGCTTGCCCCCGACAACGATTTGTTTGCCGGTGCCGGCCAGGGCCCCTCCATGCTGGACAAGATCCTGACCCCCGAACGGTATGAACTGATCGGTACAGCATTCACCAACCAGTATGTAACGCTAACTCCTGCGCTGATGGCGCTGTCCATCTTTGCGCTCGCAGCACTCACGATTTCACCAAGACGACTGACCCCTGTGCTGGCCCCGGCGCTGGTACTGCTCATGATGCACACCGGCTATTTTCTGGTCTACCTGATCACACCGAACGACCTTGAATGGCACCTGGCCACCTCGCTGGATCGCCTCGTCCTGCAACTCTGGCCCGGCCTGCTGTTCATTCTGATGCTGATCGTTGTATGCTCTGCTGATCGTCGTCACCCTGTGGAATCGAATCCCTGGTTTGATGACCACAAGTACCCAATACCCGCCGGAAAGCCCCAAAATGAACACTGAGACTACCCGGAAAATCACTATTGTGATGCCCGTGTTTGAAGACCGTACGGCATCCACTATCCTGCTTGAGAAATTGAAAGCGCGGTACGCTGACGGGCTGACCTGCGTCATCGTTGACGATGGCTCGGTGCGGGAACCGGTGGTACCCGACGTACTGTCATCCCGGGAGATCAAGGGTTCGGTCATCTACCTCAAGCGGAATGTGGGCCACCAGAGTGCCATCGCCATCGGGCTCTGCTATGCGGAAGAACATGAGAGTGATTCTGACTATATCGTTGTCATGGATTCCGATGGAGAGGATGATCCCGAAACCATCGATATCCTGCTGACGGCACTTGAAGGCGACGAACTCGACGTTGCGGTGGCGGAACGCAAGAGCCGGGTAGAAACCCTGCGCTTCAAGATCTTCTACGAAATCTACCGGCAGGTGTTCATTCTGCTGACCGGTCGGCGTATCAGCTTCGGCAACTTCATGGCGATGACACCCGCCGGCCTTCGTCGTCTGGCCGCCATGCAGGAGATCTATACCCACATCGCCGGGAGCGTCATCACCTCAAGACTTCGGGTCACCGCCTGTCCGATCGCACGGGGTCCCCGGCTTGCCGGGCAGAGCCGGATGAATTTCGTCAGTCTGGCGCTGCACGGTTTTCGGGCGGTGATGCTGTTCGCCGAGGACGTTCTGGTGAGGGTCGGCGTCGCCTGTGCCCTCGTTGCGGTACTGTCGGTGATCGCCGGGGTCATCGCGGTCGGTCTCAAATTGTTCGGCTACGCCACCCCTGGCTGGTTCTCAGTTGCTATCGGCATTCTCATGCTGGTATTCCTGCAGACTGGTGCAGTGACCCTGATGACGCTGCTGCTGACCGGTGTCGTCAAGGGCGGCAACGCCAACCGGGTTCGCTATCTGGACTTCGTACAGCGTGTCGAGCGGTCCGGTGAGCCACACACCTGACGCCATGATCAGCCCCGCCCCTGAATTCATCCGCTACGTGGCCAACGGCCTGGTGGCGACGTTCGTACATTATTGCGTCCTGACGCTCAACATCGAGGTATTCCGGTTCGAGTCCGCAGCACTGGCCAACCTGATTGCGGCCTGTGTCGGGATCAGTGCTTCTTACGTCGGTAATCGGTTGTTTGTGTTCAAAAAGACCGATGAATCACCACTCCGGCAGGGTTCAAAGTTCGTCGTTCTGTACGCGGCCATCGCGATGCTCCACGGCCTGATTCTGCTGGTCTGGACGGACTGGCTCGGGTTCGACTACCGCATCGGATTTCTGATTGCCACGGGCTTTCAATTTGCTTCCAGCTATGTCGGAAACAAGCTGCTGGTCTTTCGCTAGCATGTCCACCCGGTCTTCAGACAGCACGCCCCAATCGCTTCACCGCAAGCTCGTGGCTGCATTCACTGCCACGACCTGCTTCGTCGTCCTGCTGCTGGCCATCTACGTGATTCACGCGCGGTACTTTGCGGTCAATGTCGTACTCTACGCCGCCATCATCGATGCCCTGATCGCGACGGGCGTCGCGGGCTTGCTCCTCGGCATGGCCGTGCGCAGCCTGAACGGCTTCGAAAAGATTCTGCTGATCATCATCTGGTTGCTCGGCGGCTACAGTTTCGCCATCAGCGTGCCAGCGGTACTGGACCGATCGCTGTCCTTCTACATTCTGGAGAAGATCCAGCAACGGGGTGGCGGTATCCTGGAATCGGAGTTCGAGAAGGTGTTCACCCGGGAGTACGTCAAGGAACATCGGTTGATGGATGTCCGGCTCACTGAACAGCTCGAATCCGGTACGATCGAAATCGTGGATGGCTGCGTAAGACTGACCCGGCGGGGCGATGTGATTGCGACCGCCAGTAGGTACTTCCGGCGCGAATTTCTGCCTCAGAAGCGACTGCTGATGGGCCAATACAGTGATGACCTGGTCGACCCGTTTGATGAGAGCCCACAATACACAGACTATTTGTGCCAATAATCTATCGGTAACAGGAGACCTGCTGCGTACGCGCAAGGTGCTCGCAAACATGGATCCCTGGAATGCGTACGCCAGGCAAGTGACCTGGATTAGATGGGACGAAACACAGTGTGAGAAATGTCGATGCCGAGAACTTGATCGACGAGCGAGGTAGTACGGTTATTTCAAGACCTTCGTTTCAAGACCTTCGTTTCAAGACCTTCATTTCAAGACCTTCATTTCAAGACCTTCATTTCAAGACTTCGAGGACTTCCTCAAGTTCGACGATCATCTGATGGATGAGTTGCTTGAACTGGGTCGTGTCTTCCTTCTGGTCTTCGCCCGATAACCGCTGGCGGGCCCCGCCAATGGTAAACCCCTGGTCATAGAGTAATGAACGGATCTGGCGAATCATCAGCACGTCCTGGCGCTGATAATAGCGTCGGTTGCCCCGACGCTTGACGGGTTTGAGTTGCGGGAACTCCTGCTCCCAGTACCGAAGCACATGGGGCTTGACCGCACACAAGCCGCTCACTTCACCAATGGTGAAATAGCGCTTGCCCGGTATCGGTGGCAGCTCCGCGTTATTGTCTGGGTCCAGCATAGGCCTCTACTCGAGCTTTCAACTTCTGGCCGGGTCTGAAAGTGACTACCCGACGGGCCGTGATCGGAATTTCTTCTCCGGTCTTCGGATTCCGACCGGGACGCTCGCTCTTGTCACGCAGATCGAAATTACCAAACCCAGACAGCTTTACCTGCTCGTTACTCTCCAACGATGCCCGTACTTCTTCGAAAAAAAGCTCAACGACTTCCTTGGCTTCGCGCTTATTCAAACCCAATTCTTCAAACAGCTTTTCGGCCATCTCCGCTTTGGTCAACGCTGCCATCAGTATCTAGTTCCTTAAGCTGGCGCCAAAATCGGCTTCCAGTGAAGCGACGATCCTGTCCATTAAGCCGTTAATCTCCTCATCTGTAAGATTGCGGGAACGATGCTGGAAGGTCAAGCCTAATCCAATACTTTTTCTATTAGGATCAATACCTTTTCCCTGATAAACGTCAAACAACTTTAGGTTTGAGAGGGTCTCTCCCGCGAGCGCTTGTATGCTGGTCTGCAGGCTGTTTGCCGCCACATCCTGGTCAACAATGATCGCAATGTCGCGCCGGCTCTCGGGGAACTTTGACAATGGCGACGCCACAGGAACATTTCTTGTTATAAGGGAGTCAATGCTTATTTCAAAAAGATATACTGGAACCCTGACATCCAGCCCCTTCTGGACACGCGGGTCCAGCAGTCCCACATGACCGACCCATTTTCCATCCCGTCTGATCTCTGCTGACTGACCTCGCTGCAACGCCGGGTGGGAAGTCGGACGAAAATCAAATCTGGCTCTGGTGAGAGCCAGAATGCTCTCAATGTCACCCTTGATATCGAAGAAGTCGATGTCGTGGGTTTCATTAGCCCAGTTCTCTGCATAGCTCGCCCCACACGCCACACCGGCAAGCATCTTCTCCTGCCGGATATCCTCATGCCGGAGTTCCCGAGACAGATTAGGCGGCTGGAGAAAGCGCAAGCCCACCTCAAACAACCGAATTCTTGATTGCTGTCGATTGAGATTGTATAGCAGGGACCGGAGCAGCCCGGACCAGAGTGTGGTGCGCATCACGGACATTTCACCGGACAGTGGATTGGCAAGGCTGATCGGCTCATTGGCCGGGTCGATGAGGTGCTCGACCGCAGGGTCAACGAAGCTGTAGGTGATCGCTTCCTGATAGCAGCGGGCGACCAGCTGGTCCTTGATGGCCGCCACCGACAGGTCGCTCTCTGGAAGTCGGGGCATGGCGAGCGAAGTCGACGGCGTCCTGACGGGCAGCGTGTTGTATCCATAGACCCGGCTGATCTCCTCAATCAGATCTGCCTCGATCGAGATGTCAAACCGGTGTGAAGGGGGTTTCACCGTCCAGTGAGTTTCTCCGTCCTGCTCGACCCGCGTTGCCTCGAATCCCAGCCGGTGCAGCATGCCATCGACGGTTTCATCGTCAATCTGTACCCCAAGCAGGCGCTCAATCCGCCGCGACCGAAGCGTGACCTCAGGCGTCACCGGCAGATGCCGCGACATCACCGTGTCGACGACCGGGCCCGGTTTGCCACCGGCGATGTCTATCAGCAATGCTGTCGCCCGCTCGATGGCCGCTCGCTGTCCCTGCCAATCCACCCCTCGTTCAAACCGGTGCGCGGCATCCGTGTTCAAACCATAGGAACGCGCCTGACCCGCGATGGAGGTGGGTGCAAAGAACGCACATTCAAGGAAGATGTCGGAACTGGATTCGCTGACCGCTGTCGACACCCCCCCCATGACGCCACCCATACCGATGGGACCGGACTCGTCAGTGATCAATACCGTGTCAGCGTGCAGGCTGACTTGCTGGCCATCCAGCAGAGTGAGTTGTTCGCCTTGCTCAGACAACCGAACCATGATCCGCGAAGACAGGCGGTTCAAATCATAGGCATGCATGGGCTGGTTCTGCTCCAGCATGACGTAGTTGGTGACATCCACGACCGGATCAATACTGCGGACGTTGCAACGGCGAAGCTTCTCTCGCATCCAGAGCGGCGTTTGTGCCTGTGGATCTATACCCTTGATCACCCGGCCCACAAATCGCGGACATGCTTCGGGACAGTGTAGTTCGACAGGAAAGGTGTCTTCGATGGTCGCCAGTACCGGGGCGAGTTCCGGATAGACAACGTCCATTTCGTTGATCAGCCCCGTCTCTCGGGCGAGCCCCTTGAGCCCAAGACAGTCACTGCGATTAGGCGTCAGGTCCAGGTCGATAATGGCGTCGTCCAGACGAAGAAACTTGACGATATCCTGCCCCACCGGGGCATCCTGCGGGAGTTCCATGAGCCCTTCGTGATGGTCCGACAGACCAAGTTCACGTTCTGAGCAGAGCATTCCGAAAGATTCGACACCCCGGAGCTTTGCCTTCCTGATTTTATCGGACCCCAGATGTGCCCCCACCAGGGCAAAAGGAATCTTGATCCCCGGGCGTGCATTGGGTGCACCGCAGACCACCTGACAGTCATCCTCGCCATAGCTGACGCGGCATACCCTCAGCTTGTCAGCGTCCGGGTGCGGTGATACTTCGAGGATTTCGCCAACCACGACCAGCCCCGTGTCTGCCGCCACGGGCTCAAACCCGTCCACTTCAAGACCGGCCATCGTCAGCTGTTCCACCAGTTCCGCGGTAGACAGCGGCGGGTCAACGAATTCTCTCAGCCACTGTTCACTGAACTTCATGCTGTGATCCTCATGTCGTAGCTCATCACCTTCACTCACCGGCCGGCCCTTGTCGACGTAGTGAGTCAATTGGTTCGAATCGAGTTATCCCGATGCCTCTACCTGGCCCGATCACTTTCACCGATTGGGGCCACACCAGACTGTCCGGACGGCAATCTTTCATGGAAGTTCCCACCCCACAGTTTACGGTACGGGATACCTCCCAGTACTCCTGCAGCCTGCCTGGACGGCCAGACTCCGGGCTGTTAACACGCTCAGGGCTGTTAACACGCTCAGGGCTGTTAACACGCTCAGGGCTGTTAACACGCTCAGGGCTGTTAGCGGAACTGCGCCAGAAACCTCAGGTCGTTGTCCAGATAGTGTCGCAGATCATCGACCCCATATCGCAGCAGCGCCAGCCGGTCCGGGCCCATTCCGAAGGCGAAGCCGGTGTATTCCTCGGAATCAATGCCGGCATATTCCAGTACCTTTGGATGGACCATGCCGGAACCCATCACCTCCAGCCAACCGGTCTGACCACACACTCTGCAGCCGTCACCCAGGCAGTGCACACATTGCACATCGACTTCGGCCGAAGGCTCCGTGAACGGGAAATAAGATGGGCGAAAACGCACCTCAAGGTCCTCATTCTCGAAAAACACCCTAAGGAACTGCACCACCGTTCCCTTCAGGTCGGCAAAACTGACGTCATGATCCACCACCAGTCCCTCGACCTGATGGAACATGGGGAGGTGGGATGGGTCCGGCGGGTCTACCCGATACACCCTCCCGGGACAGATGATCCGAATCGGCGGCTGGTGAGACTCCATCGTCCTGACCTGTACGGGTGAAGTATGGGTTCTGAGCAGCAGATTCGGATTGAAGTAGAAGGTGTCATGCATCGCGCGGGCAGGATGATGTGCCGGCAGATTGAGCGCCTCGAAGTTATGGTAGTCATCTTCAATCTCAGGGCCTTCCACCACCTGGTAGCCGACGCTGCGAAAGAACCGTTCCATACGCTGCAGGACCAGGGTCACAGGATGCAGGCCACCAATCTCTCCATGGCGACCCGGTAGCGTGACGTCAATGGCCTGGGCATTGAGCTTTGCATCGAGCGCCTGGGCTTCAAGCACTGACTTGCGGCTGGCAATGGCGTCTTCGAGCAGCTTCTTAACCTGATTGATCCGGGCCCCCGCCGTGGGGCGTTCTGCCGGTGGCAGTTGGCCGAGGCCCTTTAACAAAGCCGTCAGCTCGCCTTTCTTGCCCAGATATTGTACGCGCACGGCATCCAGGCCGACGCTATCGTTGGCCACATCAACCGCAGCCAGCCCGGCCTCGGTGATGTCGGTGAGATCGCTCATTTCCCCTCCGGGCAACTACAACCCCCGGGCCTGTCTTGCCCGGGAACCGGCGTCAGGCTACTGCTGCTTTGGCCTTTTCGGCCAGTGCGGCAAATGCTTCCTTTTCGTTTACCGCCAGATCGGCAAGCACCCGCCGATCAACCTGAACGTTCTGCTTGCGCAGGCCATCAATCAGGCGGCTATAGGAGAGGCCATGTTCTCGCGCAGCGGCGTTGATCCGCTGAATCCACAGGCCTCGAAACATGCGCTTGCGTACTTTTCGGTCGCGATAGGCATATTGCCCGGCCTTGGTGACCGCCTGCTTGGCAACCCGAAACACGCGACTGCGCGCACCGTAATAGCCTTTGGCTTTTTTCAATATATCTTTATGGCGCCGACCGGCTGTGACGCCCCGTTTGACTCTAGGCATGATCAATTCCTCCGAAATCTGAGCTTGAGAGTTGAACGACTACCCAACAAACCCGGCAGACAACTGCGCCGGACCCGGGTTGGGAATCTTCCAACTCATGAAGTCTGACTGTGGACGCTAGTCCCCCAGTAACCTTCGAACCAATGGCACATCTGCAGGCGAAAGATCCTGCATTCCTCGCAGATGGCGTTTACGCTTGGTACTCTTCTTCGTCAGAATGTGACTTCTGAAGGCCTGTCGGTGCTTGTAGCCTTTCGCGGTCTTCTTGAACCGCTTGGCAGCACCACTGCTGGTTTTCATTTTTGGCATGATTTACCACTCCGCATTGTTCATTTTCAACGTGTAACAAAGCTGACGATGACATCGTGATGCCATCGCCCTGTATCATCACGTAGGTGTTTGGGTCAGGCGATAGCCTGTTTACCCTTCTTCTTGTTCGGGGCCAGCACCATGGTGAGTTGACGTCCTTCCATTTTCGGATGGACTTCAACCGTGCCGATTTCCGCGAGATCATCCTCGATCCGCTTCAACAGCTCCATTCCAATTTCCTGGTGCGCCATTTCGCGACCCCTGAATCTAAGGGTCACCTTGGCCTTGTCCCCGTCGCTAAGGAAACGTGTCAGGTTGCGTAGTTTGACCTGATAATCTCCTTCTTCCGTCCCTGGGCGAAACTTCATTTCCTTGACCTGCATGCGGCGCTGTTTCTTCTTCGCCGCCGCTTTGTCTTTTTTGGCCTCGAATAGCTGTTTACCGTAGTCCAGAATCTTGCAGACCACCGGCGTCGCATCCGGCGCAATCTCAACCAGGTCAAGACCAGCATCCTCCGCCGCTTTGATCGCTTCCGAGATCGGTACAATGCCCACCTGCGCGCCATCTGCCGCAATCAGGCGAACAGTTCGTGCTTCGATTTCCTCGTTTATTCGAGAACGTTTTGAATCCTTAATACGCTCGCTCCTCTAAGCGTTGATAATACCCGGGCCGGACAGTGGCGGCCTGCGGGGGCCGCATTATAGCAAAATCACGCCATTCGTCCCTTTTTTTCTACTTCCGATGTCAACAGGGCCGTGAATTCGTCCAGACCCATGGCGCCAAGGTCCTCCCCGGCACGGGTCCGTACCGCCACCTGCCCATTTTCCATCTCCCGGTCGCCCACGACCAACAGATATGGGATCTTCTGAATTGTGTGTTCCCGGACCTTGAAACCGACCTTTTCATTTCTGAGGTCAGATTCAACCCTGTATCCCTGACCAATCAATCTGTTGGTCACCTCATGGGCGTATTCTGCCTGGTGGTCGGTAATGTTCACGACCATCGCCTGGACTGGCGCCAGCCACGCGGGCAATTCACCCGCATAGTTTTCAATCAGAATACCGATGAAGCGCTCAAATGATCCCAGCATCGCTCGATGCAACATGACCGGGACCTGCCGGCTGCCATCCTCGGCAACGTATTGTGCATCCAGCCGACCCGGCATCGAGAAGTCCACCTGCATCGTGCCGCACTGCCAGACCCGGTCAAGACAATCTTTGAGCGAGAATTCAATCTTGGGGCCATAGAACGCTCCCTCGCCAGGCAGAAGATCCCAGTCGAGCCCCTTGACGTCCATCGCATCGGCCAGTGCTTTCTCTGCCCGGTCCCAGTCGGCATCACTGCCCACCCGCTGTTCCGGACGAGTGGACAGCTTGATGATGATCTCGTTGAAGCCAAAGTCGCGATACACCTCCGTCAGGATGTCGATGAAGTCGATCACTTCCTTCTGGATCTGTGCCTCGGTGCAGAAGATGTGCGCGTCGTCCTGGACGAAAGCGCGCACCCGCATCGTGCCTTGCAGCGTGCCGGACGGCTCGTCGCGATGACAGGAGCCGAACTCCGCAAGGCGCAGTGGCAAGTCCCGATAGCTCTTTAAGCCCTGGTTAAATACCTGCACGTGGCAGGGGCAGTTCATGGGCTTGATGGCATACACCCGGTTGTCGGAATGAACTGAAAACATGCCATCGCCAAATTTGTCGGCATGGCCGGACTTCTCCCACAGGGACATGTCCACCATCTGTGGCGTCTTGATCTCACGATAGCCATTGGCATTCTGAACGCCACGGATGTACTGCTCGATGATCTGCCAGACCTGCCAGCCCTTCGGGTGCCAGAACACCATCCCCGGCGCCTCTTCCTGGGTGTGAAAGAGATCGAATTTCTTCCCCAGCTTGCGGTGATCCCGCTTCTCTGCCTCCTCCAGACGATGCAGGTAAGCCTTGAGCGACTTCTTGTCCTGCCAGGCGGTACCGTAAATTCGCTGCAGCATCTCGTTTTTCGAGTCACCGCGCCAATAGGCTCCCGCCACCTTGGTCAACTTGAACGCCTGCAACTTTGCCGTATTGGGAATGTGCGGGCCACGACAGAGGTCAATGAAGTCCCCCTGCTGATAGAAGGACAGGTCCTGATCCGCAGGAATGCTCTCAAGAATCTGCACCTTGTATTTTTCGCCCATCTTGTTGAACAGGGCGACCGCATCATCCCGGGACATCACCGACCGGGTGACGGGCAGGTCGGCCTGGGCAATCTCCTGCATGCGCTTCTCGATCTGTTCCAGGTCCTCTGGCGTAAAAGGACGGTCATAGGCGAAGTCATAATAAAAGCCGTCGTCAATCACAGGGCCGATCGTGACCTGGGCCGAGGGAAAGAGTTGCTGAACAGCCTGGGCCATGAGGTGCGCGCAGGAATGGCGCAACACTTCCAGGCCATCGTCATCCCGGGACGTGATGATCGCCAGTTCGGCATCCCCGTCAATGGTGTAGGTCGTGTCTACGAGTTCGCCATTGATCCGGCCCGCCAGGGCTGCTTTGGCAAGCCCGGGACCGATCGACTCGGCGACCTGGTGTACGGACACAGGGGATTCGAATTGCTTCTGACTACCGTCAGGCAGGGTTATGGTGGGCATATTGTCCTCGCTTTCAGTGGTGACCCATACCAGAGGCCACTTGGTTCTACGAGTCGCTTATCGCGAAACGCTTGAAAATCATGAATGGCCCGGATCTGACAGGCTGCAGCAGTGCTTTACGCTATCTGCACCTGTGCTATGACCGGGCCGATACTCTTGCGGCACCTCGTTGTGGGTGGACCGCGTTGCGTGTCGCCTTTCGAGGTTTGCTTTGCAAACCTCTGTCGGCCTGAACTTGCCCTGTCGTTGCCCTTCCAGGTTTGCTTTGCAAACCTCTGTCGGCCTGAACTTGCCCTGGCGTTGCCTTTCCAGGTTTGCTTT
>JAQBUI010000095.1 GCA_027624035.1 Pseudomonadota bacterium | reverse complement strand
GTGCTGCCCATTGCACTGGATGTGAGCGACCGGGAAGCGGTAGAGGCGGCCGCCGCGAAGACAGAAGAGGCATTTGAGAAGGTCCATGTGATCTGCAACAACGCGGGTATCGGCTCAGGTGGTCCGGTGGTGACCGTTGAACAGCAGTCGTGGGACCGCACTATGAACGTCAACCTGCAGGGCTGCCTGAACGGCGTGCAGGCATTCGTTCCTCGCATCCAACGACACGGTGAGGGCGGGCACGTGGTTAACACCGCGTCGATTACCGGCTATGCACAGCAGGGCGGTGGTGTTCCGTACGGCGTCAGCAAGGCGGGGATCATCGCTCTGACCGAGGTGTTGCGGGTCGAACTTGCCGGCAAAGGCGTCAGGGATCGCTGGCAGAACATGTACAACGCCGGTGAGGAGCGCTGGGGTGACGATGGGCCGCCGCCGGGGCTTATCTCTGCGTCGGTACTCTGTCCCGACGCTGCCGACACAGAAATTTCCGCCTTCTACACCAACCCCAAGGATGACGCGAAGACGCGTGAACGGAAACAGCAGTGGCTCGACAGTATGGACATTGAGCTGATCAAGCCTGACGTGGTGGGGGAGTTGGTCGTGAAAGCGATCCGCAACGACGAACCCTACATCTTCTGCGATGGCTATGGCTCACGGCGACTGGTGCAACGTCGGGTCGATGCCTGGCTGGGGGCTCTCGACCGACAGTTTCCGGAGTACAAGCGTTCGGATCGTTGACGGGGCGCGCAACGTGGGGGTTGAGTTAATCCATGCCGCAGTCTGACGGTCCTGATCTGGTGCGCGTAGGGGGGTGAGACAAAAGAAGTTCCGATTGATGTAGTGGGCTCACAGCGGCGTCCTGGGCCTCGCAGAGAACCCGCCAATGTAGGCACAACGACGCCGATGGGTGAGTGTGGGGCCCGTTAGTTATGGTCACCCAAAAGAAAGTACAATAGAAGCGGGAGTATGGAGTTCATGTCAGAAAGAGCTATCCGGTCTGGTGGTGTCGCGTTCGCAAGGGTGGGCGAATCTCGTTCATTTGACAGTCTACCCGATGCGCCCCGAAGACCAGATTGCCTGAGGGTGCGATGTTGATGGGCACGCGCATCCAGCGATACGGTGAACGTGTGCAGGTCTCGATGGGCGGTGAATTTGCAGATCAGGTAAGAAATTCGGCTGAGGGTCTCTTCGCTGATGTTGAGGGAAACGGGGGCGCTGCCATCAGAGACGCTGTCCGAGAAATTCGATAGCGCGGGTCACCCGGGTCTTTCAGGCTTGCCAATACCTGGCGTAAGGTTAGCCAGATCCTCCAGCGTTTCGATACCGATTGTCTCCCGCACCTCGCCCGTGAAAGCGTTGGCGGTTACCCCCCCAATTTAGACGAGAGTCGTGATCTTGCCAAAATATGAAAGTTCGCAACCATGCATATCTCATCTTCGGCATACACCGATTTTCCGACCGTCTGCTGGAGCAGGAGGACTTCAATCCTGAACTATTCGCAGACCAAATGCTTGATCTTTTGTGGACAGGCTTCGCAACCGAAAATGACCCCATTTATTCTTCATTTGTCAGAGCAGCTTCCTGACCATGGGAGCCAGGGTCTTGAAGCATTTGGGGTTACCGGCTACGACATTGCCGCTTCGCATATACCCGGCGCCACCGTCGAAGTCACCGATAAGGCCTCCGGCCTCTGTGATCATCAGTGCGCCGGCCGCCATATCCCAGGGTTTGAGGTTGTGCATCCACAGCCCATCCATCCGCCCGGCTGCCACATAGGCGAGTTCCAGGCAGGCGCTGCCGGGCTGACGCAGCTTGACCTGTTCCTCCAGCATGCGGGTCAACATGCGGCCCTGGGCCGCCGGGTCGGGGGCAGGTCCGCCCGTCGCGATCAGGGCGCCATCCAGGTCATCTTTGCTGCTCACTCGCACGCGATGGCCGTTCAACTGGCAGCCCTTGCCCCGGCTGGCGACGAATTCCTCGTTGCGCATTGGATCGACGATGACTCCGTGTGCCAGCTTGCCCTTGTGCAGGCAGGCGATCGCCACGCAGAAGTGAGGTACCTGGCGAAGGAAGTTCAGGGTACCGTCGATGGGATCGATGATCCACTGGTATTCCGCATCTTCACGGATCTGATCGTTGATGGCCTCTTCACCGGTGATGGTGTGTCCTGGGTACATTTTGCGCAGGATCTCGACGATGATCCGCTCGGCGTCCCGATCGATATTGGTCACGTAGTCGTTGTGACCTTTCTCCGAGACCTTCACCAGGTCGGGTCGGTCGAAACTCCGGCTGATGTGCAGGCTGGCTTCCCGCGCCGCACGCAGGGCAATGGTGGCCATGGGTTCCATGAGGGCTCGGAGGTCAGATGAAGGGGTCGCGCATGATACCCTGTTTTCGAATACACTGGCAGCGATGATCGAAGGTACTGTCTTTCCCAACATCCGCATCGTGCTGGTGGAAACCACCCATCCGGGCAATATCGGCGCGGCCGCGCGGGCGATGAAGAACATGGGGCTCACCCGGCTGGTGCTGGTCAGTCCCCAGGAGTTCCCCAGCCGCAAGGCCGAGTATCGTGCTGTGTCGGCGGTTGATGTGGTCGAGAGTGCGACGGTGGTCGCGTCAGTGGAAGAGGCGATTGCAGACTGTCAGTTGGTGATCGGTACCTCGGCCAGGGATCGTCGCATCCCCTGGCCTATGCTGGACCCGAAGGGTTGCGGCGGCAAAGCCGAGCAGGCGGACAACCGCGCAGAGCAGGTGGCGATCCTGTTTGGCCGGGAATCCCGTGGGCTAAAGAATGAAGAACTCCAGCAGTGCGAGTATCATGTGAATATTCCAACTGGCAAGGCCTACAGTTCACTCAATCTCGCCATGGCCGTTCAGGTGATCTGCTATGAGATCCTGCAGGCGCGGCTGGCGGGTGATGGCAGCGGCGAGGTGGAGCAACCATGGGACATGGATTTTGCCAGTGCCGGTGACCTTGAGCATCTGTTTGATCATCTGCAACGAACCATGATCGAACTTGATTTCCACAACCCCCAGAATCCACGCCAGCTGATGACCCGCCTGCGCCGCATGTTCAATCGGATTCGTCCGGACCGGATGGAGGTGAGCATCCTGCGCGGCTTCCTGACCGCGGTGAATCAGCGGACGGGCCGGGTCAAGGACGATTCCGGACAGCCCTGAGCGTACCCGGGTTGATACGCCGTAGCAGTGCAGGAAAGTGCTCAAGGTGGCACCTCGCATGAGTGAAATTCCATGAAAGCATCCCTACCCGGTATGCGGATCGACCCGGGTTGAGAAACTTGCCGGCTTGTTAACCATATGGGCCGTGTTCAAGTTTCTTTGGAGCCTCAGCGTGCCCGGGTCGGCCACGCCATTGTCGTGCCGGGAAGTTTTCTGGACGGCACAGCGTGCGGCCAGAACTTCCATGAAAGCCCTGAACGTGCCCAGAGTCGGGCGCGCCGTCGATCCCGGACCACAAAGTAGGGGGCAGAACCTCCACCAAAACCGGGCATGAAAGATGCTGAATACCTGAGTAAAACCATCAGGTAAATAGTTGACCAGAAAAGTCAGGTATTGCATACTCGCGCTCCCGACAATTGATTGGCAGGCGGGTTATGAAACTTACGGCGAAGGGACGATACGCGGTCACTGCAATGCTGGATCTCGCTGTCCATCAGGGTAAGGGGCCGATCAGTCTGGCTGACATTTCCCAGCGCCAGGGTATCAGCCTGTCCTATCTTGAGCAGTTGTTCTCGAAGCTCCGGCGCCACAATCTGGTGGCTTCCGTTCGTGGCCCGGGTGGCGGGTATAAGCTCAAGGGCATGCCTGGCGATATCACGGTGGCCTCGATCATCGATTCAGTCGATGAGAACGTCGATGCCACCCGCTGCGCCGGGCGCGGCGACTGCCAGGCTGGCGAGGTCTGCCTGACCCATGAACTCTGGTCCGAACTCAGCGCCCAGATTCACCGTTTTTTGAGTGATATCACCCTGGCGAGTATCATTGACAAACGAGAGGTACAACTCGTCGCTGCGCGCCAGGACGCGCAGTCCGAAGGCGCCGTACGGCTGCCAGCACAAGAGGTATTCTGAGTGAAACAGCCGATTTATCTGGATTACGCGGCCACCACGCCAGTTGATCCGCGAGTAGCACAGAAGATGAGCGAGTGTCTTCTGGCCGAGGGCAAGTTCGGTAATGCTGCGAGCCGATCCCACAAGTACGGCTGGGAAGCAGAGGAAGCCGTGGAGATCGCCCGCCGGCAGGTCGCGGACCTCGTGAGGTGTGACCCGCGAGAGATCGTCTGGACCTCGGGGGCGACCGAGTCGGATAACCTGGCCATCAAGGGCATCGCCCAGTATCACCGCGGCCGGGGTCGGCACATCATTACCTCGGTGATCGAGCACAAGGCCGTACTGGACACCTGCAAGCATCTGGAGCGAGACGGCTTTGAAGTCACCTACCTGACGCCAGGCAGCGATGGCCTGACCACGGCAGAAATGGTCGCTGGTGCGATGCGGGAAGACACCATCCTCGTATCGATCATGCACGTCAACAACGAGATCGGGGTGGTCAACGATATTGCCGCGATTGGAAAAGTCGCAAGATCTCATGGTGCCTTCTTCCACGTTGATGCGGCCCAGAGCCTCGGCAAGATGGATATCGATCTCGGCGAGCTTGAAGTCGACCTGATGTCTTTTTCGGGCCACAAGATCTATGGCCCCAAGGGTGTTGGTGCGCTGTTTGTCCGGCGCCAGCCGCCGGTTTATATCGAGGCCCAGATTCACGGTGGGGGCCATGAGCGGGGCATGCGCTCCGGTACCCTGGCCACCCATCAGGTCGTGGGCATGGGCGAGGCCTGTCGCATCGCGAGCCAGGAAATGCCGACAGAATGCGAACGGATTCTTGGACTTCGAAACAAGCTATGGGACGGTCTGAAGGATCTTGAGGCAGTGCAGGTCAACGGCGATCTTGCCCATCATGTCCCCGGGATCATCAACATCAGTTTCGGCTTTGTGGAGGGCGAGACCCTGGTCATGTCACTACCTCTGCTGGCGGTGTCCACAGGTTCTGCCTGTACGTCCGCAAGCATCGAGCCATCCTATGTATTACGTGCGCTGGGCCTCAGCGACGATCTGGCGCATAGTTCAATCCGGTTTTCGATTGGCCGGTTTACCACCGATGAGAACATCGATACGGCGATTTCTGAGGTCAGGAACGCCACGTCCAGGTTGCGTGAACTGTCTGACGAGTGGGCTGCATACAAGAAGGCCCGGCACCCGGCCGAGGTCGAACGCACGTTACCCTAGCCGGGCACCGGCTTCAAACGTATTTCCACCCCAAATCCAACGCGTTTCCCCTATAATAGCGCGCTTCATTTTTGCCATTGGAGTAAGATTGTCATGGCGACACAGAGAACACTTTCCATCATCAAGCCCGATGCCGTTGCAAAGAACGCCATTGGAGACATCGTATCGAGGTTTGAAAAGGCTGGCCTCAGGGTCGTGGCGATGCGCATGGAACATCTGACAACAGACAGGGCCAAAGGGTTTTATGCCGAACACGATGGCAAACCGTTCTTTGCTGATCTGGTTTCCTTCATGACATCCGGCCCGTCGGTGGTTCAGGTCCTCGAAGGGGACGATGCCATCGCAAAGAACCGACAGCTTATGGGCGCCACGAATCCGAAAGAAGCGGACGCCGGAACCATTCGTGCCGATTTCGCCGAGTCCATCGATGCCAATGCGGTGCATGGCTCGGACTCGCCCGAGTCTGCCGCTCGTGAGATCGCCTATTTCTTTAGGGATCAGGACATCAGCAGCAGGTAATCAGTAGATAGATGAGTCATAGATGACTGCCGACACCGGCGAGAAACTGGATCTTCTGGGATATGACAGATCCGCACTTGAAGCTCTGCTGACTCAGCTGGGCGAGAAGCCCTATCGCGCCCAGCAAATCCTCAAGTGGCTGCATCATCGGTTTGTCGACAGCTTTGATGAGATGACTGACATCAGCCGCACGTTGCGGTCCACTCTGGCAGAGATCGCGGAGATTCGTGAGCCACGAATACTGCAGGAGAAACAATCGGCCGATGGCACCCGCAAGTGGTTGCTTGAGGCCCGTTCCGGCAGTGCGTTTGAGATGGTGTTCATTCCGGAGGCCGGTCGCGGCACTCTCTGCGTGTCTTCTCAGGTGGGTTGCGCGCTGGACTGCAGCTTCTGCAGTACCGGCAAGCAGGGGTTCAACAGCAATCTCGGCGCCGGTGAGATCATTGGCCAGGTTCGGGTTGCTGTCAAAGCCCTGACGGCCGCCCGGGACGACCGGAATCGCGTGGTCACTAACGTCGTATTCATGGGGATGGGTGAACCGCTGCTGAACTTCGATAACGTCCTGCCTGCTGCGCGCCTGATGATGGACGATCTGGGATATGGCATCTCAAAGCGCAAGGTGACGATCTCCACGGCCGGTGTCGTGCCTGGCATCAGAAGGCTGGCGGCCCACACCGACACCGCCCTTGCGATATCCCTGCATGCGCCCAATGATGCCCTGCGTGACACGCTGGTGCCGATCAATCGAAAATACCCGATTGCGGAGCTGCTGGATGCCTGTCGGGAATACCTGGCCGGGTTGGGCGAAAAGCGAACGATTACGGTTGAGTACACGCTGCTGGACGGCGTCAACGATCAGCCCGTACATGCAGCTCAACTGGCGGAACTGCTGCAGGGGTTTGCCTGCAAGATCAATCTGATCCCGTTCAATCCGTTTCCCGGCTCAAACTATCGCCGCCCCAGCGGCATCAGTGTTCGCGCCTTTCAGGAACGGCTGGTGGCTGCGGGATATTCCACCATGGTTCGGACCACGCGGGGCGACGACATCGATGCTGCCTGTGGCCAGCTCGTGGGCAGCGTTCATGATCGGACGCGGCGCCAGGAACGATACCGCAAGATCGCAGGAGCCTAGGCCATGAATCTCGCCAGGATCATCGCCGCTCTGACCATTGCCGCCGTCGTTGGGCTGCTGTCCGGATGCCTCACCGAGACCACGATGGTCAAAAAGGATGTGGACCCTGTCGAGGTGGTCAAGAAGCAGATTGACCTTGGTATCGGTTATCTGGTGCGCGGTGATTATCAGCGGGCCAAGGAGAGCCTGAACAAGGCGCTGGCGGTCAACCCTGACTCGCCCCTTGCGCATACGACGTTTGGCCTGCTGTTTCAGAGGGAAGGAGAAACTGAACTGGCCGAGGAGCACCACAGGAAGGCCGTCAAACTCGACCCGACATTCTCCCAGGCGCGCAATAACTACGGTGCCTTTCTGTTTGCAGAGGGGCGCTATCAGGAGGCCATCGTCCAGTTGGAGGTGGCTTCTGAAGACCGGTTCTATGTCCAGCGCTCCCAGACATTCGAGAACCTGGGGCGCTCGTATCTGAAAGTGGGGGACCGCGACAAGGCCGAGAGTGCCTTCAAGCGGGCGGTTGAACTCAATACCAACCAGACCAGGGCGTTGCTTGAACTGGCCGAGATTCGGTTCGACCAGCAGGCATACGTTGAATCGTCCAACCTGTACCGTCAGTTCTCGCGGGTGGGTCAGCACAACGCGCAGAGCCTGTGGCTGTGCGTGAGGCTGGCAGACCGCTTTTCCAATGCCGATGAAAAGGCGAGTTGCGAGCTCAGCCTGCGCAATCTCTTCCCTGCCTCGGAAGAGTATCGTCTCTACAGAATCAGGTATGGGCCATGAGTGAAGCGAGTGAAAACGAGATACCGGAACAACCGGCTCCCACCGTATCGGAGGTGCTGGTCGCCGCCAGAGAAGCGCGTGGCCTGTCACAGAAGGAGGTTGCTGATCAGCTTTTCCTGACCAGCACCTTCATCCGGTATCTGGATGAAGGTCAGTTCGAGAAGATTCCCAAGCCCGCCTTCATCAAGGGCTATATGCGTTCATACGCCAGGGTGGTCGGGCTCAAGGGCGATGAAGTGGTGGCCCAGTATGAGGCCAGCCTGCAGAACGATCAGGGCGTCGAGGTGCGTGACGTCACGCAGGAGCGAGTTGGCAGTGCCAGCCTCACCGGGCCGGTGCTGCAAACCGGGCTCGTGGGGCTGGTCGTGATCCTGGTGGTTTGTGCGCTGGTGTGGATTGTTGCATCGGGAGACGATGACGAGGACCGCGATCCCATGACGCCTGCGGTGGAAACCCAGGCAGTACCGGATGCAATGCCGCTCTCCAGCTCCCCTGTGGGTCGTCTGCTTGAGGATAGTGGGTCTCTGTCCACGGATCAGGCCTTGAGTCAGGACGATGCAGCGGTGGAAGCTGACAGTCGGTCGGCTGCGATGGTACCTGCTACCGTCCCTCGAGTGGCCCAGGATACCTGGGCTTCGTCCGGTGGCAGCAATGTGCTCGTGCCAGAAACCAGTGCCGCAGCCGATCAGGGGCGAGCGCCTGTCGCAACGGATGGCCGGGACGGTGGCGGGAATGATCCTGATCCGGACGAAGCGCAGGATAGAGCCACTTCAAAGGTAGAAGGGCGAAACAAGGAAATTACCATCGAGCGGACCAGAAATGGCAACTACCGCTATATCACGGTGGATGCCGGTGGTTTCGATCAGCTTGAGGTCAGCTTTACTGATGAATGCTGGATAGAGGTGGAAGACGGCGACGGCCAGTCGATCTACGCTGATCTGAACCGCAAGGACGACGTGCTGACGATCTATGGCATACCACCGTTCGAGGTTCTGCTGGGCAGGGCGTCGGCGGTAGCGCTTCAATTCAATTCTGCGTCCGTGGACCTTGCGCGCTATACATCGAGGGACCAGACCGCAAAGGTCAGGCTGGGAGACGATAGCTGATGAAACAGGATGGCAACATCAGGCGCCGCCAGACACGACAGATCATGGTGGGCAATGTGCCGGTGGGTGGTGATGCGCCGATTTCCGTGCAGAGCATGACCAATACCGAGACGACAGACGTTGCCGCGACGGTGGCGCAGATCCTCCGGCTTGAGACGGCCGGTGCTGATATCGTCAGGGTCTCCGTGCCTTCCATGGATGCGGCCGAAGCCTTCGGTGTGATTCGCTCGCGGGTCAGTGTGCCGTTGGTGGCGGACATTCATTTCGACTACAGGATTGCACTGCGGGTGGCGGAACTCGGGGTCGACTGCCTGCGAATCAATCCGGGCAACATCGGAAGCCGGGACCGGGTCCGGGCGGTAGTGTCCAGCGCCAAGGACAAGGGCATCCCGATCCGGATCGGGGTCAATGCCGGGTCGCTGGGCAAGGACCTGTTGCGCAAGTACAAAGAGCCTAACGCGACGGCCATGGTGGAATCGGCCCTCAGGAATATCGACATGCTGGACCAGGAAGGTTTCCAGAACTTCAAGCTGAGCATGAAATCGTCTGATGTGTTCATGGCGATCGAGGCCTATCGGGCCATCTCCAGCCAGATCGACCAGCCATTGCACCTGGGCATTACCGAGGCAGGCGGGCTCCGGTCCGGCACGGTGAAAAGCGCAGCGGGTCTCGGGCTGCTGCTGATGGAAGGAATTGGTGACACTCTGCGCATCTCGCTGGCCGCGGACCCGGTCGAGGAGGTCAAGGTGGGTTTCGACCTGCTCAAGGCACTGCATCTGCGCAGCAAGGGCATCAACCTGGTTGCCTGTCCCAGTTGTTCACGGCAGAACTTTGATGTGATCTCGACAGTCAACGAGTTGGAGCGCAGGGTCGAGGACATCACCACCGCCCTGGATGTGGCGATCATCGGGTGCATTGTGAACGGCCCGGGCGAGGCCAAGGAGGCAGACCTCGGCCTGACCGGCGCTTCGCCAAACAATCTCGTCTATGTGGATGGCAAGCCCCACCACAAGACGGGCAATGAAGACCTGCTGGATCACCTTGAAAAGGCCATTCGTGCACGCGCCGCCGAGAAAGAGCATGCGCAGCAGCAACTGATCATCAAAAGCGCTCAATGATGCATATGCCAGGGTGTGTCTGCATGAGGGCTTCTCTTGAACGAGCGCAGCGTGAGATTCGGCACGCTGGCGGCAAATAGGAACCAGCGTTTGAAAATTCAGGCCGTGAGGGGCATGCAGGATCTGCTGCCCGGACAGAAACAGATTTTTCGCACCATTGAAGACACCCTACGTGAGATTCTCGCCAGCTATGGCTATGAGGAACTGGGGCTGCCGGTGATCGAATCGACTCATCTGTTCAGCCGTCTGGTGGGTGAGGCAACTGATATCGTCGAAAAAGAGATGTATTCCTTCGATGACCGCAGCGGTGAGAGCCTGACGCTGCGCCCGGAAGGCACGGCAGGCTGCGTACGCATGGCCCAGGAGCATGGATTGCTCTTTAATCAGACTCAGCGGTTCTTCTATGCCGGCCCCATGTTTCGTTATGAACGCCCGCAGAAGGGCCGGTATCGCCAGTTTGAACAGATCGGGGTGGAGTGCTTTGGCATGGAGGGTGCCAGCATTGATGCCGAACTGCTGCTGATGACCCATCGGATGTGGCAGGCCCTCGGGGTTGAAGGGGAGATGTCACTGGAATTGAACTCACTCGGCAGCGGCGAATCCCGGGCTGCCTATCGAGAAGCGCTGGTGAGCTACCTTTCCGGCATGCGGGACGATCTGGATGAGGACAGCCAGCGCCGTCTGCAGACGAATCCGCTGCGGATACTCGACTCCAAGGTGCCCGGGACCAGAGCACTGCTGGCCGATGCCCCGATGCTGTCCGATTACCTTGATGAGGCGTCCAGGGAGCACTTTGATGAGCTTCGGCGGACGCTTGATCGCGCACAATTGCCCTATCGCGTAAATCCGTATATCGTGCGCGGCCTCGATTACTACAACAGGACCGTATTCGAGTGGGTCACCGGATCTCTGGGTGCCCAGGGCACGGTTTGCGGGGGCGGGCGTTACGACGGTCTGGTAGAGCAGATTGGTGGTCGGCCGACGCCCGGGGTCGGCTTTGCGATCGGCCTGGATCGGCTCGCGATGATGCTGGAACCGGGTTTTGAATCAAGCGCCTCTGCTGATGTCTATATTGCTTCCATGGGCGACCCGGCACGGCATCATGCGCTATTGCTGGCTGAAAACATGAGAGACCGCCTGACAGGGGCGCGAATCGTGGTCCACTGTGCAGGCGGCAAGCTGAAGAGTCAGTTGAAAAAGGCAGACGTCAGCGGCGCGAAAGTGGCGCTGATTATTGGTGAAGACGAGGTCACAAGCGGTGCGGTGACCGTCAAACGGCTGGACACCGGCGAGCAGGAATCGGTTACGGAAACCGATCTTTTCGCCCGGCTTAGCACAATACTATCCAAGGAGTAGATGTGGCCGCGGAAACAGATGAAGAACAGATCGAAGTACTGAAAAACTGGTGGAAAGAGAACGGTAATTCCCTCGTGATCACCGTGGTAGTGGCCCTGGCAGCGGTTTTTGGCTATCGGGCGTGGGAGAACAACGTTGCCCAGTCGGCCGCTGACGCCTCCGCGATGTATGAGGATCTTTCCGGATCGCTGAATTCGGGACCCATTGATACCCTGTCGACTGAGGTTCTGGCGTCGATCCGCGCAATCGGAGATCGGCTGAAGACCGAACATGGCGATTCCGCTTACGCACACTTTGGTGCCCTGCATCTGGCGAAGGTGGCGGTCGACAAGGGCGAACTTGAGGTCGCCGAGGCGGAATTGCGCTGGATGCTGGATAACGATGTCAGCGAGCTGCTTGAGCCCGTGGCCAGAATGCGGCTGGCACGGGTGCTCGGCGCCCAGGAACGGGTGGATGAGGCACTGGCTGTACTCGATAACGCGCCCGGAGCCGCCGGCTATGAGGCATCCTGGGATGAGCTGCGCGGTGACCTTCTGTTCCAGAAGGGCGACGCCGCCGCGGCCCATGCCGCCTATCAGCGGGCCTTCAATGCACTACCCGCCGGGCAGACCAGGCCCTTCCTGAAGATGAAGCTGGATGACCTGTCCGGTCAGGCAGCGGCATCATAGTGATCATGCATCGACTCGTCTGGATTCTGGCGGCGACCCTGGTGCTGGGCGGCTGCAGCGTATTCAAAAAGGACCGGTCAGATGAAGGTAAGCCCCGGGACCTGAAGTCCATCAATGCCGAGGTGGATATTCGCACCGTCTGGAGCAAGAAAATTGGCCGCGGTGCCAAAGACAAGGCGATTCGCCTGGTGCCAGCGGTTTCCGGGGGGCGTATCTTTGCGGCAGCCGCCGGCGGTTCGGTGAGAGCGATGCAACTGGATACCGGCAAGGAGATTTGGAAGGTTGATGTGCTGGATTTCTATGCCACCGACGAGCGCAAAGCCGCCTTTGGCAAGGATGTCGATGCGGTCACAGGGGGCGTGGGGGCAGGCGGCGACCTGATTGCCATGGGGACGGCCGCCGGCGAAGTGCTGGCCCTGAATCAGAGCGACGGTTCACTTGCCTGGCGGGCGCGCACCACCAGCGAATTGCTGGCGCCACCCCAGATTGATCTGGACATTGTGGTTGTGCAAACCATTGACGGGCGGGTTGCGGCCTACGACGCAGTGACCGGCACGCGCCGATGGGTCTATTCAAGTGTGGTCCCAAGCCTGACGTTGCGAGGTACTGCAACGCCGATTGTAACGAACGAGTTCATCGTGGCCGCGTTCGCCAGTGGTCGTATCGCGTTTCTGGATCGCCGCACGGGGCTGGCGGCATTCGAGCAGCGGGTGTCGGTGTCCCAGGGGCGCTCGGACCTTGAAAAGCTGGTAGATATCGACGGCAACATGGTGATCGTTGGTTCTCGCCTGTATGTGGTCGGCTATCAGGGTCGCCTAGTCGCGTTCAACATCACTACCGGGCGGGTCGAGTGGGGCCAGGATGCCTCCAGCGTAGTGGGCCTGGGAGAGGGCTTTGGCAATATTTATATCGCCCATGCGGACTCACGGATTTCGGCGCTGGATGCCGATGACGGCGACCAGGTCTGGGACAACGATGCGCTCCTGAATCGGGAAATCACGACGCCTGTGACCATCAGCAGTTTTGTGGTGGTGGGTGACTACAAGGGGATCGTACACGTCCTGGCGCAGGTGGATGGACGCTTTGTCGGCCGCCGGACCATCGACGGCGACGGTCTGTATTCGCCTGCAGTGGAGGCCGGTAACCGTCTGTACATCATGGGTAACAGCGGCACCCTGTCAGCGCTGGAAATCAGGTGATCCATGCTGCCTGTCATCGCCCTGGTCGGGCGACCCAACGTCGGAAAGTCTACACTTTTTAACCGCCTCACACGGTCCCGTGACGCCCTCGTCGCGAGCTTTCCCGGCCTCACCCGAGACCGCCAGTATGGCAAGGGCGCGCTCGGGGAACGAGACTATCTGGTTGTCGATACCGGCGGCTTGTCCGGTGTTACGAGCGGCATCGATGCCCCCATGGCCCAGCAGGCCATGAACGCCGTGGGGGAGGCTGACCTCATCCTCTTCATGGTGGATGCAAGGGATGGCCGCACCGCGGGCGATGAAGCCATTGCTACCAGTCTGCGCCGCCAGGACCTTTTGTCCAACAAGGAAACCGCGGAGCAGATACCAGTGTTGCTGGTTGTCAACAAGATCGATGGTTTGAACCAGGATGTGATAGCCGGTGAATTTCATTCTCTGGGGTTCGGCGAACCGGCGTACATCTCTGCCACCAATGGTCACGGTGTACGGTATCTGGTCGATGAGAGAATGCTGCCGTCGCTGCCAGACCCGGAACCCGAAGAAGTGCCCGACGAGGCCGGGATCCGGTTCGCCGTGGTCGGGCGGCCGAACGTTGGCAAATCCACCCTCGTCAACCGGATTCTGGGTGAGGAAAGGGTGGTCGTCTTTGATGAAGCCGGCACGACCCGGGACAGTATCTATATCCCCTTCACCCGGGAGGGCGAATCCTACACGATCATCGACACCGCGGGCGTCAGGCGTCGTGGTCGCGTCAATGAGAAGATTGAGAAGTTCTCGATCATCAAGACACTGGACGCGATTGCGAGCGCCCATGTGGTGCTGGTGATGATGGATGCACGCGAGGGCGTTGTGGAGCAGGACCTGCATCTGTTGGGCCATGTACTGGAAGCAGGCCGGGCACTGGTGCTGGTGGTGAACAAATGGGATGGCCTTGACTCATCTGCCCGGGAGACCATCAAGAGGGAACTGGAGCGGCGGCTGACCTTCATCAACTTTGCGAAGCTGCATTTTGTTTCTGCCCTGCATGGGTCGGGGGTAGGGAATCTGTTCAAGTCCATTGTTCAGGCCCACGCTTCAGCCACCCGGAAGATCAAGACGGCCGATGTTAACCAGATCCTGGAACAGGCCGTCATCGAACATCAGCCGCCAATGGTTCGGGGCCGAAGGATCAAGTTGCGCTACGCCCACCTCGGCGGTTCCAACCCGCCCATTATCGTGATCCACGGTAACCAGACAGACTCGGTTCCGGCAAGCTATCAGCGCTATCTCGAACATCGATTCATCGCAGCGCTGGGATTGGAAGGCACGCCCATCCGGCTTCAATTCAAGACCAGCGACAACCCGTTCAAGGGACGCCGCAATCAGTTGACCCGCCGCCAGGTAACCCGCAAGAAGCGCCTCGTATCCCACGTCAAAAAACAGGAACGCAAAAAGAAGCGCCGCTGAATAATCAGGGTCAGAGTCGAATTAAGTCAGGAATAAATAGGGTCAGAGTCGAATTAAATTCGGGTCCAACGGTCAGTGTCGAATATTGGCCATGCAGTCGTTGGGCCTGGGAGGACCGGCGAATGTCGGATCCCGGGATTTGGTGACCTGGCAGAGCAAGCAGGAGGTTGCGACGATCGATGTTCACGGGTGATCCCGGCCCCCCTGAGTTCATTATTGGCTGACCACATCATTCGACGTTAACCCTGGTGATTTAATTTGACACTGACCCTAATTTTTTGGGGCGGGTATAAGGCTGAGTGGCCGGGTGCTAGTTGGCCGGAGTCCCTTGATCCTGATCCTGGTCCTGAACAAACAGTGAGGGATTCACTCGTGCGTTGTTCAGGCTGACGCTCCAGTGCAGGTGTGGGCCGGTTACCCTGCCCGTCTGGCCCACGGCGCCAATCAGATCGCCAGCAGTCACCAGGTCACCGGGGCTGACGTCAATGCGGCTCAGGTGGCAGTACATCGTGATGAGCCCCTGGCCATGATCGATCAGAACGGTATTGCCGTTAAAGAAGTAATCTCCGGTGGCAGTGACCTTCCCGCCTGCCGGGGCAATGATCGGTGTTCCCGCCGGCGCCGCGATATCCAGGCCGCTATGGGGATTGCGGGGTTCTCCGTTCAGTATTCGTCGCAGGCCAAAGGAACTGGAGAGGGGCCCCTGCGCGGGCATCAGGAACTGTGTCTGAGGCGGCAATGCCTCATCAAACCTGGCAAATGCGGCGTCCATTTCCCTGCGGTCACTGGCGATCCGTTCGAGATCCTCTGGTAATGGGTTGACCTGACGACGATTGGCGATGGTCAGTCGCTGGGTCACGTAGTCCCGCGTCAAGACTTCAAACCGGATCCTTTCTCCGGATACGACAAGCTCATGGGTGCCGGGTTCTGCTGAAAGGGGAATCCCCACCAGCGCCCAGCGTTCGCCTTCGTGTTCGATGGTCATGATCGGCCGGTCGCGATAGGTCACCCGTGATTCGGCGGTCACCGGGATGATGGCGATGCCTCCGGGGACGGGGTCGTGCCGGGGCAATGGCGCAGCCACGGCACTCATGGCGATAAACAGAGCCAGCAGCAAGCCAGGATAGACCGGCGATCTAATCCTCATGGGTTTCCCGGACCTCAGTGACCAGACGACCCTTGTTCAGTCGAACTTCGATCTGATCACCAGGAGCCACAGATCGGGCATCCGTGACCACGTGCCCCGCGTGATCGGTAGCGATTGCATACCCGCGTTCCAGCGTGGCAAGCGGGGACAGCGCATTCAGCTTTGCGACAAGG
>JAQBUI010000171.1 GCA_027624035.1 Pseudomonadota bacterium | reverse complement strand
ACCTGAGGTCACGTCACGGGTGTTGTAGTCATTCAGCGAGACCACGATCTCACCTCTGAACTTCAGGTAATCGTTGAACTCGTACTCAAAGTAAGCCATACCCTTGTTGGCGTCGGATTCGGCCTGCAGGTCCTGGAAGTCGGACACGGACATGATGCAGTTGTGATCATCATCCCAGGAAGTCAGACCCAGGCTGTGCGGGTGCAGCGCGCCATTCAGGAAGTTGCCCGGCTTGTTCAGATCCGTATAGGCCGAATGGCCGCTGCGGAATCCATCACTACCTTCCGGAATATTGAACGGCGGATTGTGGGGAATGTGCTCTGATGTCTGACGTATGCCGCCCCAGCTGTTGTGTCCACCGGCAAAACCGTATCCACAACCGGGATCGGCAAGGCCGATGCCCAGTACACCACCGGTTGCTTTATAACCGATGATATTGGTGGTGACGTTCTCTGCCTGCCAGGACTGCGGCTGCAGGTCACCGTTCGCGTTACGCACGGGTACGGTAAAGTCGCCCGGACTACTACGAGATCCAGCATCATGCCACCACGGCGTAAACCGTGTCTGCGCCCAGGGATCAGCGGCCGTCAGGATATATTCCGGACGATCCGTATAGCGCATCCGCTCCTGGTCACGCAGTTCGATGGCGAAAATGGCACCGCCTCGCTCACCCTGAATACCCGCCAGCAGGCTGAGGTTGGTAGTGGGTGCGCCGTTATCAAATGCCTGCTGCACGTCGTAGCTGATCTCCAGACCCTCGAAATCTTTCTTCGGGATCAGGTTGATCACACCACCGACGGCTTCAGCACCGTACAGTGCAGAGGCGCCGTCGAGAATGGTCTCGATCCGGCCAACTGCGATGGTTGGGTAGGTACCGTTGATGTCAACCCCCGCCCGACGACCCCAGGTATTGGTGTCTGCAGGCAACCGGTGGCTGTCCATCATGGTCATGGTGGCCCGGGTCCCGAGTCCGCGCAGGTTAGCCCAGACCTCCTGACCCATATTCCATTGCTGGTCATCCGCACCCAGACCTTCAAACGGTGTCGCATTCGCGTTCACACCGGATTGGAAAGTCTGGTCGAAGATCACGTCGCCGAGATCGGCAGTACCAGCCAGCTCCAGGTCAACTTCAGTGGTGACCGATATCGGCGAAGGGAGGTCAAAATTGTCCCTCCGGATATAGGAACCAGTGACGATGATCTCTTCTATCGCCTCGCCATCCTCATCACTCGACGCCGCAATTGCGCTACCGCCGGAGAAACATAAGGATAGAGACAGCGACAAAAGGACATTGCGCCTTACCGCTTTTTGCATGTTCATCCCCCTAACATAGTGTTTAGGTAATTGTTATTCACGTCTGGGCACAACGCCCAGCATGTCAAGAAATGTACGTCACCGCCGCACGCAAAGTCAAACAAAAACACGAGAAAAAGACGAAGAGCGTTAAACCATTAAAAACTCTACACTTTTTCCCAATTCGGGGGACCCGGGGAAATACCAGTCCGGAGGGTCAGACTTGAAATACCGAATCACCTGACGGGTTGACCGGCACCCTTGACCAGCTCAGCCCGGCTTTCGGGCCCGTATGAGCCAAAAGCCTCGGTGGACCCATCGGGCCAGGTCACCCGGACCTGCTCCATCACCGTCGACGTTCCAAGGCCAAAGTGAGGCCGTGAATCATGGGAAGCCAGATAGCTATAGCCCTGCCTCACGCGCTGCTGCCGCGGTGTGCCATTCACCAGGCCGCGAACGCTGGCGCCCAGGGTGGCAGCGCCTGAAGGGTCGCCAAGGCTCAGCCGGACCCAATGTCCACGAGCGACCCGGTTCATCAACAGGTGTACCGGGCCATCCCGATTGACTATCAGCAGGTCCAGCCCGCCGTCGTCATCCACGTCACCCACCACCAGAGCTCGACTGGTCTGCGGCGCGGCCGGTGCCACCCCACCATAGGGTCTGACTTCCGAAAACCGCACTTTCCCTTCCTGCAGCGAGCCCTTGAACAGCGCATTGGGTTCCGCGAAAACATCCTCCACCGACGCCGGGTCCCCGTCGACCTTGCCGTTGACTTCATAAAGGTCAACCACCCCGTCATTGTCAAAGTCCTCGAGGGCGACCCCGAAACGGGTTCTGCGACGGCTGGCCACAGCGATGCCGGCCTGGGCGGTGGCATCGACGAAGTAGCGCCCCTCGTTCAGATACAGTGAGTCGGTTTCCGTTTCAAAATTCACCACCAGCAGGTCCGGGTCCAGATCATGGTCGATATCCCGCGCCGCGACCCCCATCCCCGCCTTGGCAATGCCGTTATCATCCACGGCGCAGCCCCACAGATCCGCCTCGTCAGCAAATACCATACCCCCCTTATTGATCCAGAGCTGATCCAGTGTACGATCGTTGGCGACAAAGATGTCGAGCAGGCCGTCGCCGTTGAAATCATCCGCCACGGCACCGAGGCCGTTACCAAAGCCGCGATTCATACCCGCTGCCGCGGTGACGTCACTGAATGTACCATTACCGTTGTTCCGGTACAGACGGTCCATGGCCGGG
>JAQBUI010000170.1 GCA_027624035.1 Pseudomonadota bacterium | reverse complement strand
GGTTTTCTGCAGACGATCCTCGGGCATGAAGACTTTGCCCGCGGCAAGATCCACACCCGGTTTATTGACCAGGAGATGGCCAGCCTCGCCAGGCCAGAAGTGCAACACAGGCGCTTCACCGAGCCCGCCGGTGGTGTGCGCAAAGACGTCAGCGACGAACCAGAAGATGGCTACGCCGGCGCCCGGGTGGAAAACAGCCGTGACCCACTGGCCCTGTTCAATCATGACCAGAAGGTCAAGGCGAGCGCCGCGAAAGTGGTCAAACCGGCCGGGCCCATCATTCTGCCAGCACCAGTGCCGGGCACCGTGATTTCACTGGATGTCGCGGAAGGCGACGAGATGGCCGTCGGGCATCCTGTCGCGACGATTGAATCGTTGGAACTGCACCACGTCGTGACCGCGAACCGCAGCGGCATCGTCGAAGCGGTGCTGACCTCGCCCGGCACCCACATCCGTGCCGGTGAGCCCCTGATCCGAATGACCGAAGCCGACGTCGCCGCGCCGTCGGTCCACAGGCTCGCATCAATCGATCCGGACCTCATACGGGACGACCTGGCGCTGGTACATGAGCGTCGTGCTTTCACCAAAGATGCGTTCCGGGCCGAGAAGATCGCCAAACGTCATGAGCGCAAACAGCGCAGTCCACAGGAGAACATCGAGCACCTGTTCGATGGCACGTTTCGGGAATACGGACCACTGGTCACGGCAGCCAGCTGGCAGAAACAGCAATGGCTGCGGGAGACTACCCAGGCAGACGGACTGGTAATGGGCATTGGCCATGTCAACGGCCATCTGTTCAAGGAGCAGGATTCAAGGGCCGTGATCGTTCACTACGACTACATGGTAGTCGCCGGCACCCAGGGCGGGCGGGGACATTACAAACAGGACCGGATGTACGAACTGGCCCAGCGGTTTCGTCTGCCGCTGATTCTGTTTGCCGAGGGCGGCGGCGGGCGTCCCGGCATCAGTGGGGGTGAGCCGGAACGCCGCAGCAGTACTGAAGTGGCAACGACACGGATGAGCAAGGAAGGCGCGGTCGACATCGCTGGCCGCGGTGGTGGCGGCGTGCCCATCGACTCCTATACGTTCACTCAGCTGTGCGAACTGAGCGGCCTCGTGCCGCTGGTTGGCGTCAATTCCGGCCGCTGTTTCGCCGGCAATACAGTCATGCTGGCCTCCTGCGACGTCATCATTGCAGCAGAAAACTCGACCATCGGCCTTGGCGGGCCGGCCATGATCGAGGGTGGCGGTCTTGGGATCTACACCCCGGAAGAAGTCGGCCCCATGTCCTTTCAGGTACCCAACGGGGTGGTCGACATTCTGGTCAAGGATGATGAGCAGGCCATCGAAACCGCGAAGAAATACCTGTCCTATTTTCAGGGCCGGGTCGAGCAGTGGGAGGCGCCGGATCAACGGTCGCTGCGTCACATCGTTCCGGAGACCCGCAGCGAGATGTACGACATGCGGGAGGTCATTGCCACCATCGCCGATGAGGATTCAATCCTGGAAATCCGGGAGGCCTTCGGCATCGGCATCATCACCGCCTTCATTCGGGTCGAGGGTCGTCCGATGGGACTGATCGCCAACAATCCGCATCATCTGTCCGGCGCCATCGACAGTGACGCATCGGACAAGGCCGCCCGATTCCTGCAGTTGTGCGACACCTTTGACATACCGGTGCTGTCGCTCATGGACTGCCCGGGAGTCATGGTGGGCCCGGAATTCGAACGAGCAGGTCTGCTGCGACATTGCGCCAGGCTATTTGTGACCGGTGCTAACCTGACGACGCCGATGTTCGGCGTGGTGTTGCGCAAGGCTTATGGTATGGGCGTTCGCGCCATGTGCGGTGGCAGCTCACTGACGCCCTTTTTCACGGTGGCCTGGCCAACGGCAGAGTTT
Organism: Pseudomonadota bacterium; assembly: GCA_027624035.1. Taxonomy (GTDB): domain Bacteria; phylum Pseudomonadota; class Gammaproteobacteria; order Pseudomonadales; family Azotimanducaceae; genus UBA7455. Next base: position 647 of record JAQBUI010000170.1, on the reverse strand, counting down.
GCCGATATGACCATAGATGGCCGGGTTCAGCTGATGTTTCGGGACGAACTGAACGCCATCGAGGACCCGGGGCAGCGTCAACAGCTGTACGAACAAAGGGTTGCCGAGTTCGTAGATCGGGCCCGGGCCGTGAACTCGGGTGGCACCAGCTACGGCATCGATGACGTCATCGACCCCGCAGACACCCGTGCCTGGATCGCCCAGGGCCTCAGCAGCTTGCCGCCGGTGGCGCCGCGCACCAAAAAGAAACGACCGAACGTGGACACATGGTGATGGCCGCTCGATGAACACTGACCGCATCTGCCACGGGCTCGAGCCTTTCAGCCATCGAACCATGGTCCGAACCATGCAGTTGGCTATGTACCGAATCATGCACCAAACAATGTATCGAACAATGTACCGAACAACGCACCGAACAATGTACCGAACCATGTACCGAACCATGCACCGAACAACGGAAGAGAATCAATGAAACTGCTGGTAGCGAATCGAGGAGAAATAGCCATCCGCATCATGCGGGCGGCGGCGGAACTGGGGATTACCACGGTATCGGTTGCGCCAGCAGACGATGCCGGGTCACTGCACACCGGCAAGGCAGATGAAGCGGTCACGCTGGAGGGAACCGGGGCTGGCGCCTATCTCGACAT
>JAQBUI010000169.1 GCA_027624035.1 Pseudomonadota bacterium | reverse complement strand
CGAGGGGGGATTGCATCAACCTGCTCCCGCTGTCGGGACAACGACACTCACACGATCACCCGGCACCAGTCCATGCGTGATTTCCACCCGGTTAGGTCCCCTGCGACCAATACTGACCGGCCGACGCTCGACGCCATTCACACCGATCACATAGACAAAGGGCACATCCTGGTCAAAGAACACGGCCTGCTGGGGAACCAGCAGCGCACCCTCCACGACGCCTGTCCTGATGGTCGCGGTTAGACTGCTGCCGACTCGCATCAGGTCGGGTTCGACGACCGCGAGTTCTGCCTCTACCACGAAATACTTCTGGGGATCTTCCCGATGTCGCGGCATGGCCACCGGTGAGACGCTGACCACCGTCGCCGGAAACTGCTCCACCACCGCCGAATCAAGCCGGACCTGAACGCTCTGGCCCACTTCAAGGTCAACGGCCTCGGTCTCTGCGACAAAAACCCGGGCCCTGACCTTGCCACGTACCGGCAGGAATCCAACGGGTCGGCCAGCGAAGATCTGCTGGCCCCGGGTCAGCTTCTGACCCCAGGGCGTTCTGGCGTAGACGAAAGTGCCTGCCTCGGGGCTTCGCAGTTCCATCATTTCGAGCGCGGCATCCTGTTTTTCCAGCTTCAGTTCACTGGCCCGGCGGCCTGCCGCAATGCGATCACGCTCGGCGTCGGTCCGACGCAGATGGGTATCGGCCTGCCATTCATAATAGGCTCCCTCCACGCCCAGATAATCGAGGTCTCCGAGCGCATCGATGATCTCGTTGCGTGAAAACAACATCGGATCCACTTCAACAAAGTTCTGTGCAATATCCACTTCACCCACAACACGGTCTGCCTCATGGCTGATCTGGGTGCGATCGATGGCACTGGTTCGCTCGTAGATTTCGAGTTGAAGTTCGCTGCTGGTGACCTCCAGCCGGCTTGAATCCCGGTCCACCCGTACCTGACTGTCGTCGAACCTTGCAACGACGTCACCGGCACTGACCTCCGAGTACTCGGGAATCATCCACGCAATGTTGAACCACATTCTGACGTCATCGGGTAGTGTGATCGGGATTGACTCAGAGGCGATGAGTTCGCCTCGCCCCTGGACCGTGATCACCTGGTCTGCAGGCTTGACTTCCACCAATGGTATGATCGCATCAGGGCCCTCACACCCCAGCAATATCGTCAGAGCCCAGGCGATTGCAAGGTGCCCCGCAGACCGGCCAGCTGCTTCGGTACGCGGCAGGCGTACCCGTTTCAATGACGCCAGGCTGGGGCGGGTCATAGACGGACTTCCTGACCGGGTTTGAGCCCGCCTTCGACGATGAACACGCCATCGGCCCGTTCCCCGAGTTGCACCGCCTGCCATCCCCCACCTCGCAGGATCACCCCGGGCGCGCCCTTGCGATAGATCAACGCCGTGTCGGGGATCGCCAGCACATCATTGAGCAGTTCGACTTCCACTGTGACCTGAACGGACATGCCAACCCGCAGGACGCGGGAATGATCCTCTTCAAGGGCGACGGAGATGTCGCGCACCATGGCAAGTGAACCCTTCGACTGCCTGCGAACGGTATTGGCCACCGCGGCGACGTGTCCGATCAGTTCAGTGCCGCCGGCTGAGTCCACCTTGACCCGTACTCGCTGGCCCACGGCGACCCTGGCGGATGCGTGCTCCGGAATCTCGGCGGCCACCGCAAGACGCTCATCATTAACGAGTTCAACCACGACAATCCCAGGGTGCACCATGGTGTTGACATCAAGCTTGCTGCCGCCGGGGTCGGTTCCGACGATGGCAAGGCCCGGCCCGGGTGCCCGGATGGTGAAACCGTCGAGTTCCTCCCTGGCCGCCTGCAGCCGGAGCTCAAGCTGCTCGATTCGCATCTCGCGCTCCTGGCGCCTGGCCTCGCGCACCCGGCGACTGATTTGCTGACGATCAATGGCCGCCTCCCACAACAGATTGGCGATCCGCTTGTTCTCAACGAGCTTCTGATACTCGATGCCAGCAATCAGCTCCGGCGGCTGCTCTGCCTTACGATTCGCCTTGTCGGCAGCGCTTTCTGCAGCAGCAACCGCTACTTTTTCATCCTCGACCTCCCGAATCTGGGTCTCGATCATCGCCGCCAACTCACCTCTGATGCGCCCTAGCTCTCCGGTTATGTCACGTACCCGATCATCCAGATTGCTGCCATCGAAGCGGGCCAGAATGTCACCCTTTCTGACCCGCGCACCCTCTGCGACTAACTGGGTTATTGATGTCTGCCAGTCCCTGTTCGGTGGCGGCCCGAAGCGCTGCACTTCGGTCGAGACCACGATGCCGCTGGTATTGACCTGCACCGGGTGGTCTCCGGGCGTCACCTCGAACCAGGACTCCGCTCGGGCGGGCCCAGCGGCCAGCCACCACAGGGACAGGAGCGTCAACCTCAGCCATCTCATCGGGTTATTCCGTTTGCCCATACATTGCAATTGCCGGGCTGCTGACAACCGTTGCGGACTTCCCGTGTTCGTCCCGACCACGCTCTGCAGTCCGAGCTGCTTCCGGGAAGGATAACGGCGTGCCTGACACAGGCATGCCACCGGCCTTCAACGCCGCCATGATCGCCATGCCCGGCAGGTAAGAA
>JAQBUI010000168.1 GCA_027624035.1 Pseudomonadota bacterium | reverse complement strand
CCAGTGGCGAGAGTCGTATCCGCTGAAAGTCATGGTGGATTGGTGCCTCAACACCGGTAACTTCGCCCGCAAGGCATACTTCATTGCTGTCGGGGCCAATGATGTCGGCAATGTTGTTGGCGGGGAACTTCTCTGATATTCGCAGAATTGCAACGAGTACCCCTTCCTGGTCTCTGAGGGCAACATCATCGTCAACGTGAACGGTTTCCGCGAACGCGCTCGTAACATCCAGAACAACAGGAACTGGAAAAAACTGATTCCGCCAGAGGTTGGTACGCTCGACCTGGCTCGCCTCACCTTGTGTCATGAATCCGGTCAATGGAAAAAATGCCCCATTTGCGATCAGTTCCAGATCGCAGGTCTGCTGCGGCGTCAGATCCCAGGAAGGATAATCTCTTGAGGCCACCAGTAAGGCTTCCCGGTCATGGGGGCTGACATATCGAGTTTGAATCATAGGTTGCTCGGTTGCGTTCAGTTCTGGTTTGCTTTGACTTCATCCAGCATGATGCCCAGGTTCTGGCGCCAGGGCGTCGTGCTCCAACCCACCAGTTGTTCCAGTTTGCGGGTGTCCAGTACGCTGAATGCGGGCCGGCTGGCGGCAGTCGGGTACTCGTCCGTGGTAATGCCGTGGACGGGAATCTCCCTGGTCAGTAAACCCCGCTCGACCGCTTCGGCCTGAATGGCGCGGGCAAACTCACACCAGGTCACCTCACCCGCATCGGTCCAGTGATAGATACCCGGAATAAAGCGGTCCCGGGTGATCGCCTTCCAAATGGCGCTCGCCAGGCTACGGGCGAAGGTCGGCGAGCCGCGCTGGTCGTCGACGACGCTGAGTTCGGGCTTCTCTGCCATCAGTCGCAGCATGGTGTGAACGAAATTGGCGCCCTCGGTGTAGTAGAGCCAGGCGGTGCGAATGATCATCACCTGTTCCGGCATCGTCGTCAGCGCTGCCATCTCCCCGGCCAGTTTGCTGCTGCCATAGACACTGACCGGCCCGGGCTCATCCCCAGGCAGATAAGGGCGCTTGCTGGTGCCGTCAAACACAAAGTCAGTGGAGATGTGAATCAAGCGGGGCACGAGCCCGGGCTTGTCTTTAGCCAGCAGAGTCAGGCCATCGGCGATATTCTGAACCGCGTCGCGGTTAATCCGATAGCAGAGTTCCCGATCAGACTCTGCTTTGTCTACCGCCGTATAGGCAGCACAGTTGACCACGTAATCCGGGCAAATGGCGTGAAGATACGTGGACACCGCATCGGATTGCGTCAAATCACACTCTTCAATATCGGCATAGATGACAGACTCTTCAGCCGGCTGGACAGATTTCAGCGCCTGGCCCAGTTGGCCTTTGGCACCGAGGATTAGGACGGACATGGTTTAGCGTTCCTGAGATCAGCGTGGGATTATATCGGCTGCAGGGCAAGGCGTCTGCTCAAGGCCGATGGTTCTGATCAAACTCGTACGTTAACTCTGGTAATAATCCCGGTACCACTCAACAAAACGGGCAATACCTTTCTCAATCGGCGTATCCGGTCGATAGCCATGATCCCGGATCAGGGCATCAATGTCGGCGTACGTGGCTTGCACATCGCCGGGTTGCATCGGCAGCAGTTCGGTCTTCGCCTTTTTACCGACGGCCTGTTCAATCAGTTCCACGTAGTACATCAATTCAACCGGCCGATTATTGCCAATGTTATACACACGGTAGGGCGCAGACTCTTCACTCGCCTTTGGTGGCCCGTCCAGCACCCGTATGACGCCGCCGACGATATCATCAATATAGGTGAAGTCCCGTTGGTGCTGACCGTGATTGAAAAGCTTGATCGTCGTACCCTCGAATATCGCCCTGGTGAACAGAAAGGCCGACATGTCCGGTCGCCCCCAGGGCCCGTAGACCGTGAAGAACCGCAGGCCCGTGGTGGGTAGTCCGAACAGGTGACTGTAGGTGTGTGCCATCAGCTCATTTGCTTTCTTGGACGCTGCATACATCGAAATCGGATGGTCCACATTGTCATCGACGCTGAACGGTGTCTTTCTATTGCTGCCATAGACCGAACTGGATGAGGCGTAGACCAGATGGGAAACACCCAGTTGCTTCGCCTGTTCGAGGATATTGGTGAACCCGACCACGTTGATGTTGATGACGTCTTTAGGCTGCTCAATGGAATAGCGAACCCCCGCCTGGGCCGCGAGGTGAATGATCGCTTCCGGCTTCGTTTCGCGACAAAAGCTCGCCAGCGCCACGTCGTCTAGAATATCCACTGGCTCAAACTTGAGGCTCCCCGCCTCCTTCTCCAGTACCGCCAGGCGCGCCTGCTTGAGCGTCACGTCGTAATAGGGCGACAAATTATCGAGACCAATAACATCATCGCCGCGCCGCATCAGGGCGCTTGCCACGTGAAAGCCGATGAACCCTGCTATCCCCGTGACCAGCACCCGCATCTCAGGCTGCCCCGAACAACTCGGAACTGCGACCGATGCCGACGTAGCGAAGACCATAATCCGCCACCCGCGCCGGGTTATAGATGTTGCGCCCGTCAAATATGATCTGCGCCTTGAGCGTTCTGGAGAGTAGCCTGAAGTCCGGCTGCTTGAATTCACGCCATTCGGTCACCACCACCAGCGCGTCTGCCCCGTCAATCACC
>JAQBUI010000094.1 GCA_027624035.1 Pseudomonadota bacterium | reverse complement strand
CTTGCACCCGGAGAGCGATATTGCGTCGCTCACACCGCGAATCTGGCAACAAAAGTATGCTGACGCACCGATGCGATCAGACTTATATCTCCGCCGTCAATAACGGTCTGGAATGACCGCTAACGCTCAATCTGCACCTTGCTCAATCTGCACCTTGTATGAGTTAACGATGTCACTATCATAGTTCCTGTAGCCACTACAGGTTCAAGGAGAAAATGCCGTCACCACAGCAGCTTTCGAGAGGTGTCCTCGCGCGCCGGAGCGGTGTCCATTCTGAGACGATCCGTTACTACGAGAAAATATCATTGCTCCCCAATCCTGATCGCAGTGCGGGAGGCCATCGGATCTATCAGGAGAAGGATTTTCAACGACTGAGTTTCATTCGACGGTGCCGGGAGATGGGCTTTTCGCTTGATGAAATCCGTGGCTTGTTATCGCTCGTGGATGGTCAGCAAGTGTCTTGCGAGCGAGTGAAGGGCATCGCTGACGAGCATCTTCGGGACATTCAGACAAAGATTTCTGATCTAAAAAAGATGGAGAGAACGCTACGTACACTCTCGGCGAGTTGCTCTGGTGACGACGTGCCAGAATGCCCGATCATAGAATCTCTTCAGAGAAATTAAGTGCCATTTAATGTTCCCGCTGCTGGGGGATCGGGGCATATAGAACGCGGACCAGTGATGTGTCGAACGTTCGCTTTGAAGCATAGCTTCGACCTCTAACTCCCTTTCTCATTCCGTCACTGATGCCGGAAAGCATGTCGGTGCCGGCACTGGGCACTGAAGGCACCGGTGTGGGCACCCTGAGCATGGTGATTGTTGGCTTGCGGTCGTCTGGGTGGAGTGTTGTCCATGGAACGCTTTCTGTAATCCAAGGTTGTCATTCGACAACCTTGGATGCCATCCCCATACTGGAGGCAAGGAATGACTCGTTCCGAAGAAGGAAGTTGAAGCATGCGGAAGAGGAGGGTTGGCGAGTCGAGGTGGGTGGTGGTCATGCCTGGGGCAAGATCTACTGCCTACAATGACGATGAGTGCCGCTGTGGTGAGTTCTGTATCGCCAGTGTGTGGAGCACGCCGAGAAATCCCGGCAGTCATGCACGAGCTCTGAGCAGGGTGGTGGACAAGTGCTCCACTCACCAGCGCCGGGACGATACGGAGTCGGAGGATTAAGCTATGGAATATGTTTTTACGCTGAAGTGCCAATTGGCTGACCACGACAGCGATTTGGACGCACTCGTCGAACGACTGGGCGCCGCTGGTTGTGATGACGCCCTCGTTGGTGTAGGGCAGCCCGGGCGTTTGGCGCTGGAATTCTCCCGCGAGGCAGACAGCGCCGAGGAAGCAGTTCGCACTGCCCTGGCCGATGTCAAAAACGCTATACCTTCCGCGCGCCTTATTGAGGCTTCCCCCGACCTTGTCGGGCTGACGGATGTGGCCGATATTGTGGGGGTTTCCCGGCAGGCGATGCGCAAGCTCATGTTGGCCCATCGGGGGATGTTCCCCATGCCGGTTCACGAAGGTAGCGCCTCGATCTGGCATCTGGCGGAGGTACTGGATTGGCTGAGGGCGCGTGGGGGCTACCATATTGATACTGGCATACTGGAAATCGCGCAAGTGGCGCTGGAAGTGAACATCACCAAGGAGGCAATCCGGCACCCGATGAGCAGGCGGGACAACATGGTGTTGCTGACGGCATAGCTGAAAATTCAGTTGTTGCAGGAGCGCACCGCGCACCGGGCGGGCCGGAGACCAGGCCCCAGCGCTGCTGGATGCACAAGAGTCAGAACGTGCTGAACTACCTGCCCAAGGGGGCGCAAGCTGAGAGGACTCAGGCACGTTGCCAAGGTGAATCACCAGCAATGGTCTCGATTGGGCAAGCGAGCCCCGGAAAATCGAGCTTCTGGTGCTGTCGGACTTAACCAAATGGTATCAAGGTGGGATAATCACGGCCGCGCGGCTGGCAATCAGGCAATGAGCCGATGTCCGCCCACGATTGAAGACTGGCTTACCGACGATTTGACCTGAAGAACTGGAGGTCTGGCAGTCTGAACATTAAGTGGCCGGGGTTGTGTGGCAGCGTTCAACTGGCAATCTTGCCAAGTCTTTATGAAGCATTTTCTGAACATGGTTTTGATCACATGCCGCCTGGATCGACATGCAAGCCATTGTTATTGGTCGACGAAAGTGGACCTATCTCAACCGCATAGGAGTACAACAGCTGTGGAAGCGGAGCAAGTACCGGTAGGGGAGGCGCGATTCATGCACGCCGCCTATGCGCTGGCCGAGCAAGCCGCGAGGGAGGGTGAGGTACCTGTTGGCGCCGTCGTGGTGCTGAATGATCAGATCATCGGTGAAGGGTTCAATCAGACCCTGACCCGTGCTGACCCTACGGCCCATGCGGAAATCGTGGCATTGCGGGACGCTGCGGCAAGGCTGGGTAATCACCGGCTGGTCGGAACCGATGTATACGTGACCATTGAGCCCTGCACGATGTGCGCCGGTGCACTGATCCATGCCCGTGTGGCGAGGCTGTACTTCGGTGCCAGGGAGCCCAGAGGGGGCGCGGTGGTATCGACTCTGCAGACGCTCGACAATCCGTCGGTGAACCATCGAGTTCACTACCAGGCGGGTCTTTGCGGCGAGCAGTGTGGCGCGCTGATGTCTGAATTTTTTCGCCGGCGGCGCGCCTGATGCCGGTCCTCATTCATTGTCCTGGAGACGCCTTGTGCTGACATTACCGGGTTCTCCCGCGCTGTCCCCGTTTCGAATTCGGAAGCTGCTGGCCGATCTCTCCATTGGCGGGCTCGAGATCGCCGCGCGTTTTATCCACTTTGTCGAGCTTGTCGATGACCTGACGGATGCAGAACGTGGTGTGCTCATCAGCTTGCTCGACTATGGGCCCGGTCGCCCCGAAGCTGGCGCGACGCTTCCGGGCACGCCTCTGGTGCGGCTCGTGGTGCCGCGGCCCGGGACGATTTCCCCCTGGAGTTCCAAGGCCACGGATATCGCAAAGATCTGTGGTCTTGGGCAGGTCCGGCGGATTGAGCGCGGCATCGAGTACTCGCTCTATCACCAGGGCCTGTTGAGCGAGGTGCAGGTTGAAGCCATCGATGCCGCGATCCATGACCGCATGACAGAGTCGGTCCTTTCAGACCTGGATGCCTCGATGTTGTTCCGTGACACGGAACCGGCGTCCCTCAGGACGTTACCGGTACTGCGTGAAGGGGCCGCTGCGCTCGACGAGGCAAACCGAACGCTGGGCATGGCGCTTGCCCCCGACGAAATTGACTACCTGGTCGAGGCGTTTCGTCGTCTTGGCCGGGACCCGACCGACGTCGAACTGATGATGTTTGCCCAGGCCAACTCTGAACACTGTCGGCACAAGACGTTCGGGGCAAGCTGGACGGTGGATGGTGAGCCCCAGACCCGCAGCCTCATGGACATGATTCGTAATACCTTTGAGATGGCCAATGGCCGCGGCATCCTGTCGGCGTATGAGGACAACGCATCGGTGATCGAGGGCTGGCCGGGCGAACGCTTCTATCCGGACCCGGCGAGCCGGGAATATGGGTTCAGCCGCGAGGACATCCATATTCTGATGAAGGTAGAGACCCACAACCATCCCACCGCCATTGCCCCCTTCCCGGGTGCGGCGACCGGTTCTGGCGGCGAGATCAGGGATGAGGGTGCGGTGGGCCGCGGCTCGAAACCCAAGGTAGGGCTCACCGGTTACACCGTATCGAATCTCAGAATCCCGGGGCATCTCGAATCCTGGGAAGTGGACCACGGGCGGCCGGACCGGATTGCCTCGGCGCTGGACATCATGATCCACGGGCCCATCGGTGGTGCCGCCTTCAACAATGAATTCGGCCGGCCGAATCTCTGCGGATATTTCCGCAGCTTTGAAATGATGGTAGGCGATGAAGTGCGGGGATATCACAAGCCCATCATGATCGCCGGAGGGCTGGGCAATATCCGGGCGTCCCACGTGGATCAGCAACCGATCGAGCCCGGTTCGGCGCTGATCGTGCTGGGCGGCCCTGCCATGCTGATCGGGCTGGGTGGAGGTGCGGCCTCGTCCATGGCGACCGGCAGCAGCGATGCGGACCTGGACTTTGCCAGCGTGCAGCGTGGCAATCCGGAGATCCAGCACCGCTGCCAGGAAGTGATTGATCAATGCTGGCAACTGGGTGAGGCCAACCCCATCCGGTTTATACATGACGTGGGGGCCGGAGGCTTGTCCAATGGCCTGCCGGAACTGGTCAAGGATGGTGGCGTCGGGGGCCTGTTTGAACTGCGAGATATTCCCAACGATGAACCCGGCATGAGTCCGCTGGAGATCTGGTGCAATGAGGCTCAGGAGCGTTATGTGCTCGCGGTATCAGAAGCTGATCTCGATCGCTTTCGGGCTATCTGTGCCAGGGAACGCTGCCCCTATGCTGTGGTCGGCCGGGCCCGGGGCGAGAAACAGTTGACGGTGACCGACCGACTTCTGCCGGAGACACCGGTGGACCTGCCCATGGACGTGCTGTTCGGCAAGACGCCGAAGCTGCACAAGGATGCGGTATACCGTGAGCCGGTTCTTGAGATGTCGAAATTGCCTGATCTGGCACTGGCGGTGGACCGGGTGCTGGGCCATCCGACGGTGGCCGGCAAGAACTTTCTGATCACTATTGGTGATCGTACAGTAGGAGGGCTGGTCGCGAGGGATCAGATGGTCGGACCGTGGCAGACACCGGTGTCGGACGTGGCCGTTTCGGCCAGCGGTTATCTTGCGGTCACGGGCGAGGCCATGGCCATGGGCGAACGTACCCCATCGGCATTGATTGACGCCCCGGCTTCCGGACGCATGGCTGTGGCGGAGGCGATCTGCAACATCGTCGCCGCGAGAATCGGAAACATTGAGGACATTCGGCTGTCGGCAAACTGGATGGCAGCGGTAGGCCATCCCGGAGAGGACGCCAACCTGTATCGGACGGTCGCGGCGGTTGGCCTTGACCTGTGTCCGGCGCTTGGCATTGCCATACCAGTCGGCAAGGACTCCATGTCCATGAAGACCTCATGGGAAGAAGGCGCGGCGTCACATTCGGTTACCTCGCCGCTGTCTTTGATCATTTCTGCATTTGCGCCGGTGAGTGATATCCGGGCAACGCTGACGCCTCAAATCAGTCGCGATGAGCAGGCCGCTCTTATACTGGTCGATCTGGCACACGGGCGTGAGCGGCTCGGTGGGTCGATTCTGCTGCAATGTCAGAATGAGATCGGGTTGGAAGTGCCGGATGTTGATGCACCCGAGCGGCTGCGCGCCTTCTTCGCCCTGATGCAGGATGCAGAGATGCGGCGGGACATACTGGCCTACCATGATCGATCGGACGGTGGGCTCTTTACGACCCTGGCGGAGATGGCGTTCGCTGCCAGGTCCGGGCTTTCGATTGTGCTGCCGGATGATGCTGATCCAGTCCCGTTTCTGTTCAACGAGGAGCTTGGGTGCGTACTGCAGGTCGCCGCCGGTGCAGCCGGGCGGGTGTGCGAGCGTTTCAATGTCGCCGGAATCCAGGCAAGGGTCATCGCCAGCCCGTCCCCGGATCAACAGTTGGCAGTGTCGTCCGGGGGCAGATTGATCTACACCATGGCCCGGGCGAGTCTGCAGCAGCGCTGGAGCGAAACCAGCTATCGGATTCAGCGTCTTCGTGACAATCCCGAATGCGCCGATCAGGAGTTCGAACGAATTGCTGACGACGATGACCCCGGCCTCACGGCGCAACTCACATTCAACCCGGAAGATGACGTTGCAGCACCGATGATCGCCACCGGCGTGCGTCCAGCCATCTGCATTCTTCGGGAACAGGGCGTCAACAGTCAGGTGGAAATGGCGGCGGCGTTTACCCGCGCCGGTTTCCGTGCGGTGGACGTACACATGAGCGAGATTCTGTCCGGGCAGGTGGACCTCGCCGGGTTCGCAGGGCTCGCTGCCTGTGGCGGATTCTCCTATGGTGACGTGCTGGGTGCCGGCGAAGGCTGGGCGAAATCGATCCTGTTCAACACCCGCGCCAGAGATGTGTTTGCGGGATTTTTTGACCGAACAGACACTTTTGGTCTTGGTGTGTGTAACGGTTGCCAGATGCTGGCGGCGTTGAAGTCGCTGATTCCCGGCGCGCAAGACTGGCCCCGCTTCGTGACCAACGCATCGGAGCAGTTTGAAGCGAGGTTGTCCCTGGTGCAGGTACAGGAAAGCCACTCGCTGCTTCTGGCTGGCATGGCAGGTTCACATATGCCCATTGCAGTCTCCCACGGAGAGGGCAGGGCTGAGGTCTCCGCCGCGGACGCGGCGAACCTGATCAACGATGGCCTGATTCCGCTGCGTTTTATTGATCATCGCCTGAATGCCACCGAGCACTATCCAGAGAACCCCAACGGGTCCCCGATGGGGATTACGGCGGTGACCACCACCGATGGCCGCTTCACCGCCATGATGCCCCATCCCGAACGGGTCTATCGAACCGTCCAGAATTCCTGGCATCCACCTGACTGGCAGCAGGACAGCCCCTGGATGCGCCTGTTCCGCAACGCCCGCACGCTCCTCCCCTAAAATTAGGGTCAGAGTCGAATTTACAAATCTAAATTCTACTCTGACCCCAATTCTTCTATGATCATCGAACACAGTGGCGGTAGAGGAAGCGAGTATTGTGGCTTCAGTTGAGCCTATGATCACAAGTGAGGAGTCACCAAACCCACTGAACCAGCGGCTTGGCGATCTCGGAAATCAGTTCATGCCGCGTGAGATCAGCTGGCTGTCTTTTAACGCGCGCGTACTTCAGGAGGCTTCGGACCCGGAGATTCCGATTATCCAGCGGCTGCGCTACCTTGGCATTTTTTCCAACAACATGGATGAGTTTTTCCGGGTGCGGGTGGCGGAAGTGAGGCGCCTGCTGTCATTGTCCACGGGCGGCACTCGGCAGCAATACAAAGACCTGCTGGAGATGATCCAGACCCGGGTCGTAGAACTGCAGGCCGAGTTTGATCGAATCTATGGCCAACTGCTGGTAGAGCTGCGTAAGCGCAAGATCTACATGATCAACGAGAAGCAGCTCGATCCCCAGCAGGCCGATTACGTGCTGCAGTTCTTTCGCCAGCATGTGCTGCCAGAGTTAGAGCCAATCTTGCTCTTCGATGGGCAGTCGATGCCGAATCTTACTGATGAATCCATCTACCTTGCGGTGGATATCGTTGCTGCAGGGAAACATCGCTATGCGCTGGTCGAGGTTCCTACTGACCGGGTATCCCGATTCATCGAAATCCCAAGGAAGAAGGGGAAGAACGGAAAGGTCTTCATCGCGCTCGACAATATCATTCGCTTCTGTATGGCCAGGGTGTTCCGTGGTGTCATCAAGGTCGATAGTTCATCCGCTTACACAATCAAATTCTCCCGGGATGCGGAGTTGGAGATCGATACAGGCATATCGGACAGTCTGATAGAGAAGATGGAGATCAGCCTGAAGCGACGCCAGAAGGCAGAAGCCGTACGCTTCGTTTACGACGCGGCGATGCCCGACCGCCTGCTGCGGTTCCTGACCAAACATTTCAACGTGCGTAAATACGATAGCCTGATCTCTGGTGGTCGTTACCACAATTCCAAGGATTTCATGGATTTTCCCAATGTCGGCCCCAGGTACCTGGAGTACCGACCGCTCGCACATGTCCCCCTGAAGCGATTGGAAGCCGAAGGCAGTCTTTTCGAGAAGATCCGCGAGAAGGACGTGCTGCTGTACTACCCCTACCACTCCTTCGACTACATCATCAACTTGCTTAAGACGGCGGCCCTGGACCCCGAGGTAAAAAGCATCCGGATTTGCCTGTATCGGGTGGCTGGCAACTCCCGCGTCTGTGATGCTCTCGTTAATGCAGTCCACAATGGAAAGCGGGTTCTGGCGGTGGTCGAGTTGCAGGCACGCTTTGATGAAAAGGCCAACATCAACTGGGCCGAGCGTCTGGCGGACTTCGGCATTGAGGTGATGTTTGGTGTCGCGGGCCTGAAGGTGCACAGCAAGCTGATCCTGATCGAGCGGGAGGAGGCAGGCAACATCGCATACTACAGCCACATCGGAACCGGCAATTTCAACGAAAAAACCGCCAACCTGTACACGGACCTTAGCCTGCTGACCTATAACCAGGAGATCGGCAGAGACGTGTTCAACGTCTTTGATTTCCTGCGCTTCAACTACAAGCGGCCGGGCTACCAGCATCTGCTGGTATCGCCACATAGCAGTCGCTCAGGGCTGTATACAATGATGGACCATGAAATCGCCAACGCTCGCGACGGCTATCCGGCGTCCATGACCCTGAAGTGCAACAACCTCGCCGACAGGGAAATGGTGATGAAACTTTACGAAGCCAGCAGCGCCGGTGTCGAAGTTCGGCTGATCATCCGCGGGATGTGTACCTTGCTGCCCGGCGTCGCCGGTACGTCGGACAACATTCGAGGTATCAGCATTGTCGACCGCTTTCTGGAGCATGCCCGGGTGTACGCGTTCTACAATCGTGGCCAACCGAGGTATTTCATTGGCTCTGCTGATCTGATGACCCGCAACCTGGACTATCGGGTCGAAGTGCTGACCCCGGTGTATGACGCTGATGCCAGCAAGATGCTACAGGACATACTGGACCAGCAGTGGCACGATAACGTCAAGGCCCGAATCCTTGATGAGCATCAGTCAAACAAGATGGCGGCGGGCGGCAAGAGTGTAAAAATCCGCAGCCAGGAGAGCATTCATCGTTACCTGCAGTCAGGCAAGCTGCCCCGATACCCCAGGGGGGCCAGCAGTCCCAAAAAACGTCGCCGCAAGCGCAAGACCTGAAGAATTGGGGTCAGAGTCGAATTTACATTTGTAAATTCGACTCTGACCCCAGATATACAGATATATCGCTGGCTATGCGGATTCCTCGACCCGCTCGTGAATCACGACCGTACCGGCATCTCCATCAATGGAGATCATCTGCCCGTGTTCGATGCGCTTGGTACCGTTCCCCACTCCCAATACTGCCGGGATGCCATATTCACGGGCGACGATCGAACCATGGGCCAGAATGCTCCCCATATCGGTCACTAGGCCAACGGCGTGAGCGAAGAGCTGCGTCCAGGCGGGCGTCGTCAGCGGTGAAACCAGGATCGAACCGGGAACCATCTTGTCGAAATCGGCGGCACCGAGAATGACGCTGGCTGGCGCGGTGACCCGCCCGGAACTGACTGCGAAACCACGCATCGTGTCGCTGCTATCATCGTTCTTGATCTGGGTCTCCTTGAATTTGATGCCGGGTACGTTGCTTGCTTCTTCCGGGACGGTGCCGGGTGGATGGTGGCGCTTGCGGGCCTCCCTGAGTTCGCGGCGCTGTGCCGCCAGCCTGCCCAGTTCTGGCAATGCCTTACCGGATTTGCGAGCCGCGATGGCCGTGTCCAGCTCATCGGTTACCAGAAAATAGGTGTCTTCCGGCATCTGGAACGTTCCTGCTGCGACCATGCGGCGCCCCAGTTCAGTTGCCATCGGGCGCAGCACCTTCCAGGTGTAACCAAAGTAGAACGCCACCTCTTCGCGAATATAGTTGTACTTCGCTGCCAGCCACCACCGATAACGGAACTGCCAGTACTCGAGCCCGGACAAGAGCTCAGATACCTCGGCAAACTTCTGGTCACGGATGGCCTTTGCCTTGATCTCCTGGTTCTTCGGGTCGTAGTCCTTGTCCTGAACCATCGCCTTGATGGTAGCAAACAGTGCAGACGGGTCTTCCACCTGGGTTGGCTCGACAAAATCCATACTGTAGCCCTGGTGTCCATAGGTGTTGAGATACCGATCGATGCCCTCCACCACCGCTGCTGCGTCCGCATGCTCGCGCAGTGCCGCCATCAGGAACTGGGCCGGCGTGACGATCACGAGGTAAGTCAGCTCCTCGCTGGTCCGAACCAGTTTGGCGATCTCGAACAGGTCTGCATTGGCCTGCATCGTCTTTGACTTGATGCCGGACAGAAACTGCCCGCTGATGAAGTTGTGGTCGGGCAGGTGGAGTTGAAGAAAGTCCTGCAAATGTGAATCGGTGGACTTGGCCACACCAAAGGTATGGCTCGCATTGCTGGACCAGTAATTGCCCTCTTCGTTGCCCATCTCTCGAATGCCGGCCAGCAGTTCCTCATCGGTGGCTGTGGTCAAATCCAGTCTGGCCCATTTCTCGCCAATTCCCTTGAGGCGTGGCATCGTCTCGTTGTGCCATTCAGCCAGCTGCCGGTCATTGAAGTCAGTCTTGCTGGCAAACATATACACCGAGGTCTCGGTCTTTGGCATCGTGACCTGATGGGCAAAGTCATCGATGTTCTGCGATGCCGCAAATTCGCGGAATGCGTTGCGATCTTCCGGGGACAGGTCCGCTACCATCAACGCCATGTCGCTCTGTTCCTGCTGGGCGATCGTCTCCTGCCGTACCTTCGCCATCTGGGCGGCCTCGGCTGCCTTTTGTTCCTGCCCTTCAAGGTCCGCCTCCGTCACCTCCCTGGATTCCTGGTCCTTTTTCGGCTGAAGTTGAGGCCAGTCAGCACGCTGGTAGGCATAGCCATTCATCGTGACAAACAATGGCCCGCCACCCACCATCACGCTTCTGTCCTTGCGTGGCATTTCCAGACCCTCTGTCAGGTAGAGCTGTTCAAACAACGGGCAAACCGGGTCCGGCATGTTCTCTACGATCTGACGCCGAACCAGAGTCTTCGCCGGCGGTGTTGGGATCCACTCTACCTCGATCGGCTGTACCGGAAGATTCGTAATAGGGCGAGATTGCAGCAGGTGCAGCTGGCCACCAGAGAACGCCCACTCAATATCCTGCGGCAACCCGTCGTACAGCTGTTCAATTCTGAGCGCCGTATCGATCAACTCGATGAGCATGTCGCCTGATAGCGAAGACTGTTCCCGTTCTGCGGCCGATACGTCCTCCATCCTGACGCCCTGCTGGCCAGCAGAGACAATCTTCTGTTCCTTCGGCCCGATCATGGTTTCTTTCACTGTTCGGTTGGTCTTGTCGATGATGTAGGTGTCCGGGGTCACCTGACCACTGACAACAGCCTCGCCCAGACCAAAGCTGGCATTGATGATGATTTCATTTCGCTCCCCGGTGGCGGGGTTTGCGGTGAACAGGATGCCAGAGACCTCTGACGGCACCATGATCTGAACCACAACAGCCATCGCGACAGAGGCCTGGTCAATACCGTTGCGATGCCGATAGCTGATCGCCTGCGCTGTCCACAGGGAAGCCCAACAGTTCTTTACAGCGGTGACAACCGCATCGGCACCTTTTACGTTGAGATAGGTTTCCTGCTGGCCAGCAAATGACAGCCCCGGTAGATCTTCGGCATTGGCTGATGAACGAACGGCAACGGATGGTTCACCTTTGAGGTTGCGATAGGCCGAGCGGATCTCATCTGTGATGGGTGCCGGAAGGTCAATATCCGCGAAAAGGTTTTGGATATTCACCGAGGACTGTTCAAAAGACGCTCTTCCTTCCACCACCGCAGGTCTGGCGAAATTCAGAATCTGTTGCTGCAGATGGTTATCGGCGACAAAGCCGCGATAGGCCGCCGTGGTGACCTGAAAACCGCCCGGCACATGAAAGCCAGCGTTGGCCATTTTGGAGAGGGACCGGCCCTTGCCGCCGACGACCTCCAGTGAGTCGTCCTTCGTATCAAGAGATGTTGTATATGCCCTCTGAGGGTGATCTGTACTCAATTGACTGCTCCTCTCATAGCGAGATAGGCCGCCACAGGGACGACAATAGGGAAAAGGAATTGCTCAGAGAACGTCTGAGAACGCGGATACTAGGAACTCGCTCACATACCGTCAAGGCCCGTGAATCGAGAGTTCACCCTATATTGCGCGAATGCCACTGATCCATCAGGGAACACAGAGCTTCGATATCACATCTTTCATGGAAGTTCTGACCGCACGCTGTGCCGTCCGGAAAACTTCCCGGCACGACAACGGCGTGCCCGACCCGGGCACGCTGAGGGCTCCTATTGAGCCACGGTCAATCCGGTCTCTCCCAGACCTTGAGCCGGGCACCTTATGCGGCAATCGACAGCCGTATCCAGGTACGCATCCGGCGGCCAACCATTGTCGAACCGGAGGAGTCTGGCCAGAAAGCTCAACACGACGCATAGCTTTGTGCAGCGGGTCTGGGCCTTCATTGCCAATCCAGGTTGAGTTCGATCCAGTGCCTGGATCGAACTCAGATCTGCTCGCGGATGAACGCACAGAAGTAGTCCAACTGATCCCGGTATATCTGGCTCATCTGAGCTCCGAATCGGTTCCGATCCGACCGACTCATGGCAGGGCCGAGTGTCGGTGGCTCAATATCAAGATCCTCCAGGGGAAACAGTTGATGCAGGGGCTGCCAGCGATCTCCCCAGCGCAGCTTCATGCCCGGGTTCAGCACATAATGGCCGTGTCGCATCCGTAGAAACAGCCGCCGATTGTACGGATCGTCCCGTTCAAGTTCGTTCTTGGACAAGATGGAGGAGAGATACGGGCGCTTTTTTCTCCGCTCGGGCAGGACGCTGTCAGGCAGGCATTGGGCCATCTCGGTCAGAAATGGCGCGTTGTACATCTGATGATGGTGCGTCACCAGCCGAGGCAGGTGACGATAAAACATTGTTAGCATCAGGTGTACAAGCACCGACTCCATCGAGCGCTTATCCAGCCGAGTCAGCCTGGCGTCGATTTCAACGTCGACATGATCCGGTTCGAGCAGGGAGTAGATTTCCGGCAGTCGGTTGCGTGCGAACGTCGGGTCCAGCAGTGCCTGTTCAAGCGCGAAGTGCAGCGCGATGAAGCCATTGTTTGCATGCAGGCCAATGTCCGCGCCACGATCGATCAGGTCGCGAACCAGAGACGCCTTGCCGAGACGCGCTGCGATCATCAACGGGGTGAGGTTGAACCGGGTGCGATGGTCAATGCCGTACTTTTCCACGTCGCGAAACACGGCGCCTGTATTGGCGAGGTCGTAGATCATGAAATGACTTCGGTTGAGCTGTTTGTAGGCCAGCTTCTCGTCGCGCTGTGCGGGCTTGAATCCGCCGTTCGCAAGCTGATTGATGGTCGGACGATGATGATAAATGATGGCGTATTCGAATGCCTGAAGTTGCACCTTTTTGTGCTGGTCCCTGGCAAGCCGGTCACCCAGGGCAGAAAATGCCGCACGGTCCAGGGGTGTCCAGGGAACTGCGGTCTGTTCGAGCACACGCTCGCGGATGGCCTCCGCCTGGTCCTGCTTTCCCTGTAGTTCCAGCTTGCGTGCTTCACGCTGCCAGTCTTCGCTGGTGGAAGTCTCCCGGTCGACATCGAGGTCCCCTGTGAACTGATCCAGCTCCAGGAGTCGCAGTGCCGGGTGCTGGTGATCGGGTTCGATGATGTAAAGGTTGTGGACCGCACGGGTGATCGCCACATACAGGGCATTGATGAAGAACTTGTAGATTTCGAGTGACTTGTCGCGCTTGTCCCGGCTGCGTCCAAAGACGAGTTCAGAGCGGTCGAGCTCGCTCGGATCAACGCCGGACGCGATCTCGCGAAACGCTGCCGTTTCACCTCCGACAAAGTTGTACAGGATCACGCTGTCGTATTCCAGGCCCTTTGCTTCCTGGACAGAGAACACCAACGGGGTGGAGAAGCGCTGAGATGCCTCTGTCTTTTGCTCGGGATGCATCACAATCACCGCGAACCGGGTTGATCGTGAAGTGCGCGCATCGAGATCGCGCATGACGGCGGGATCGTTCGGCAGCAGTTGTAGCCGACCACGCTGGCTTCCGGTGCTTCTAACCAGGTAGTGGCTTTCCCTGTCCACCGAGCCAAAGCGTGCGTGCTTGAGCTTCAACACCCGGTTGGCAACCTCGGTGACCAGTGGTGCGTTGCGATAATTGGCAGACAGGAAGCGGATAATCTCATCGTCACTAACCAGTTCCTGCTTTTGAAAGAACAGTGACTTGACGTTTGCCCAGGAGAAAAAATTGGGATGCACGATCTGGTTCGAGTCGCCGCTCAACAGAAACGCAGCCGGTCTTCGGAGCGACTTCAGCAGCAGGTAGAGCTGGATGGTGGTGATGTCCTGGACTTCATCGACCACCACGAAGTCGTATCGCGGTTCGATGCGTTCGCGATAGGCATGGGACACAAGATTGGCGTCGTATAGTGTTTCCTGGTCAAGAAAAGCGACGTACTTTTCGAACAGTTCGTAGACTTTGGGTCGCTCCTCGTCGAGGAAGATGGACTGCTTGATGCCGAGTTGCAGGTATTCGTCCCGGGTGCGGTGCCCGTGATCCGAGAATGGCCCGGTGATGACCCCGCGAAACTCCTCGAACAACTGATGGCTATCGCGCAGACCGGAAGACTGGCGGTGTCGTGCAAACCACCTTTGGACATCTCGCTGGGTGACTTCTCGCCCTTCGGGTACATGGATGGTCTCCAGGAATTCCTCGAAAGACAGGAAGTCGACCTGTTGTGCATCGTTGTCGTAACCATTGGCGAAATAGAGATTCCGGGCGTTCTGTACAAGGTAGGGTGACAGGCTCACATAGAGAACGTCGCCGGAGTACTGTTTCATTTTCTCAAGGGTCAGGGCAGTCTTGCCACTACCGGCTGAGCCGACCACAACCAGCGGAGCCGGCGTTTCGTAAATGGCCTGCTGGTCGTCGTCGAAGGAGAGCACCTTGTCCAGCAGGTGGAATCGCTCCCGCGACGGATGCAGGTAAACCAGTTCTTCCCTGGATGCGTCGTCGGCGGGCGTTTCGGTCAATACCGGGATGCGGTCCTCATCGATGTGGGCGCCACCAATAAACCGTGACCGATCATAGGCATGGTTACGAATATGCTCCAGTACCAGCACGCACTGATTTCCCTGGTAGGTTCGCAGAGTGAACAGCAGGCGGTCCCGGATATTGAGTCGTGCCCGATACAGGCCGTTGCCGACCTTGCGCACATCGGCACTGGCGAAGTCATTGGCCTCGAGCAAGGTGCGGATCTTCTTGAACCCGGGGATAGTCGCTGGATTGAGGTCTCCGTATAGCAGGACACGCATGGACAGGTCAGGGTCAGAGTCGAATTTACAAATGTAAATTCGACTCTGACCCCAATATCCTGTCTGCCACCTGAGAATGATCTGTACTCAATTAACTGCTCCTCTTTCACGGAAGTTCTGCCGCACACGGTGCCGTCCGGAAAACTTCCCGGCACGACAACGGCGTGCCCGACCCGGGACGCTGACGGCTCATAGCGAGATAGGCCTGCCCGGGGGAAGTCCAAAGGGAAAAGGGATGGCCCAGAGACTGCATCCGAGAGAGCAGATACTAGGAATTCGCTCACATTCAGTCAAGGTCAGCAATTCGATTCGGGATGTAAGTAACACATCATCTGTCCGGTTCTTTCATGGAAGTTCTGCCGCACACGGTGCCGTCCGGAAAACTTCCCGGCACGACAACGGCGTGCCCGACCCGGGACGCTGACGGCTCTGTAGCACGTAAAGTGTCCGGATTATATATCGATGAATTTCTCGGGGGCATGTGCCCCGCGTCGGCCGGGGCATATATGTGTTCAAGCTACCGTGCTGCCGATGCCGTTGTCGTGTCTGGTCCCGGCAGGCTGGCCGTCTGATACAATCACTGCTTGTGAACTGGTTCTTTATCCTCTGCTGGATACTCTGCTGGGTAGCCGTGTACTCGAACTGTGTCGCTGCCAAGGCTCGTCAGGATGACCCGCTGCCAACTATGGACTTCGCAGCGGCATCGCTCGATGCGGCCCTGATCACCAACATGATCGATCAGGTTGCTCAGCGCAAGGACCACAAGCTGCACAGTATTCTGGTGGCGCGCCACGGCCACCTGATCGTGGAGCACTACTACAATGGGTATGACCGGCACACAACCCACGACCTGAGATCAGCAACAAAGAGTATTACCTCGCTGCTGACCGGCATCGCGGTTGATCGGGGGTTGCTCACGATTGAGGATCCAATGATGGGCTACCTCGCCAGGGAGTATCCACGGGTCAGTGACAAGCGTGATATTTCCGTTCGTCATCTGCTGACCATGTCAGCCGGGTTGGACTGTGACGATCAAGACCGATCATCCAAAGGTCAGGAAGACCGGATGTATCGCAAGCGAGATTGGGTCGCCTATTTTCTTGCACTCAAGGCCGTCCGCCTGCCTGGCGAGCAAACCAGCTACTGTACAGGAGGGGTGGTCGCACTTGGCGAAGTACTTGATGTCGCGACCTCAGGTTTTGAGGCGTTTGCAGACAAGGCGCTGTTCGAGCCGCTTGGCATCCGCAATTACCGTTGGGCCACTTTCGACAGGGGTAGCAAGTTGGATACCGGTGGGCACATCGAGCTGACTCCGCAGGCGATGATCAAGCTTGGTATGCTGGTGTCTGGGGGTGGTCGATGGGGTCACCGGCAGCTTGTGAGCGCCGCGTGGTTGCACGCCGCCATGAGTCAACAGGCGACATTGCACGGCGTGAGCTATGGCTATCTGTGGTGGCTGATTCCCGCGAAATATCCTGATAAGGAAGTCACGGTTCTGGTGGCAAGGGGCAACGGTGGGCAGACGATCTTTGTGGTGCCGGAATACGACCTGGTCGCGGCCTTCACCACCGGCTACTTCAACTCGCCCAAAGCGCAGATTCCGTTTCAGTTGTTCTACAACGCCGTGCTGCTTGCCGTGCTTGAGGTCCAGGAGTTTGTCCCGGGGCTGACAAGCCATATCCACAAGATGGAGGAATTGGGGTCAGGGTCAAATTTACAAATGTAAATTTGACCCTGACCCCAATTATCCAATGATCAAGCTGTTGCTTCCTGCTGAAATCAGGCGGCACGTTGGCAGCTTGCCGGTGATAGAAAACACCCTGGGGATGAGCAATACCCGCGTGTTTGAGATTGCTGATGCCTACTTCCTGAAGACCCAGACGTTGGCTGACGCTGTGGATTTTGGCTCATTGCGGCAGGAAGCAGGCATCGCCGAGTGGCTCGACCAGTATGTAC
>JAQBUI010000093.1 GCA_027624035.1 Pseudomonadota bacterium | reverse complement strand
AGTGACGGGTAGCCACCGTATGCCGCCCACGCCGAGGCCGGACGTTTTTCTTCGGAAAGGTCCGGTTGGGCCGCATTTGCACCCGCATCGAGCAGCAATTCACACATCGCTTCCCGACCATTCATCGCCGCAAAGTGCAGGGCGCTGCCTCTGACGTGGAAGCCGAGCGGTATTGCGTTCACCTCAGCGTCGCGCTCAAGCAGGTAGGAGGCGACATCCCGGTGACCTGATGAAGCGGCGTAGACAAGCGCGTTGTCGATGACGGCCTGCGCGTCAGTGACAACCTGTTCTGGCTGGCCCATGCAGAATGGGAAATTCGTATCACCGGCGTTCGAGCGGAGGCGGCCGTCACTATCGAAAAAGCCGGCCACCGCGGTAAGGTCACCGATGCCTGCTGCCACGCGAAGATTCCTGATCGAGGCTCCGAGTTCAATCATGCGTTTGGCCGTTTGCAGGTTCTGCCAGTAGAGGGCTTCCTCAACCACCGACCAACCCCGCATGATCTCCTCTACTCCATCAATGGCCGCACCCTCCCCCACCAGGAATTCGGCCAGCAGCGTGTTTCCGAGACTGCCGGCTGAAATCAATGGCTCGTCCACCGGAGCGTTGTACGACCTGAGCTTGCGCGCCATTGTCAGCTGCACTTCCGGTTCCGCCTCGACTGCGTCCAGTACGAGCGCCTGCATCAGCGTTGGATGCCCGACACTCGAGCGCTCTATAGCAAGTGACGGGTGCTCCGATAGAATTGATTCGAAGAGTTCAACGTTGGATTCTCTTATGGCGCCCCACGCGCGCCAGAATTTCCGATCCATGATGATGACCAGTCTCTCAACAGGATTCAGAACTATAGCTGAAAACGAATCGGGCATGCAGGCCTGACGTTGAAACGCAGCGCACACACCTCCCGCGCTCCAGGTTCAAGCCTGGGATTTCGGAGCAGTCAAGACCTGAGGGCATTGCTTCGGATCAGGATGCGTACCCAGGTGCTATGGGACATTGTCAGCACGATAAGGCAGCAATAGAAGATCAGCGGGGTCCTGGTACCCGCACTGGCAAACATCGTGACATTGCAGTACTTGACCCGCACCAGGAAAAGACCCATTGTTTTGCCTGTCAGCTGGAGAGGTGATTGAGGGGCAAAGATGCCTCTCGTTGCTACGACTGTCAGCCATGATCTTCCGAAAAGCACTGGTCATCTGCAAGGTTGGGTCGGTGTGCTTTGCGAACCTTGAGCGCATCGATGGACCTGGCTGCTCGAGTCCAGGTGTGATTTATTCTCATGGCACCAAAGGTCAGTGAGTAACACGACGCCGGACTGGAATGGTCCCTCCTTTGAAACGCGAGAGGCAAGTTGGATGGCCGACAAACCGAACGTCGTCATCATCATGACAGATCAGCAACGGGCGGATGTCTCAGCCCGTGAAGGGTTCGAACTCGACACGACGCCCTTTCTTGACGGGCTTGCCAGACAGGGGCAGTGGTTTGACAAGGCCTACACGACGATGCCCGTGTGTCTGCCAGCCCGGGTGAGCATGCTGACGGGTCGTTATCCCAGCGCGACGCGTGCCCGCACCAATCACAACCACGAAGACGTCTTCTACGAGCAGGACCTGTATGAAGTCATGCGCGAACAGGGTTACAAAACCGCACTCTGTGGCAAGAACCACTCCCACGTCGGAACGGACCGAATCGACTATTTCTTTCCGTTGACGCATCACGGCGGCCTTGGTGATGACCGGTCGACCGAAGAAGCCGAATTCGATCAGTATCTGGCAAGCCTTCGAATGCGGGCAGGCTTCGAACCCGCGCCCCATGGCGTAGAAGTCCAATGCCCGTACCGGGCAGTGACGGCTGCCACAAACTGGATTGATGAGACTGGTGATGATCCCTTCTTCCTGTGGTTGTCGTTTCCTGAACCACACAATCCATATCAGGTACCCGAACCCTACTTTTCGATGTTCCCGCCTGAAACCTTGCCACCCACATTGACTGATCAATCCGCCCTTGCCGTGAAGGGATTCAAATATCAGTGGTTGCGGGAACTTGGCGAAACCGCGTTCCCCGACTACGCGGAACAACTCCCTCGCGTGCGCTCCAACTACCTGGGCATGCTTCGACTCATCGATGACCAGGTTGGCCGCTTCTTCGAATTTCTGGAAGCAAGAAGCCTCCGGGACAATACCATCGTGATCTTTCTATCTGATCACGCGGATTACGTTGGCGAATACGGCCTGGTGCGAAAGGGGGCAGAACTCCCGGAGGTGCTTGCACGAATTCCATTTCTGGTCGTTGGACCGGACGTACACGCGTCCGACGAACCCCATCCGGCACACATCTCGACGGCGGACGTCATGCCCACAATCTGTGAGGCGATCGGAGTGCCGCTTCCCCGTGGCGTTCAGGGACGTAGCCTCTGGCCATTGTTGACGGGGCAAGACTATCCGCAAGAGGAATTCGAGAGTGCCTACGTGGAGCAGGGATTCGGCGGACTCCACTACACTGCTGAAGATAACTTTGATCCATCGGACGATGGCCTGCATGCTGCCATCGGCTTCGACGAACTGAACGGCTGTTCACAGAGTGGGACCATGCGCGCGCTGCGAAGCGGCGACTGGAAGCTGATATTCGACATGCAGGAGCACGGGCAACTCTATAACCTGGCGCAGGACCCGGTTGAACTCGACAACCTCTTCAACCGGCCAGACCATGCGGACATTCAATCCGAGATGCTCGCCAAATTGCTGGGTTGGACGTTGCGAGTACAGGACCCCCTCCCGCATCCGCGGCGTCGGTACAGGTACAAGTCCGATCCCAGGAATTACTGGGCTACGCATCGCTAGATGATACCGCCACCCCTCCCTGCAGGGGCCGGCCTACCAGTTCACGACGAATCAAGCGCGAGATCAAGGAAATGGCTTGTGACCTGCCCTGGGGCCCGTTGCCAGCCCTATCGGCCACCACGCCGGCCGCCACCCTGCTCTAATCGTTGGGGCTTCCGGTAATGTAACGAAAGGCAGAGATGGCATCCGGGGAAAATACCTGTTCGCGCCTGTGGTAGAAGGGGACGATCCGGTCTGACGGAATATCGAGGCCCCTTGCCTTGAACTGCTCCCGGATTCGCGGCAGCAACTGCTGATCAATCAGCCAGGTCTGCTGGGGCCAGATATCGAAGGTCACCCGAACGAAGTGCTCGCCGGTCTCCAGTGTCAGAGGCTCTGGCACTCCCGGCGCGCCGATTACCACGCCGGGAAACTCCCGGGCGAGTTCACCGACCAGCAGCTCGATGGTGGTGATCACCTCCGCGTCCGATTCTTCCCTGGTGGCCACATCGACGGTGACATGCTGGGCGCCCTTATGGAACTTGCCCACGGTCGCAATATTTCGATTGGGTATCACCACGCGCTGGCCCAGGTAGTTACGGATGCGGGTCATCCGCAGCCCCAGTTCCTCGACGATGCCGGTCTGGCCCGATATCTCCACCATATCCCCGACATCGTACTGGCTTTCAAAGATCACGAAGAACCCGGTTACCATATCCTGCACCAGGCCCTGTGAGCCAAAGCCGATGGCAAGCCCGATCACCGACAGGGAAGCCAGATAGGCCGTATAGTTGACGCCGAACTCCGTCAGGATCAGCCCCAGGGCCGTGAAATAAACCACGTATTTGAGAACATTGATGATCAACGAGTGAATGGTGCGGGTGCGGTGCTTGTGACTGGCATAGATCAGCCGCAACGGACCGCGATTGGAAAAGATCAGAAACTCGCTCATTTCCTTCAAGATCCAGGTCAGGACCCAGGCCAGCAGTACGATGACGGAGACCACCAGGATGCGGGTTGCCTTGGCTCGCAGGTCTTCCGGAGAGATCGACAGCATGCTGGCCGTGTAGTCCGTCACTTCCCGTTCGCGAGTGAACAGCAGCGGCTGCGGCAGGTCCGCCCCGGCTAGCTCAAGCTGCTGCCCGGATACGCCATTGACGACCGGCAACTTCACACCATAGCGGCTCTCCAGCCCATCAGTACCGTGAAGTATCAACGCGGAGGGTTCAACCTCATACCGGCCCCTGTTCCCGTTCAATTCGTATTGCAGGTCGGGGTCCAGTTTCAGTTTGATCCACTCGGTGCCCATGGCAGCAGACCAGGAACCTGCCACGGCCTTGGCCAGCGCCTCATTGCGCGCCGCTGAAACCGGATCTATCGGTTTGGTGACCGCTTCCTGTGCCATTGCGGGCGACAGTGATACCAGCACGAGGACCAACCACAGACCGGCAACGAGCTTGAAGACTTGCTCACGTTTCATGTTCAGGAGTCTCATCATCAAAAAATAGACATTCCAGTGAGTGTCGTGAACTGTTCGAGAACATGAATCCCCACCAGGGAATTACCCCGGGGATTCAACTCCGGACTCCAGACGGCGATCGACAGCACATCCGGAATCACCGCAACGATGCCACCGCCCACACCGCTCTTGCCAGGCAAGCCGACTCGATAGGCAAACTGACCGGCCTCATCGTAAAAGCCGCAGGTCAGCATGATGGCATTGACGCGCTTGGTCTGGCTACTCGTCAGAATACGTTCGCCGCTACCTGGAACCACACCACCATTGGCAAGGAACAGAAATGATCGCGCCAGCCCCTCACAGGACATCTCGATCGAACACTGATGGAAATACACGTTCAGCACGTCATCGACACTGTTCGAAATATTGCCGTGGGCCTTCATGAAATTGACCAGCGCAACGTTGGTGAACCCGGTCTCCCGCTCTGATACGGCCACTTCCTCATCGTAGTAGATGCTGGAGCAGCGAAGGCTTTCCACAAAGCTCAACATCTCGGCGTTGGGTTCTCTCAGATGCGACAGCAGGACATCGGTGACCACCAGCGCCCCTGCGTTGATGAAGGGATTTCTGGGTATGCCATTCTCATACTCAAGCTGAACCAGCGAATTAAACCGATTGCCCGACGGCTCTACTCCGACTCTTTGCCACAAGTCGTCACCCGCCACCCTGATACCCAGAACGAGATTGAACACCTTTGAAATACTCTGAATGGAGAACCGTTCCGTCGCATCTCCCACGGCGAACTGCTCTCCATTGACTGTTTCGATCGCGACGCCGAGCTTGCGAGGGTCGACATTCGCGAGCGCAGGGATATAGGACGCCACCCTCCCCTCACCAAGAAAGGCGCGGGCTTCATCGACAATCTCATTCAATATGGCCTGATAGTCCATGTTTACTCGTCAATTCAATAGATCAATTCACTGCATCAATTCCACTTGCGCATCAGAACGGCAGACGATGCGCACTCTGAAGCCAACGGATGACAGATGCAATCCAATGGGGTGCCGACAGGCCCCTGAACGAACATCAGATAGATGATTCCTGCTCCGGCGCCGGGGGATCACCCAGGTCGATTTCCTCCCCCAGCCGGTCCGCCAGCGACCGCAGCACGTCTTCAAGCCTCTGCACCCGATCTTCCAGCTGCTGGACGCGGTCCTGACGGACCGGTGCGGCGCGCTGTACGCCGCTGACTTCTTCGGCAACAGACTCGATCTCGCCGGCGAACAGATGCTGGTATTCATGGTCCTGGCGGCCGGGCTGGCGGGGCAGCCGTGCCACCAGCGCACCACCTTCCCGCTCCATCAGGGCACTGAGGACTTCACTAACCGCGGCATTGTCTGCAAACTCATGGAGCCGGCCGCTACGGGTTCTGAGTTCTCCGGGCGTCTGGGCGCCACGTAGCAACAGCAGGCAGATCAGGGCATATTCCGCCTCCGAAAACTGGTGCTCGGCCATCGGCGTGTTGCAGAACCGCTGGGCGTACTTTTCTACGCTGCCCTTGCCTTCCCGAATGCTGATCAGATACTTGTCTGCCAGTTGCCGCGCCGTGTGCTGTACCGCGCCCTGGGTCAGCGCCATCACCGGCTCCCGGCTTGACTTCTGATTACACGCGTTGGTTAACGAGTTCAGCGACAGCGGGTATTGATCCGGTGTGACCACTGACTTCTCCATCAGGCAGCCAATCACGCGTATCTCCTGGGGACTGAGTTCCATGTTCAAAGATTCGATCCTCTTGTGTGAAGTGTGTGGGTAGCAGCGAATTTCGAGTCTGGGCTACGATGTGGTTGCGGCGATGGGCGGGGGCACAAAACCACCCATCAGATTCGAAACCTCTGAAGCCAGTGCGATCGTGGTGAGGTCCGCACCGTATCGCCCGACTACCTGGATGCCGATGGGCAGGCCGCCAGTTCCGAGGCCGATGGGCGGCACCGTGGACGGCAGGCCGGCCATCCCCACAATCATGGTCCAGCGCACCAGATCACTGTAGGGACGGGTCTCGCCGTTACAGAGCAGGGTCCGGCTGTTGAAGTTCCCGTCCTGCAGATGCGGGAACGGTGGAACGAAACAGACGGGCATCAGGACGATATCGAAATCTTCGAAGAACGCTTCCCACCGCTGGCAAGCGTCGACCCTCCTGCGATGTGCATCAAGCCAGTCCCGATGCGTGAAACTGCCGGGTGGAAAGGCGGGCGACACCGCTGCCACCACCAGCGACCTCGCCAGATCACTGGCCTGCCCTGCGTCAAAGTCTGGTTGCCGGTCCCTGGTGACCTGGTATCCGGCCCCCTCCATCGCGCTGACGACCTCGCCCAGTTTTGCCAGCACTTCCTGATCAACAGGGCAGAAATCGCCATCCAGCCAGGTGGCAATTCGAAGGCGCTCCAATGCGGCGGGTGGTGGCGGCAGTTCAACCCGCCAGGGCGACTCACGCCGGAGCAGGACATCCAGCAGCAGCGGCAAATCCTCTGCGGCTCGCGCAATAGGGCCGATGACATTGATATCAGCTTCCGTGGTGCCGCCCTGGACATGATCGAGGTAACCCGATGAGGGCACGATTCCGAAGCTTGGCTTATGTCCGAACACACCGCAGAACGCGGCCGGAAAACGAATGGACCCGCCAATGTCCGTGCCGATCTCAAAGGCAGTCAACCCGCAAGCCACGGCTGCGGCAGCCCCGCCGGATGATCCACCCGGGACACGATCGGTGTTCCAGGGGTTACAGGTCGTACCAAACAGTTCGTTATAGGCCTGAACATCACCCGACCATCTCGGCAGGTTGGTCTTGGCCATGATGTTGGCACCTGCAGCGCGCACCGCACCGACAACCGGCGCATCCGTGTCCGGCAAGTGTGCACTGAGCTCCGTTGCGCCACCGGTGGAGCGCAGACCTCTCGTGGCAAGAGCATCCTTCAGGGTGATCGGCAATCCGTGCAATGGACCGAGCGGATCACCCCGCCGGACGGCCGCGTCCGCAAGGTCTGCCCGGGCCCTTGCTGTCTCAAAATCTTCCGAGATCACGGCCATGATCACAGGATTGATGTTCCCGATCCGGTCGATGTAGACCTCCAGCAGATCACGGCAGCCCAGTTCACCATTGGCGATTGCAGCAGCCTGGCGTTTACAGGACCAGAGCGCGGGGTCGTGGTTCATTTCGTGTCTTCCTCAAGGTGGTGCTGCGACGTACCCTATCATCGCCAACCCGGTACCATTTCACCAGAGGACGATGTGGCCAATGTCGTGCGGCAGGGAGGCATCAGGCGAAGCCCGCACCAGGGGCAGGACATCCTCGCCTGGATGATTCAAGGCATGGTGGTGATTTGATCAAAACTGGATTGAAGCGAGATATGGAAGGATCGCGACACGCCAATAGGTGCTTATCAGACAGGAAAACAAAAGGGCCGGGATGGCTCTTTAAAGCCACCCCGGCCAGGGTCAAAAGACCAGTACCAGACCGATCTCAGAACCGCTCCTACTACAGGCTGAAGCCGTCGTAGGTGACCTGCAGTTCGAACTGTCGGGGCCTGGGAATCATGCCCGTGACAGTCGTCGATGTACCACCCATGTAGCGCTTGTCGAAATCCGTCAGATTCGACACCGAGAGGTCCACCGCCCATGGGCCTTTCGCGCCACGAACATTGAGACCAGCACTACGCCAGGAAGCCGCGGCCGGAACCAGTTCCAACCCCGTGGTCGTCGCAGCACCAGGCTTGGACCGGGTGGAGTAGTGAGCGGAGGTGAACAGCGTCCATCCGGTATTCGCCAGCGCCGTTGTGTAGGTACCGCGCAACGTATGGGACCATTTGGAGTTGTTGGGCAAATCACCGCCCTTTTTCAGCGCGGGTGGATATGCCGTGACACCCGGGGCATTGGACTTGTCCTCAGTGATCTCACCGGTCGTACGGGAGCCCGCATAGCCGAGGGTCACCTGGTTCGACACATGCCAGTCAGCAACGAACTCGATGCTGTCGATCCTTGAGCTGGCGCCACCGATCGGGAAGCTGCCGTTTCGGTCCACGGTGCCGTCACCGTTGTCATCAAATCCCAGTGTCACGCCGACCGGGACGTCTTTCCATTCGGCCGTGGCGAGTGCGCCCTGAATTTCCAGCTGGTCGTTCATGAACGACCATTTGGCACCAAGCTCAACCGAGGTGATCTCCGTGCCGTCTTTCGGAATCAGATTGGACAAACCGGCCCGCTGCACATCCACGAGTTGCTGGCCCCGCAACACGATGGGTGCCCGGAACGCGGTGGCCGCATTCAGGTAGACCATGCCATCGTCCGATGGATAGTAGGTCACGTTGATACGCGGGTGCCACTGGGAGAACGTGAATGCACTGTTCTCTTCATGGACCGGCCCACTATAGGTGCCGAGCACAGGAACGCCGCGTGAACTGCCCGCGGGCGAGTCCACCGCCGGGTCCCGGTCCTGCTGCACGTTGTTGGCAACCCGGTCGTCCGTCTGATAGCGAACCCCTCCAAGGACCACCCACTGGTCGTTGAACTGATAGCTGAGTTCCCCATAGGCCGCTTTCGCCTTCGAAAAGCGCGGTGTAGCAGAAACATAGGTGTTCTCAAAGCCCGGGCTGAAGTCGATATCAACAATCCCGATGGTGCCGCTCCTGGCGTTATGGTAGTAGACGCCCCCCAGCCACTGCCAGGCGCCCTCCTGGGTTGATACCAGCCTGATTTCCTGGGTAAACGCCCGGTTGGGAACGTTGAACAGAATCCCGACGCCAGGGCTCAGGCCCCAGTTATACTGACGGTTGTAGGCATCCAGGTAACCCGTGGAACTGGTCAGTTCCGCAAAGCCCAGGTCTACCGTCGCCAGCAAGGAATCCCAGCGGATGTTGTGGGTGTTGTCCGGAATACCGCTCGGGAACCGGGCCAGTACGGCACGATTGTTGATGGGGAACTGGATCAGTTCGCCTTCATCGGACTTCTGAATGTTGGTCGCGGTAAAGAAGTCGATGTCCGTATTCCAGACGGCGCGTGCCAGCGTGATGTCAACATTCTCGTTGACGGTCCAGAGGGCCTTCAGGCGGTAGCTTTCGACTTCAACCTGATTGGGGTCCTTGATGTCCGGACGGCCCGCAATACGGCCAAAGCCGGGGTCGTAGGACCTTGAGTAGGCGCCCCGAACAGCGAAGGTTCCTTCGACCACGGGGACGTTGAGGACCACGTTACCTTTCCAGCCTTTGGTACTGACGCTGCTGGTATCGGCAACACCGGCCCTGACCTTGTATCCAAATGCGTTGAGGTCCGGCTTCTTGGTGTACATACGAATACTGCCACCGGCAGAATCCTGACCAAAAGAGGTCCCCTGGGGGCCACGCAAGACTTCCACTCGCTCTACATCAAAGTAGTCAAGCGGCGGGGCGACCTGACTCGTGATATCCATGTAGGCAATATCATCCACGTAGTTGCCCACCGCGCTCATGCCGTCATCTGGCCCTACGCTGGAAATACCACTACCGCGCATCTGAACCGTGTGATCAGTCTGGGCGGAGTTTTCCTGCAGCGTCAGCCCCGGCAGAAAATCATACAGGTCACGGGCCTCAACGATGTTGTTCAGCGCCAGCGTCTCGTCTGAAAACGCCTGCATGGAAAACGGCGTCTCCATGATTGGCGTTTCACGGCGAGTAGCCGTCACGACGACCTCTTCGAGCCGCGCGTCGTCACCGTCTGAATCTTCAGCAAACACCAGCGTCGGCAGTGAACCCGCGACGCCAATGGTCATACAGATAGCCGCCGTCATTGCAGAGCGACGGCGTTTTGAATCTTGATACATTAGGTTCCCCTCTTGTTCCCAACTCGAGTCACGAAATTGACTCCACTGCCAGGTCGTTATAGCCACCTGGTCCCTCCATAAGTCCCCCGAGTCACCGCGTCAGATCACAGCGATTCAGACAACGTATGGGTTCCCGTAGATTGCAGCCAGGTTCAATGAAGTTCAAGATGACCACCCGGGAGTTTTAGCTGAAGGTCCCCCAAAACAAGGCTCAAGCCACGCGGGAGCTACGCCGGGTTCTGCCGCAGGTGGCAACCAACGATGACAGGTAATGGTCCCCAACCGGGGACGGTGATAGGGTAGTTGCCCGAAGAAGCTGGGAAGGAGACAAGCCGTGCAACGACGAGTCGCGGTGATCGGTGCCGGCGCAGCCGGCCTCGTCACGGCGCGCGAACTGCAACGAGCCGGGCACACCGTCCGTGTGTTTGAGCAGCAGGGCGATGTCGGCGGCGTCTGGCGTTACGACGAACACACCGAGTCTGATCCGCTGGGACTTGACAGCACCATCCATTGCTCACTGTACGCCTCGCTGCGCACCAACCTGCCCAGAGATCTGATGGCCTTCCTGGATTTTACATTCGACTCCGCCGGGGGCGGCGAAGATGGCTGGCCGCGGTTTCCGCATCACACCCAGGTGCTGACCTATCTTGAACGGTTCGCGAACCATTTCGGCCTGCGGGACGTCATCGCGCTGAACACCCGGGTGGCTGCGGTGACCCGGGATCAACTGTGGCGACTTCGAGTCGTCAGGGACGATGTGAGTGAAGACCTGACGTTCGACGCGGTGGCGGTCTGCAATGGGCACTATAGCCAGCCCCGGGTGCCGGACCTGCCTGGCATGGACCAGTTTCCGGGGGTCCTCATGCACAGCCACAACTATCGCCGGCCCGAGTCGTTTCGGGACCAGAGGGTGGGCCTGCTCGGTGTGTCTGCCTCCGGTGTCGACATCCACCGGGAAGTCGCGAGCTGCGCTGCCCGCGTATACTTCTGCGGCCATGAATTCGATGCTCTGGCTGAAGACCGGCGGCGCAAGGGGAACATTCACTATGCGCCAATGATCCAGTCATTCGGGGCAGACGGCCGGGTCACCTTCGTTGACGGTTCCACCAGTGAACCGTTGGACAGCTTCATGTTCTGTACCGGCTATCATTTTCGGTTTCCATTCCTGGACGATACGCTGGTCAATGTAGACGACAATCTGATCACGCCGCTGTACCAGCACCTGCTGCACATTGAGCAACCTACTCTCGGGTTCATCGGAGTGCCGCTCAAGGTCATTCCCTTTCCGCTGTTTGAGATGCAGGCGAAGTGGTTCGCGGCCGTACTCACTGGCTCGGCCCTGACCCCGGACAGGGAATCGATGTATGCTGCGGCGGCACTGGATCGTCGTCAGCGAATGGAGGCAGGCGTCAGCCAGCGCAACCTGCATCTACTCGGGCCCGGGCAGAATGACTATTACAACCTGCTCGCCAGACAGTGCGGCGAGCCTCCCCTGCCGGACTGGTTTGTCCAGCTGGCCAACGCACACTTTGAGAACTCGGCAAAACACGGTGCACAGTACAAGGACATGGCGCTGCCTGCCTTTGGGCCAACAGTCGTGCCACCTGAATCAGTCACCGGTCCATAGCGCATGGCCGGGCAGCATAGGGCACAGACAACCATGAACAACCAGGTCGCGTACGGTGCGGACACACTGGAACAAGGCATTCGTTCCCGGTTCATCACGAACGTGAACGGCCTGCGGATGCATGTCCTCGAGGCCGGTTACGCAAGGGATGGTGGCGGTCACCCGCGGCCCGCTGTCCTGCTGGTACACGGCTTTCCCGAACTCGCCTACAGCTGGCGCAAGCTCATGATGCCGCTGGCAGAGCTGGGGTTTCATGTGGTCGCACCGGACCTGCGGGGATATGGACGCACGACCGGCTGGGACGATGCCTACGACACCGATCTGCGCCCGTTTCGCCTGTACAATTTTGTGCAGGATATGCTCTCGCTGGTCCATGCCCTCGGCCATTCCCGGGTGGCTGGCGTGATTGGCCACGACTATGGTTCTCCGGTCGCGGCCTGGTGTGCATTGATCCGGCCTGACGTTTTTCAATCCGTTGCGCTCATGAGCGCACCATTTGGTGGTACTCCGCGACTGCCGTTTAACACGGCGGACGACGAGGCGTCGCCAGTGGCCCCTGTCCCTGCCCTGGATGAGGCGCTGGCGGCCCTGCCGCGCCCGCGCCGCCACTACCGCTGGTACTATTCGCGACCCGAGGCCAACGCCAACATGCTGCAGGCGCCGCAGGGCGTCCATGGCTTTCTGCGTGCTTACTTTCACTTCAAGAGCGCGGACTGGGAAGGCAACCGGCCTCACCCGCTGGCCTCCGGAAATGCCGCTGACTATGCGGTGATGCCGGAGTACTACATCATGGATCGCGCCCTCGGGATGGCTGAAACCGTGGCGAGGCATATGCCCCGTGCCGAGGAGGTTGCGGCATGCCGCTGGCTGACCGAGGCGGAACTCTCGGTGTACAGCAGTGAATATTCCAGGACCGGTTTTCAGGGCGGTCTGGACTCCTACCGGTGTGGAACCGATCCCGCGCAGAATGCGGACCTTGCGATGTTCTCCGGTCGAACCATCGATGTACCCTGTTGCTTCATTGCAGGTGCAAGCGACTGGGGCGTCTATCAGACTCCCGGTGCATTCGAACGAATGAGCGAGCGTGCCTGCACGGCGATGACCGGTACACATCTGATTGCCGGTGCCGGGCACTGGGTCATGCAGGAGCAACCCGGTGCGGTGATGGCGCATTTGAAAGATTTGCTGATCTCTACGCGACGCGCACGTCCGATGGCCGGCAGAACTCCCCCGCGCAATTTCTGATCCATTGCAGCCTTGAGCGTGCCGTATTGGGCGCGCCGTAGTCTTGCAGGAAAGTGCGGACGCTGGCACCGCGCATGAGGAATTCCCATGAAGCCCTGCGCGTGCCCATGCCAGACGCGCCGTAGTCGTGCTTGGAAGTTTCCAGATGGCACCGGGTGCGGCCCGAACTGCCATGAAAGCCGTAGTCCGTGGCACATTTGATCAAAACTGAGCTTTATTTCGCGGGCCCAGTTGGGTTCGGTTTAACGCTCGCATCGCCGCGCGGGCTCCATATCAGGCGTTCTCCATCTCATCGCGAAGACGCTGGCGAACACTCTCCAGCACTTTGCCGTATTGATTCTCACCTCGCTTGTCCCGACCACAGCCCCAGAAATAGTCATACTGGGAGTTCTCGATCAGCTTTTCATCGCCGGTGTCCAGCAACGCTTCCGCTGATGCCTGATGGGTTCTGCATCGGGTGTAGACGGCACGGGTCATGTAGACCGTGCGCGAGGTTTTCCAGCCCTTGCGGCGGCGCCTGAAAAACATCCAGCGGGCTGCCCTTGCGGCGGCCGCCGGGGTTGGTGCCAGGCGAATCCTTTCCTGGCACGACAGATCTTCAAATTGCATGGCCTGCACGTAGTGCTCGACAGTGGGCCAGTCTCGATCATCCAGATGAAACGCTGTGGCGCAGTGCGACCCGAGGAGTTCGTCCGGGTCCAGCCTGGAGAAGAAGCGGCCCTTCTCGTCCGGCGTCTCAAACAGGCTCATTTGCGACGGCCCTGGCCGCGGACTCCCGAACCCCAGATCCTGGCCACTGCCCGGTCGTTGCCAAGGGTACCCACCAGCACTCCGAGCAGGCCCACGCCACCGAATAGCAGGACCGGCAGGGCATAGTCGAATTCACCGGCGGGCATCAACAAGGCGACCAGTGTCGCGAGGCCTGCAAACAGTACGCTCATCACAATCAGGATGGTCCGATGGGAGGGTTTGTAGACAAACTCGCCGTCACCCGATTCGAGCGGGTCCAGTAACCAGGCAAACATCTTTCGTAATATCATTTTCATTGCGTGAACGCGTGACCAGGGGCAGTTTCAGTTCCGGGAACTCGGCGGGCCGGATGAACCGGACTTGCGCCGGATTCCGGCAGTGATGACATGGCGCAGCGCATCCTCCACGCTCATATCCAGCTTCGTCAGCCGGGATTTGTCCAGGGCGAGCATGTAGCCACCCAATTGATAGCTCATTGGCAGATAAACCAGCACACGATCATCGTCGTAATCCGGGTCTGTCACGAGGCCGACCATCTCCACTTCGTCCCACAGCCTGACACGAACGGGACTGGCCGCTCCGGAGTCCTTCCGGGTGGCAGCCAGCAGGTCCATGAAGTCCTGCAGCGTTGCGTACACCGTTTTGACGAGGGGGATGCGCTTCATCGCGGCATCACTGAGGCGCACCAGCAGGGATAGCCCCGGCATCTGAATCAGCAACCCGATCAGCAGAATCACCAATACGGCCAAACCAACACCCATACCCGGCCAGTAAAGCTCGTCCGGTAGCACGTTGCGAAGCAACCCGCCCATGACCCGTTCGGCTCCGAATGTCAGCAGATAGAACAGATAGACCGTCACCCCGATCGGCAGCACGGTGGCCATGCCCAGCAGAAACGCCTTGCCGATTCGATGCATATCAATAGACCTCTTGACCTGTAGGGTTGCCCGGCCATCTTACCAGTTCAGATGTCGAGGAACTCAGGTACGCTCCCGGCGCCGCTCTGTTAAGATCAAAGCACCTCCCGGTCGAGGGTGGTTTCCCGCGGCAACTGGAGCGCGAATTCATGGCTGGCGACACACTGACACTGCAGATCAATGTACTGGCACCACCGAGCGGTGTCGGGTATTGCCTGCAAAAAGGGAAAGAGGAGCTCGTGGATTGCCAGCCGTCATCCGGAGAAGACCTGACGTTCCGTGTGCCTGTTCGCCTTGGCACCAGGAAGGATGGTGGCCCGAACTTTCTGGGCGCTTTCACACAGGGAACGCCCAAAGACCGGTTCATTTACCTCACGATTGGCAACCATAACAGCAGCAACGATCATCAAGGCGGGTGGAATCGACGAGCCAAGGTGAAACTCACCGGCATCACACGCCCCCTGATCGACGAATGCCAGCGCAAGGGCGGCGTCCTGTCTGCTTCCTTCGAAGGCACTGCAAAAGACGGCACACCGGCCTGCGCGAGTGTGCCACTGGTGGATGGCGGGTGGGCAGTGATTCCCGGCTGATTCGGCCTGACCTGACACCGGGGCCCCATACTGACCGGAAGCAAGTGCGCTTTAGCAGCCATGAGCGTATCCGGGTTGGCACGCCGTAGTCGGGCCGGGAAGATTTCCGGACCGCATAGCTTGCGGCCAGAACTTCCATGAATGCCATGAGCGTGCCTGTATCAGACACGCCGTAGTCGAGCAAGAAAGTGCTTACCTTGGCGCCTCTTACCAGTGAACTTGCATGAAAAGGCGAATCGCGATGACGGTTGCCTTTCGGGTAGCAAATGCTTCATCATCCGCTTTCTGCTGGCCCTGGATAGACTGGGGTGCGTAGCTCAGTTGGTTAGAGTACCGCCTTCACATGGCGGGGGTCGCTGGTTCGAATCCAGCCGCACCCACCAGTAGAATCAATATGTTAGAGCAACCTTGGACGGGTTCTCTTAACAAAAACCCCACCGTAAGTCCCCATTAAGTCCAGCCTCTACCCTGCCCGGATTAAACAACTGGGTTCACCCACATGATCAGGGGAAGAGCCATTCTTCTTATACTCTGGTCAGCAATCAGAGTTCAGCAACCATCAAGCATTTCCCATGTTCGCCAACCCATCTCGATTCGGCTGCAGGACATGCACCGCGATCCATGTGGGAAATGGTACCTGGGGATGCATGCGAATTCCGTTAGGAACACGAGCAATTGGCGCATGCTTGTACTGCCTTGACACGGCCAGAACTTGGGTGGTAAGCATAGTCTATTCGCTCTCAGGTTCGACTCAAGGAAGGATCATCTGGTGAAGCTTCGAGGAATCACCTTACTCACCTTAGCAGGTGGGGTTCTCGTTTATCTGATGTCTCTCGGGCCCTTTTCTTCTGACGCCAATGATGAGCTCGCGTCACAGCCCGCGCTAATTGCGACTGACACTGCTGCCATAGGTATTGCCCCTGAGTCGATAACCGCACCACTAAAGGCAGAACCACCTCCTGAAATCCCACTGGACCCCAACGATCTATCTCAGATAAATCTAGGCACCTACTTCGGTAAACATCCTGGTGTAGCTGCTCTACAACATGACTATGGTGAGTTGCTGAACGACATGTTCACTAGACGGTCCGGGACCCTCAGCCCACAACAAGTCGAGCGATTCAACGAACTCCACATAGTGCCGTGGAATCCAAAGATTGCGGAGGATTGCGAAGAAATACTGACGCCAGTTCCAGGCACTAGATGCAGAGACGTCTATGAACGACCGCACTCCCACGACTACGAAGCGCTGAGTATCGAGGAACTTCGCTCGATGCCTGCACACGATGCTGCAGCACCGTACTACCTCGCGTTGAAAACCAGCCCCAGCATTTCCCGCGATGAAGTTCTTGATCTGATGTACCGGGCCGCAGCCATGGCCGACAAGCCTGGAGAATTGCTGCAGTATTCCACTTGGCTCGCTGCATCTGGCAAGAAAGGAGCGGAAGATCTCAGGGTCCGCTATGTTCTTGAAAAAGTGGCGTCAGCGATGGGCGATGAGAGAAGTCGCCCCGAGTTGATCTGGCAGGATATTGAATCTGTCGCTAGCAAGCTTGAAGACCCCCAAAAATTCCTTGAACAAGCGGAAAGCGATGTCGCCGCGAGACTTGCGTCGATGAATCGAGCCCGTCTGGAGGTCTTTGGACTACCAATCACAATGAGAGGGAACTCAGATGACAACAGCACAACTATCTCCAACCAGTCGCCAGGTTAATGTAAAAAGGGGCGGTGCTCACCTGTTCGGTGCACTTGGCCTCCTAGTCTGCGTTGGATTAATCGCCGCAGACTTCACCTGCAACGTAAGCGTTCATTCGGGGACGTTATTCCGGCGCCGCGGCCCAATCGTTAATCTCTGTCTCACTTTTTCA
>JAQBUI010000167.1 GCA_027624035.1 Pseudomonadota bacterium | reverse complement strand
GGCCATGAGCGTCAGGCGCTGGTCGAAAAACCGGCCCTTGATACCCAGTTCGTAATTAAGCAGTTCCTCCGCGGGGAAGGTCGGATCGACGAGTCGCTCCTCCGGCGGCGCCGCCAGCCACAGAATACCGGCTTCGTTGAATCCTCCGGCTCGATAGCCCGTGGAAAGCCGGCCGTAGTACATTAGGTCGGGCGTTGGCGTGTATTCCACACTCACGTGGCCGATCGTGGTACTCCATGTTGACTCCGCGGGCGTCACTATCTGACCACTCTCTAACGGCACGCCACCCCAGGGCACCGGATGACCCGGCAGCAGGTTCTCTTCATCGATATCCTGCAGGAAACCCGACACAAAGTGATCGCCATTGCCAATCTCCGCCACGATCCGCTTTTCGTCCTCGAGCCAGCGCAACCCGCCAGACACCTGCCACTGTTCATTGAGACGATAGTCGCCGCTCACGAAGACCGCACGGGATTCCGAGGCAGAGCCAGCGCCTCCACCGCTCTTCCACTCATGGTTGTTACCTTCGGCACAGCCCCATATCTCCTCGGGACTCTCGCCCAGGCCCTCAACAAACTCGGTCGACTCATCATCCTCGGCCAGGACGAAGTTATTTAGAAAATCATCGCACGAGGACCAGTCGGCTGCGCCGTCCAGATCCCAGTCAATGAACGCCACTGCCTCCTCGGCATCCATATACAGGTGCGGACTTGCCCAGTCCTGTTGCCGATCCTGCCATCCGGTCTTGTTCTCGTACATGAACACACCGGCAACGAAGTTGAACGGTCCGTCGAAGTTGGAGAACAGTTGCAGTTCGTGGGACTCCTCCTCGTCGTTCTCAAACCAGGCACTTTCTGTATCCTGATACTCGGCCCCCTCGGCGATCCACAGATCAATTTCAGCGCCGGTCAGGTCTGCGGGTACCGTTTGGTTTCCCGCACTGCCAACGCGGTCAGTGTTATCGCCGTCGACGGAGCTGAAGCGATGCGAATCATTCTCGCCATAGGTATAGCGCAGTGTGAAGTGCTCATTTAATTCGATGTCGGCGTTGAATGACCAACGCTCGGCCGAATCGTCCTGCTGGCTTCCGCGGTTGCTGCGTACCTTGTTCTGCAGGTCCGTACAGAATCCGTTCCATGTACCGCCTTCCTGTCGTGAGGGCAGAATGCCGGCACTCGGGCAGTTGGCAATCGAGGGAATTTCCTTGTCGTACAGGTAGTACGGATTGGGGACCTCCCAGAATCCAAAGAACAGGAAAGACGGCACGTCGCGAGGCTCATCGGTCACTCGGACGTAGGCACGACTGGTGCCCTGGTCCTTCAGGTCCGAGCGGCGCAGGTTCAGGTCCAAGCGCTCGTTCTTGAAGCGCAGCTGTGCCGACCACATCTGCTGGTCGGGCTTACCGTAGTCATCACCAATGCCGAGGTTCTCCTGGGTACCGTCACCGTCGTACTGGCTCCCCGTCAGTCGGAAGCTCCAGTTGTCAATGATCGGGCCACCAAACGCCACGCCGTAGCGCTGGGTTACCTGATCGGTGAACTCGGCGAGCACATCGACATCCCAGGTATCCGTCGGCTTTTTCGTCACAAAGCTGATGGCGCCGGCGATGGAGTTCCGGCCGTTCAGCGTGCCCTGTGGTCCCCGTGCCACTTCGATGCGCTCCAGGTCGAACATGTTGGGCGCGAGACCGTAGGGCTTGTAGCTGTAAACGCCGTCCACATAGAACGCAACCGACGTATCCGCCTGGTTGATCACCGCTGAATGGGTACCAATACCGCGCATGGAGACGCCCTGGCCCTCGTAGTCGTAGCCGAACTGCAGGCCTGGCACCAGGTTCTCCAGATCCTCATCCGCGGTCATCCCGAGCTGTTCGATCAGCTGATCGCCAAAAGCCGACATGGTCACCGGTACTTCAAGGATACTCTCCTCACGCTTTTCGGCTGTGACGATGATCTCTTCCATGAAATCCTGCTCCGCTGCTACCACGACGCTGTTAGACCCGCCGAGCACCGCGGCCGCCAGAACCGCGGTGATTCTACCCAGAAAACCGCCGCGGCTGGCGCGCCCGATCTGTGGTGATACTGATTGCTGCATGGTGTTGCCTCCGTTCGCATTCTGATTGGCCGCCTTGCCGACACTCGCGACAGACACATCCGCCACCAGTCGCGTGACGACGATTGCGTCACCCCTGGCGCGGTATTCGAGACCCGTTCCCGCCAGTAGCTGCCGCAACGCTTCGTCAATCGAGTACTCACCCTGCAGACCAGATGTGCTGCCGCCAGCATCGTGGTGAACCATCACCGTCAGCTCGGCCTGTTCGCCGAATTGGAGCAGTGCGGCAGGAAGGTCCTGTGCGTCGATATCGAAATGCCTGAGGGCATTGAGTTGGATTGTCAGTTCATTGTCCATGCGTTCCCCTGGTGACTCGGAAGTATCAGCAAATGAGGCCGCCCCGACACTCAGAACCAGTGTCAGGACTGTACCTTTCAGCACTAACGACGCACGGGTTCGAATGAACCCTAAAGTTTTTTCCCCCATCCCCATGGTATCGGAACTCTCCTAGGGCGAGTGGTCTTCATAGAGGATGGTGACGCCCGCCTCGTTGTTCAACGGCATCACCGGCACGACTTCACCCAACAGGCTCACCATGGAATCGCGGTT
>JAQBUI010000092.1 GCA_027624035.1 Pseudomonadota bacterium | reverse complement strand
TGATTTCGGGAGTACTTCAAAACTGGAGATCGAACTGGGCGGCCTGGGGGCGGGCAGCTTATACGATCAGCTGTCGGTCTCCGGGACAGTCGACCTGCGAGGTCGGCTGAATGTGAACCTGATCAACAGTTTTGTTCCCGGCACAGGGAACACCTTTGTCATTCTGCTGACGGCCGGGCTGTTGGGTTCCTTTGATGAGGCCAATGGCCTGATCATTGACGGCAGCACCGTGTTCGATCTGGTAGCCAATGGCAACAATCTGGAACTGGTGGCTGTAGACGTCGATCAGGCATTCACGGCAGGAAGTGATACCC
Organism: Pseudomonadota bacterium; assembly: GCA_027624035.1. Lineage (GTDB taxonomy): Bacteria > Pseudomonadota > Gammaproteobacteria > Pseudomonadales > Azotimanducaceae > UBA7455. The sequence goes on along the minus strand of JAQBUI010000092.1, from coordinate 17,077 downwards.
AGGTGGGTGCCGGTCTTACGAGGGATGTTCTGCGGGGTGGTGCTGGCGATGATGATCTTCAGGGCATCTCGGGTAACGACATTCTGTATGGAGAGCAGGGTGACGATCTGTTGCAGGTAGACAGCGCCTTCACACGGGTGGATGGCGGGCCCGGCATCGATACGCTGCTGCTCAAGGACTCACTTGATCTGCAGGGCGCTGCAGGGACCCGGATTGATCGGGTGGAGATTCTGTCACTCGCTGATGGCGACAGCGATGTCGTCGACCTGGATGGCGATGCCATCAGGCTTATGGTGGACGGAGACAATGCGCTCACCGGTTTCGCAGACAGTCTGGTGGTGCTTGGAAATGAAGGCGACGTGCTGCGGGCCCACGGTGATTTCGTACCCGCTGGTTCAGCGAACCTTGACCCCGGTGATGGCCAGGGGACCCGGAGTTTCGCGGTCTACGAGGAAGCGGGTGTGCGCCTCTACATGGATGATGCCGTGCTGCTGGAAGTGCATCGAGGCGATGGCACCCAGGCAGTCTATGGTTCCCGATTCGATGATTTGATCGACAGCGGTCAGGGGGATGAAGATGAACTCCGCGGAGGACAAGGGGATGATCAGCTGGTCTTCGATGCCAGCGACCTGCTGGTGGATGGGGGCCCGGGTATTGATTCGCTGCTGGTGGAGTCCATTGATCTGACGGGTGTCACCAGTATCTCCAATATCGAGCAGATTGACATGACCAATGGCTCGCCCGACACGTTGCAACTGGATATGGCAGATCTGCTCAGTTTTGTGGGTGATAACGAGCTGGACAACATCCTGCCGAACGGTCAGACCAAACTGGTGATTGAAGGCGATGGATCCGACACCATCATCCTCGATGGTCAGGATCTGGGTAATATCAGTGGGAACGTGCTGCCGCCAGGCGTCACTTCGGACTTTACGGCCCAGGATTACTTCGGAACCAGTGAGCAATACATCAAGTTTGTTTCAATCGGTATTGAGCTGTATGTTCATGAGGGCCTGGTGGACCCCGATCCCCTGACCTGACCATCTCCAGGTTCCCTGGCTAAAGGCACTATCAAAGGAGAAGCCATATGAACGAAGCCTCCGAAAAATCGGCCATCGCGGCCGTGCATGCATTCATCGACACGTTCAACGCCCAGGACCACGAACGTCATGCCGGGACGCTGAATTATCCACACATCCGGCTCGCGAATGGCCGGTTCAGCAGGATTGAAAGCGCCGAAGTATTTATGGCCGGATCAAAGCGAAACGAACCGGCACTGAGAGCAGAAGGATGGCACCACACCACGGTGGCTGACCTGAAGGTGATTCAGAGCGGCAGAGACAAGGTCCACCTGGCGCTGCGCAACGATCGCTGTCGTGCCGATGGAACCGTCTACCACAGCTTTGATACCTTCTGGATAGCGACGCTGGTAGAGGGTCACTGGGGAATACAGTTCCGTTCGAGCTACCTGCACGACGAGTGACTGCTGCCGGGTAAATCACGCGCCACCGGGGTATGATGGGCGGCGTTCAACTATCAGGTACGGGCATTGGATTACGAATTCCTGGGTAAGCGCATCAGCGGGCCGTTTACCATCCCCTCCGGTATCGTCGCGACGGCGGTTCCGATCATCGATTATCTGTTCCGGCATGTTCCCCAGGTGGGCGTGATGACCACCAAGAGCATCGGGCCGGTGCCCAGAAGCGGGAATCGTGAACCGATCATGACCCAGTACGCGCCGGGCTGTTTCATGAATGCGGTGGGCCTGACCAACCCGGGCGCCGATGAGGCCGCGCGCCAGCTGGCGTTGCTCGATGTGCCGGATGACCGTTTTCTGCTGACGTCGATCTTTGGCGGCAGCATCGAGGAAATCGTCGAAGTGGCCCGCAAGCTCGCGCCCTTTTCAGATGGCCTGGAACTGAACCTTTCCTGCCCCCATGCCAGGGGCTACGGCATGGACATGGGCCAGGATGCGGGACTGGTACGGGAGATTACCCGGGCGGTCAAGGACGCGGTCTCCATTGCCGTGGTGCCCAAGCTCACGCCCAACGTCCGCAATATCGGCGAGATTGCCGCCGCCGCTGCCGAGGGCGGGGCTGATGCGATCTGCGCCATCAATACTGTCGGGCCAGCCTACTTTACTGCCCACGGCCACCCGGTGCTAACCAATAAGGTAGGGGGCGTTTCGGGTAAGGGCATCATGCCCATCGCGCTCAAGTGCATCAGGGAAATCGGCGAAGCGGTCAGCCTGCCTGTGATCGGTTGCGGGGGCGTGAGTGATGCCGATGACGTTCGAGCGTTCCGTCAGGAAGGTGCAGACATCGTCGGGGTAGGGTCTGCATTGACCGGCCTCGATTCAATGGCCCTGGCGCGGTACTTCGCGGATCTGGAACGGGCACTTGATGAAGAGCAGTTGGACGCGGCTGGCATCCGCTACGATGTCCCGATGAGCTTTAAGCCATTCACCCTGGTCAGCAACAAAAAGGTCTGTGAGGATATTTCGATTCTGACGTTCGATAAAAAGATTGACGTTCGCGCCGGTGAGTTTGTGTTCACCTGGGTCCCGGGTCTGGGCGAGAAGCCCTTCTCGGCACTGACGGACGACCCATTCTCTCTCGTGGTCATTGATGTGGGCATCTTTACCCACGCGCTCATGGACCTTGCCCCGGGGGCGAGGGTCTTTGTTCGCGGGACCTATGGTGTCCCGGCCGTTCCACCCGCGTCCGCAAAGGTGATGGCGGTCGCTGGCGGTACCGGGCTCGCGGCTGTGTATCAGATCGCACGTGATCATGGTGATGCGGAGATTTTCCTGGGTGCGCGCAGCAGTAACCGGCTGTACTTCGCTGAGCAGTGCCGCGCCATCGGTCAGGTGCATATCGCGACGGACGATGGCAGTGAGGGCCATCACGGTGTGGTCACGTCACTGCTGAGGCAGCGATTGGACGCCCTTGCGGATTCGGAACTGGACCGGTGCGTCTTTTACAACTGCGGACCAGCGCCCATGGTGGCCGCGGCCGAGGCCGTGCAGCGTGACTTTGTAACGGACGACCGGATTTTCAGTGCCGTCGACTATCTGACCAAATGCGGGGTCGGAATCTGCGGCGCCTGCCACAGCCCGGACGGCCGACGGATCTGCGTGGATGGGCCATTCATGACACCATCGTTTAAGAATGCCAACAGGAGTCAGAGATGACAGAGCAATTGCAGAGAATTACTGACGCGCAGTGTTCAGATGCACCCGCAAAATATGATGATCTCTCCGTGCTATTCCTGAATTGTACGCTCACCCGCTCTCCGGGGCTGTCTCACACCGAGGGCCTGATGAAGGTTGCGCAGTCTGTCTTTGCAGCCAATGGCGTCAGCACGGAAATCGTCAGGCCGGTCGATTACGAGATTGCTGCAGGACTCGGGCGGGACATGGCAGAAACAGATGAATGGGATCGTGATGACTGGCCGCAGATCCAGGCGAAGGTCGATGCCTGCGACATCCTGGTCATCGGGACCTCCGTCTGGCTGGGTGAGAAGTCCTCGGTTTGTAACCGGGTACTGGAGCGCATGTATGGCTACACACACGATTTCAATGCCAAAGGCCAGTACCGGGACTATGGCAAGGTCGGGGCGACGCTGATTACAGGTAACGAAGACGGCGTGAAACACTGCGCCATGAATATTCTGTTTTCATTGTCACACATTGGCTATACCGTCCCGCCACAGGCTGATGCCGGATGGATGGGCGAGGCGGGTCCCGGGCCTTCCTACATGGACCCGGGTTCAGGTGGGCCAGAGAATGACTTTACCAATCGTAACACCACATTCCTGGTTTGGAACTGCTTGCACCTCGCCCGCATGTTGAAAGACGCGGGCGGCATCCCGGCCCATGGAAATCAACCCGATGTCTGGGATGCCGGGTGCAAAACGGACTTTCAGAGCCCTGAACACAAGCGTTAGGGTAGCTCTGCTTAAAGTCTTCTGCTGCTATCGTTGCGTTGGAGTGGCCCGCTTCAGTCCCCCAATGCAGAGTCCCGTCCCCATGCCTCGGCCATGAAGCTTTCCTCGTAGGCATTTTCGGGGTCCTTTCGGACAGCCTGGTCCAGGCGTTTCGCATCGTCACCAAGCAATATCCGCCATCGTTCCTCACGAACCCCGTCAATCATCATTTTCGCGGCTTCAGCGGCCGTGGTGGGTGCATTCTCCCTGAAGGCCACCCCCTGCATGGCGATCGCCTGCCGGATATCTTCTAGCGACATCTTGTCCACCGGCAGCCCGAACATACCCATCTGTTCCCTGGCGATACCAAGGTCTTCATCGGTCATGTCGGCGGCGCGCTTGCGGCCCAGAATGTACTGGCTGTTGATGCCGATGTCGGTGCCGATGTGGCCTGGCATCACCACAGACACCTTGACGTGAGGTGCATGGTTACGGAAGTCGTTGATCAAGGCTTCACTGAACCCCTTGACTGCAAACTTGGCGGCGCTGTAGGCGGTGTGGGAGCTCTTGGGCCCAAGGGACGCCCAGAACCCGTTAACACTGCTGGTGTTGATCAGGTGGGCTTCGTCCGCTGCCAGCAGCAGGGGCAAAAATGCCCGGGAAGTGTAGTAGACGCCATACCAGCAGATGTTGAAGGTGCGGTCCCAGTTCTCCCGGGTGTCATTGATAAAGCTGCCACCTCCGCCGATCCCGGCATTGTTGAACAGCAGGTTGACGTAGCCACGCTGGTGGGTCTGTTTGACGAAGTCACGCCACGCGAGCACGTTGTCCTCATCGGCAACGTCGCAGTGGAACGCGCTGATCACTCTGCCCTGGGGCGCCTCGGCCTCGCAGATACGCCTGGTCTCGAGCATGTTGTCCTCAATGACATCGCAGATGGCGACATCACATCCCTCTGCGATGAGCTGCCGCGCCAGCTCACGTCCCATGCCGGTCCCACCCCCCGTGATGACCGCGAGTTTGCCGCTAAAGTCCTTCATCCATTCGCTCCAGGTTCATTTGCCTTGACCAGCAGGCAGCATACTTCGCCATGGGCGATAAATCATCCGGCCTGATGGCGCCCTTTCTGTTTGAGACATGGCGTGTAGAATACGCGCTTTCTGGCACCACCCTGGAATGCCTGTCTTGACAGAAAAAGCCGACATCCCCGTCAGTCTGCTGGATGCCTCCCGCAGTACCGCGTTTATCGAGGCCTGGTTCGAAATCGTCCATCTCAAACAGCTCTATCGCAAGGGCTGGCTTGAACGCGGGGTTGATCCCCGGTTCTGTGAGTCAGTCGCCGAGCATACCTTTGGAAATGCCATGATCAGCCTGCTACTGCTGCACCGGCATCCTGAGCTGTCGGTGGAGAAGGTGCTGCGGCTCGCTCTGGTTCACGATCTGGGGGAGGCCTATGTGGGCGACTTCACGCCCAGAGACAACGTCGACCCGGACGAGAAGCGCCGACTGGAAGGTGCTGCGGTGGTCAAGATACTGGGCAAGGTCCCCGGGGGTGATAAACTGATTGCCGACTGGGAAGAGTATGAGGCCCAGGCGTCGCCGGAGGCGAAGTTCGTCAAACAGATTGACCGCCTGGAATTTGCCCTGCAGGCCAGCGTCTATGATCATCAGGGTCGTGTGGATGCTGGGGAATTCATGCCGCGGGTTCAGGCCGCTCTGACCAGCGCTGAACTGCAGAAGGAAATGGCCGCCCTGATGGCTATCCACAACCCGGAAGAATTGGATAAAGGCGAGGACGACAATGAGTGAAACCTACAACAAGCTGACGCCCGAGGAAGCAAGGGTCATCCTGCACAAGGGCACCGAGATGCCGTTTACCGGCCAGTACGATGATTTCTTCGACAATGGGCTGTACGTGTGCCGCCAGTGTGATGCGCCGCTGTATCGATCAGATCACAAGTTCCATTCCCATTGTGGCTGGCCGAGTTTCGATGATGAGATCAAAGGCGCTGTGCACCGGGAGCGGGACGCCGACGGGATGCGCACCGAGATTCTGTGTGCCAACTGCGGCGGTCATCTTGGGCATGTTTTTGAAGGCGAGCGTCTGACTGCCAAAAATATCCGGCACTGCGTCAACTCGGTGTCCATGAAGTTTGTCGGCAGGGATGACTGACGATCGATCACCAATACACTGTCCCTGGGCGGGTTCTCCTACAGTCTCGTTATGCAGCATAGGTTTGTCGTCGCGTGTACTTTGAAATCATCCCGCCTATCGAAAGTATCGAGACTTTTGCTACTGGCTCGGGGATCAGAGAAATAAGACGGCCTGAGAAGGTACACGGAAAAGGACGTTGGCGGAAGAGAAAAGGTATGGCGGATGCTAAACTCTCCGATGGTTCTATTCGTCGTGCGGAGATTCATTGGTACGAATCATCTGGAATAGGTAGGAAGGAATTCTAGAGATGTCGGAGACTGCACAACATTTTGTGATCTGCATTCGGAACGACGAATACCCCGCGTCGCTTGAAACCAGAAAGATCTACGCTTCGATACCAGACTTGGACGCTGGCAAGCACGGTCAGATCCGCGTGGTCGACGAATCCGGCGAAGACTATCTGTACCCATCAGATTTCTTTATTCCAATCGACTTGCCGAGGGAAGCGGAACAAGCTGTCATAGCAGCCGCATAACGTGCTCGTAGAAATCGTTTGCCTTTGGCTCACTCGGGGACGGGGTAACCTGTCACTCCGATCGCCTACGCAAGCACCGCGACAGAACGTCCACGCGGCTTAGCCGGGTGTTTAGACTGTACAAAGACCCTCCGTCATCAGACGCAGCCGTGTCCGCAAGGCAAGACATTGCCACTACGGTCCGAGCGTGAAGATCAGAATGGGCACCACAGTCGAAGGTCGCCTCATCGACCGTCGCGAACACCCCATGAGGTCACGGTGTGTGCACAACCCTGCTGGCTCGGCCACCTGCGCCGGTCACAGTCGGCACGCGTCGTTCATTACGAACTGGATACGGCATCGGGTAGACAGTGATCGCGGCAAGGAAATCCACGTGCATTGAATGTATGTTGTGGAACCGGTATTTGGGAACTTTGAACAAAACAGGGGCGAGGGTGTGCATGGAGATAGACCAGCTAACGAATATCGAATGGCTTATCCAAAACGGTGGTGAGGTGACTCTTGGAAAGGTTGGACCTGTCTGGTGTGCAGGGACAGCTTCAGATGGAGACCTGTGCTACGCGATGCTGGTAAGAGACGACGACGAATCTTTGGCTGAATTTCTACAGCGGCTTGATGCTGCGATTCAGAACGCAATGGAGCACGAGACGTATATTGATGAGATTAACCCTGCCTCGTGATATGTTCTGTTTCGATGCAACAATGAGGCATCGGTAGATGGGAAGACGGCGCGTGCGACCTTAGATCGACATACTTGGCCCTGATTGGTTTTTTCTGCAGCCTCGATCTAGAGCTGGAATCTGGGAAAGCTTCCTCCATTTCTGAACAAGCGCTACGGCGTGTACCAGATCGGTGAGGTGTAGGCGCGTTCCTGGGTCACCATGAGCACCTCGTCCGGCATGTCCTTGATGCCGAAATATTTCGCGTCGTATGCCGGCCAGCGGGGCGTCGGGATTTCAATCACCCGGGCGTAGTAGAACGCCGGCGCCTCAGCATCGAAGTCCGGGTCCTGCCACACCGCAGTCAACACCGGCGCACCGATGTCGTTGGTATAGCTGGCAGTAGCCAAATCCACGCTGGACCCCACCAGTTTTGGCGCGCCGCGCGCCGGAATGGATCGTCCGTCAGACAGCGCCACGTCGTAGACTTTCTCGGCAGTATTACCGGAGGAATCGGTCCAGCCCTTGATGATCTGGATGCGATCAAGGTTGGCACCGTCCGGATCTCTGGCCGCGCTGATCAGAAAGGAAGGCGCACCCTTGATGCCGGTGGCGACCAGGTCGCCGCCCATGGGAACGCCCCGCCCATATCCCACAGCTGCGAGGTCCGGTGCGTTGGTGTCGTCCTCGGTGAAGTCCCAGCCGGCGAAGAAACGCACCTGGATTCGGGGGCCGGTCGTGGCATAGACCTCCTTCCTGCGCATGGCGTCGAAAATTGACTCGCGGGTGTTCTCTCGTGCCCAGACGCCGGCATAGCCACCGGTGGAAGTTTCCCAGTGCAAAGGGCGCTCCCACGAGGGCGTGAATTGGTCCGTTGGCCGGGTCTTACTGGGGGGCGTGTTGGGATACTGCCCCCAGTAGTTGTCATTGTCTGCTGACGCGAAGGAGGTGTGAGTGTCGGTACTGCCGATCATCCCGAACTTGTATGGGTTTACGCCCAGATCGCTGCGGATGGCAAGGCCGCGCTTCAGTGCCGGGCGTGCATATTCGCCCTGTTTTTGCTGACTGTAGACGGCTTGCGTATATTCCGGCTCTTTTCGTTCCGCGCAGCAGGGGTGTTCGGCCCACGTCTTGTAGCCGGCCCAGCTATGCCAGCTTTCAAAATCGGCAAATGGGTCGCCAGGAGACAGCAGCGGGTGGGCCTCACTGTCCCCCTTCAACTGGGTGGCTTCCATGATTGGCTCGAAGCGGATTCGGGTCTTTGCCCAGGCAGGTGTGAGGAGGCTGCCATCGTACTGCCGTCGGGAGAACATCTCGCCATTGGACAGGTTTGAGTTGTGTGGGATGGCAAGCACGGCCCCACCCGTCGACTGTTCATAGTCGGCCAGGAATGACCACAGATCTTCCGGATTGCGACTGTCGTACGCGGAGAACGGCGTGATCTGCCCGGCCGTGGCAGCATCGTCCCGAAATACGACCACCCGATGCAGGTTGGCAAACACGCCAGCCTTTGACCCCGGCGAACTCCATTCGTAGCCGATAAAGGTGGTGAACTTGCCGGGGTCGTTGTACCGGTCCGCCCGGGCCGCTACCCGTTGCCAGATGCTCTTTCGTCCGGCAGTGTCGCTCTGGAATGTCCTGTACGCTTCACCCACGCTTGCGCCAAAGGTGTCATCGGCGAGGTCCGGGTTCGCTTCCCTGAGGGTGTATGCCAACCCCAGACCCTCTGCGTGATCAGCAACGACCAGGAAATCCAGCGGCCGCCTGATGCGAACCGGCATGCCGTTCAGTGCGGTGACTGTCTCTCCCCGGGCGAATTGATAGGCCACCTCCGGGGATACGACGTTGTTGCCGAGCAGGTAGGCGTCGCCGGTGGAGAAGCTGGTATGTACATGAGTGTCGCCCCACAGGACCTGCAGTGGATAGTCCCGATTGGCTGCTGGCGAATAGGAGACCGCAGCGAAGCTGCTCGCGCAGCAGGCGAGCAGCAACAGGATACCTGTCAGTCTGTGATTCATTGGATCTTCCCCCTTTTTCTGTGCCTGGGCCCTCTTTTCTTGTTCACTGCAAAGGGTTGCCCTGGCCCAGTCGCCCGGAGTATGTCACGGCTGTGCGTCGGAGGGAAAACGCATCAGCGGGTGAGCAGGGCGCTTCCCACCGCGACGATGCATAGCAGGACCAGAATACCCAGGGTTGTGATGCGGAAACCAGGAGAGAGACCATCGGACCTGGCCGGCTGGTCAGGGTGAGCCTGGGCGAGCGGCATTGTTTCGACAGGTAGTATCTGGTTGATCGCGACGATCAGTTGCCCGGCGCTTTGAAAGCGCCTGGCCGGGTCTTTCTGCAGCAGTCGTTCGATCAATGGCTGATACCGGACCGATGCTTCCGGTAGTTTCGGGACCCGGCCAGCATGTTGTTGCCTCGCAATGGCCGTGGACGAGCCTGTGAAAGGGAGCTGTCCTGCAAGCATAAAGAACATGACAACACCCAGCGAATACAGATCAGCCCGATGATCAGCTGCCGCGATATCAATGCCGTCAGCACGGCCGGCAGTATCGGTTGCCGCATTGTCAAACTGTTCCGGTGCCATGAATCCCGGACTGCCCGATTGCCCCGCCGTTGTCACGATGCCTGAATGTCTCAATACTTTGGCAATACAGAAGTCCGTCAGAACCACCCGGCCAGCCGCCGTCATCAGGATGTTGGCGGGCCTGATGTCGCCATGGACGAATCGGTGTTCGTGGGCGAACTGCAGTGCAAGCGCCACGTCCCGGACGATGCGGAGCGCTGTTGGTGCGTCGATCCCATCGCGTATGGCCCCGCCAATGTCGCCTCCGTCGATGTGTTCCAGGCTGATGAACAGCGTGCCGTCAGTCTCCCCCACTTCGTAGATGGTGACGATATGCGGATATGGCTCAGCCCGGCCAGCAGCGTCGCTTCCGCCAGAAAGAGTTCCCGAAAGACGGGTTGGGAAGCAAGCGATGGCGCGACGACCTTGACGCAAACGGTCCTCTTGAGCTGGGTTTGCTGCGCCAGATAGACGGTCGATGTCGACGTCTTGCTGATGACGTCCTCGAGCTCATAGTGAGCAATGGGTTGGGTATCGAAGGTGGCAGGCATCGTTCCCCTGGGCTGGGGCGAATCGTTCGCCCATTCTAACCACAATCGACTGGCGGGTGGCGAGCCGTTGTCAATGCCTCAAACGGGGCCGTTGACACGAGATAGGGTTCGCAGCACAGCAGTACAGAAGGCCAGGGTGGGCACTTCAAGATCGTGTTCCTGGGCGAGTGTGAGCGAATAGCCGAGTGTCTCATCGACCTCCAGTCGCTTTGCGTTGAGAACATCCTGTAACATGGATTGACGAAAGTCCGGAGCAGTGGACCGCATTCGTTCTCCATTCTGCTGCAAGGTGGCGACCGCATCGCGCTCAGACCCGGTCAGAAAGGCGACGGAAGTGTTGCCGCTGTCAACCAGTGCAATGCCCTGTGCCTTCGCCACGGCCGCGGTTTCCCGCATGATTCGGGCGGCCAGCAGGGCGGATTCCGGGTCAGCAAGAAACTGCCAGGTGGGGAGGCGGGTGAGTGCAGCAAGCGCACTCACCCCGGACCAGCCGACAAACTTGGACCATTCCACGGCGGTGATGTCGTCAGCCGTATCGGCCATCAGCCCTGCCTGCTCAAGCACCTGCGTGATCTGTCCGGCGCGGTTTGAATGGCGGCCGGATTCGCCCAGACGGGTGGGGCCCGGCAGGTTATAACGAACCACACCCGGCCGGTCTCCCTGCGGTGCCTGCACCTGTCCACCAAGCATGCCGACGGCACCGATGACGGCTTCCTGACCGAAGGCATCCGCGAGCTGCTGGTTTTTCAGAACGCCGTTTTGAATCGAGAATGCGGCGTCGACCTCAAGGCCCCGCAGACCATCCAGCGCAGCGGCCGTGTCATAGGTCTTTACGGCGACGATGACAAGGTCTGTGGACCGGAGCGTTGCCGGGTCCGTGACGATGTCGCAACGAACCCGAAAGGCATCCTGCCCTTCAATGGTCAGCCCATGGTCACGCAGTGCACGGGCGCGATCACCCCTCGCCACCAGCTTCACTTCGTGGCCTGCCCGGGCAAGGTACCCCGCATAGATGCTGCCAAGTGCACCCGCTCCTACGATAACAATCTGCATGGGCTGACCTTGTGTCGTTTCTATGTCGTCTTCAATGTCGTCGTGGAAGGCGTCTCTGCGCTTACAACGCCACGTCCTGCTCGTTGCCCGTGGCTGCATTTGCGGACAGTCTCGACCATCTCAAGATCATCGTTTTGGGTATCAAGAGTGACTATATAGGAAGGCAAGTGTGTACGCCCCGTGTATCGAACCGACGCGTATCCTAAGAACCCGGTCGCTGCCTTTCAACAGAATCCGGCAAGATTTTCACCCAAAAATACGGTATAAAGGCGCGCCAGGACAACCTATCAGGAGAGTTTCAAACATGCGTTCCCCCATCTGCGACCTGCTCGGTATCGAGTTTCCCCTTGTCGGCTTCAATCACTGTCGCGACGTTATCGTCGAAATCAGCAAGGCTGGTGGGATGGGTGTGCTCGGTGCTGCCGGCATGACGCCGGAGCAGCTCGATTTTGAAATGTCCTGGATTGATGAACGAATAGGCGGCAAGCCCTATGGGGTGGACCTGATCGTACCGACTTCCATGGCGCAGCAGGACGACACCACCCGTGATGTCAAGGACGTGGTGCCTGCAGAGCACCGTGACTTCGCTGCCGGTATCCTGGCGCGGCATAACATCGACACTTCAGACCTGTATCAGCAGAAGGTGGGCAAGAGCAATGCCTTCCTGGATGACAGCAAGGCGACGGACCTGCTGGAGGTCGTGTTTTCCCACCCGGTCTCTCTGGTCGCGAACGCGCTTGGTGTGCCGCCAAGGCGGATGCTCGAAATGGGTAAAGAACGGGGCGTGGCGGTCGCGGCGCTGGTGGGCGCCAAGGAACATGCCGTCAAACAGGCGGAAGCCGGCGTGGACATTCTGGTCGTGGCGGGCGGCGAAGCTGGCGGACATTGTGGTGAGGTGTCTACCCTGGTTCTGGTTCCCGAGGTGGTTGAAGCGGTCAAACCGTATGGCGAGATTCCCATCCTGGCGGCGGGTGGCATCATTACCGGGCGACAGCTTGCCGCATGTATGGCCATGGGCGCACACGGCGCTTGGACCGGGTCCATGTGGCTGACCACCACCGAGGCGTTTACGTCCCAGGTTATCAAGGAGAAGTTCCTGCTGGCCAACTCGCGTCAGACGGTCCGCTCGAAGAGCCGAACCGGTAAATTTTCCCGCCAGCTACGGTCTCCGTGGACGGACGCCTGGGAGTCTGATGACGCACCGGACACCTTGCCGATGCCGTTGCAGGGTCTGGTATCCGAGCCAGCACTGACGCAGATCACCAAGCTCGCAGAGGGCGGCCACGAAGGGGCCCGGCAACTGGCCACCTACTGGGTGGGCCAGGGCGTCGGCCTCATGAACGAGATCCAGACCACGAGGCAGGTGGTATTCGACTTCATGGAAGACTTCCTCGAAGCCACCGAACGGTTGAAAGGCGTGATGGGAGAGGAGTAGTCCTGGTGGTTTTGCCAAGGGGAAGGCGGGGCGTTACTATTCTTGAACGTTCCCTTGTTCAAGGATTCCGCCATGCCCAGCTTCGGCGCCATGATCTTTCCAACCGACACCACCATGACCCCGGTGGACCTTGCGCGCAATGTCGAGAGCCGGGGGCTTGATTCGCTCTGGTTTCCGGAGCACACCCACATTCCGGTATCGCGCAAGACGCCGTTTCCCGGCGGCGGCGATCTGCCGGAATGGTACTGGCACGCCCATGACCCCTTTGTCGCCTTGTCTGCCGCTGCTGCTGTCACTGAGCGAATCAAGGTAGGGACCGGCATTTGCCTCGTGATTGAGCGTGACCCGATCACACTCGCCAAGGAGTGCGCTTCGCTGGACGTCATTTCGAACGGCCGGTTTATTCTGGGCATCGGCGCCGGGTGGAACCAGGAGGAAATGGAAAACCACGGTGCCGACTACAAGAATCGATGGAAGATCGTGCGGGAGAAGGTCCTCGCCATGAAACAGATCTGGACCCAGGATGAAGCGGAGTTCCACGGTGAGTTTGTCGATTTTGATCCCATCTGGTCCTGGCCCAAGCCGGTTCAGGCGGGTGGGCCGCCGGTGTGGATGGGTGCCAACTCAAAGTGGGTCTATGACCGGGTGGCTGACTATTGCGATGGCTGGCTGCCGATTGGTGGCCCGGGCAGCGGCGGAATCGAGGCCATGCGAGCCGCCATGGAAAAAGCCGGTCGAGACCCTGATTCACTGACCCTCGCGCTGTTTGGTGCCCCAATGGACGAGAAGCAGCTCGAGGGCCGCATGGGCCAGGGGTTTACGGAGTTCGTTTTCGGGCTGCCGCAAACCGGCGACCCGGACAAGACGCTGGCGGTGATGGATCGGGTGGCGACTCTGGCGGAAAAGTTTCGTTAGGCGGTACGACCGTTCGCAATTCAGGTCCTCTGAAAGAGGCTCCTGGCAATCCCCGCAGCGCGGCTGATCAGGCTGGCCAGTGTCTTGTACAGGTACAGCTCCAGTCGTCGCAGGTTCCCCAACTTTGATTGATGGACATAGTGCCAGACCGGTGTTCCGGCGAAGGCATAGAGCCTTCGGTACCCAAGGGGCAACAGGATGTCATTGATCTGCTGCATCGCGCGGGCATCGCTGATTTCAAGAAAGAGGTCCGGATGGAACTGTTGCAGCGCCAGTCGGGCGCCCCTCAGCATGGCCGGTTCCATCCCTTCTATGTCCACCTTGATCGCGGCCAGTGGCTGGTCGCCAAGGCCCTGCTCAATCTCTGGCAGCAGGTGGTCCAGAGAACTCACTTCAATGTCACCGTCGTCGCTCGCCAGAAGGCGCGCGGCGCCAACGTTGCCGTCGGCTGCAAGATGTTGATCGTCAACCACGAAACTGCCCGGTTCGGCCCCCAGTCCCAGCTTGAATGCAGTGTGCCGGACTTTGTTGATTTCAAGGTTCGACTTCAGTATGTCGAAAACCCCCGGGTTTGGTTCAAAGCAAAGCACCGGTCGCTTCATGACAACCCCATAGAACACGGAGTGATTGCCGATATTCGCCCCCACATCTGCAATGCAGCCCGGTCTGTTTCTGAGCGCGAAGCGCATGTACCTCAGCAGATCGATCTCGTAGAAGGTCTGGTAGGTTGAAATGGTGCGGAAGATCCAGTCGTTGTCGGCGTAGCCGAACATCGTGACCGGGTGGTTGCCGTAGACAAAGTCTGTCCTGACCATTAGTGGGTCACCGGGTGACAGTTTATTGTTCGATCATGAAATCGACCACCGCACGAAGCTGATCGTCAGAGCAGTCCATGCAGACACCGCGCGGCGGCATGTCTCCGATGCCTTCAAGGGTGTTCTGGTACACCTCCTCCATGCCTGCCTCAAGACGACGGCTCCAGTCTTCCGGCTGGCCCGGTCGCGGTGCGCCCTCAATGCCGTTGTCGTGGCATCCCGCGCACAGTGCCTGGTAGATCCGGGTGGTGTCCATTCCTGCCGCGGTATTGCCTAAAGGTTGTGCTGTTGGCACCACGCCATGGCGCTTCGGATCAAGGGCGAGGGCGATCATGCCCGCCTGCCGGCGGCTTCCGGTCGTCATCACGATGTACTGGCGTCCATCTGCCATGTAGGTCATCGGCGCGCCACCGGGCCAGACCGGCAGGTCAATAGTGCCCACGAGTTCGCCGGTTTGCTTGTCGAGCGCACGCAGGCCCCGCTGGTTCTGCTCGCGAATGGTGGTGAACAGCAATGACCTGGTGGCGAGCACAAACGTGATGTCGATGTTGCCTACCGGCCCCGGGTCGTCGATCCCCATCTCGATCAGACGGCCGCGCAGGCCCTCACCGTTCGGTACGACCCAGGAGTAGTCACCGCTCGAAAGGTCCAGTGCGCTGATGCGGCCCCAGGGTGGTTTGGTGAGCGGCAGGCGCCCTGGTCCACGAATGGACATGGTGCCGCCACGTACATGTTTGTAATCGGTCGTAAATGGCCACGGTTTGACAATCTCCACGACGATGGGGCGTGTCATGGAGGGGATGAAAAACATCGAGGTTTCAGGGTCGAACGCCGCACCACTCCATTCGCCGCCACCGCCGTCGCCAGGGAGTTGTATGGTGCCCTTCTCCGAGGGGGGTGTGTATAGCGGTCCGTAGTCGAACTCCTCCACGATGGCGAGGGCTTGCCTGCGAAGTTCAGGGGTAAAGTCGATGAGATCGTCCTTACGCAGGCCCTGGAGATCAAATGGGGCTGGCCGGGTAGGGAAGGGCTGGGTGGGCGATGCGCGCTCGCCGGGCACATTGCTTGCCGGCACCGGGCGTTCTTCGATGGGCCAAACGGGTTCCCCTGTGATCCGGTCCAGGACGAATACGAAGCCCTGCTTGGTGATCTGGGCGACCGCCTTGATCGACTTGCCGTCGACCGTGATGTCCACCAGGTTGGGGGCGGCAGGCAGGTCGTAATCCCACAGGCCGTGATGGACGGTTTGGAAGTGCCAGATGCGTTCTCCGGTGCGTGCGTCCAGGCACACCAGGGACTCGGCATACAAGTTGTCACCCAGGCGGTGACCGCCATACCAGTCATTGCTGGGTGTCCCGAACGGAAGATAGACGTAGCCGAGTTCCGGGTCTGCACTCATCAGCGTCCACACGTTCGTGCCGCCACTGTGCTGCCAGGAGGACTGCTCCCAGGTCTCAACCCCGGGTTCACCAGCCTGGGGAATGGAGTGGAATATCCAGCGCTGTTTGCCGGTTTGTACGTCGAAGCCGCGAATGTGGCCGGGAGGCAGGTCGGCCAGGTGCCGCGGCACAGCCCTGCCAACGGGTATGTCGGACACCACCGAGCCCACGATGACGACATCGTCAACCACCATCGGGGCGGATACGACCGAGTACAGCCTGCGGCTGACCTCGCGACCAAGACCGGTCGTTAGGTCGATCTTGCCTGCGTTGCCAAAGGCGGGGTCGGGCTGGCCGGTGTCTGCATCAAGGCTCCACAGCCAGGCATTGTTGGTGGGCATGAGTATTCGGCGCTTGCCATTGCCTTGCCAGTACGCGACGCCCCGGTGATTGAACCCCAGGTTGGTGGGGCGGCCGTCCTCCCAGGTGCCGGTGTCGAACACCCAGAGCTGCCTGCCGGTGATCGCATCAATGGCCGCCACCAGGCCGAGAGAGGTGCTGACGAACAGGCGATTGCCGATCTTGATGGGGGTCGACTTGTACTGGCCCGGAGTGTGGCTGGAATCGTGGTGATTGTCTGGGGATTCCCACTGCCAGGCGACGGTCACATCTGCCACGTTGTCACGATTGATCTGATCCAGTGGTGCGTACTTCGACGATCCCGGATCGTTTCCGTAGGTTGGCCAGTCTGTATCCTTTTGATCTGCCTCAAGTGATGCTGGCGCCGCGACCAGCAGTATTGCGGCGAGTGTCCGGGTGACGGCGGCTGACAGGATCATCCCGGCGTCTCTTTACAGGCCTTTGATGTCACCTGCCACTGACCCTGACCGATGTACTCGGCGATGTCAGCCAGAGGCACTGCGGGTGTTCCGCCCCCGCCCCTCGGGACGTCTCCGGTGGGCAGCATGGGCAGGTCATACCTGTCCCACCAGGCAGGCTCTTCAATCACGTACCCTCTTGTCGGGCGCTGGCCGACGTTCCAGTCGTGAAACAGTTCGTGGCCGGGTGGTGCCTTGTCCAGCAC
>JAQBUI010000091.1 GCA_027624035.1 Pseudomonadota bacterium | reverse complement strand
TTTCGCGATGTTTCGAGGACGACTCCAACGCAGCTATCGCGGAAAAAGACATTGATCAGAGGTTCCCTAACTGGAAATCAGACGCCTGGAACGCCGGATCACTACTCCCTGACGTCTTCGCAGCTGACGCCCAGCGATCAGCCGGGCGCTGACTATTCCTGTGTCTGGAATTGCTGTTGCTGGACGGCCGTGGGCGCGAGGGAGGGGTGCGCAAGCGCCAGTTGGGCATAGGCACGTCGCAGCCACATCTTGACGCGCTGGCGCTCGACCAGGTTCAGGGTCGGGCCGACGTCACTGTCTGTATTGTGGGTCGCCGCCCAGAAGCTGGCATCAATCCGGTCGATCTTGTTCATGGTCGGCTTGTGCAGGGCGGGCAACTGAATGACCGAGGCGCCGATTGCGCGTACGCGTTGCATGACGTCACTGTCATTGATCCAGTCAAAACTGGTGCTACAGCCCAGATTCTGAACCACGACATAGTCAGTATCCGGGGTGGCGGATTCCACCAGACCTTCCAGCAGCTGAAAGGCATCTTTACCATCGTCCATCACCTGCCAGCGGACCAGGCGCAGGCCCAGATCGTTACACAGTTCCGCGATGCCACTGTCGCCCAGCCACCTGGACAGGTGGCGCTCACTCTGCGCTGGCAGATCAACGATGGCGTCCGCTCCGGATTCCGCCGACTGCGCGACGATGGCGTCACAGCTCTCATAATCCTGCAGGTCCACGCCGGTGCTGAATTCTGCGTAGTAACGCTGCAGCGCCGGATGGGAACGGTCTGCATCAAAGCCATGGAAGGTCCGGCTGTTATCAACCAGGTACTGACACAGCAGTCTTGCGACCACACTCTTGCCCACACCGCCCTTCTCGCCGCCAATCAAATGGATCAAACGAATCTCCTGCACACGGTTCCAGGAGCCGATGATAGCATCCGCGGCCCCTGCACAGACCAGAGAACATCTGAATGCAGGCATTTTTCTGCGACCTGGCCACCACCGCGACAGGTGAGTTCAGGGTGAGACCAGCGGCCGCTGGCAAATAGTCATCCTGGCTTTCATGGAAGTTCTGGCCGCACGCTGTGCCGTCCGGAAAACTTCCCGGCACGACAACGGCGTGACCGACCCGGGCACGCTAAGGGCTTTGATGTAAGTCCCGTTCCATGGCCTTGCGGCCCGGGAGACTCACCAGCACGACCACGGAGTGCCCAGAACGGGCACGCTCAAGGCTTCCATGGAAGTTCACTGATACGAGGTGCCAGCGTGTGCACCTTCTTGCACGGCTACGGCGTGCCTGATACGGGCCCGCTCAAGGCTTTCACGTTGGTGAATCATCTGCCTGCCGATGTGAGGTTTATTATCCCTATGAAATCGGGCATCGTAGAGCCCCATCCTGATTAACTGCCACCGAAATGTGGCAGCAAAAAGAGATCGTGAAATACCGGATAGCCATCATCGAAGACGACGCAGCACTGCGTGAGAACTACGCCGATGCCCTGCGCGCCCAGGGTTACCAGGTGATCAGCTTTGGCAACCGTCGCGATGCCGAAACTCAGTTCGGCTCACGCCTGCCCGATCTCGCCGTCATCGACATTGGCCTCGGCAGCGATGTCGATGGTGGATTCGCACTCTGCCAATGGCTCCGGGCGAGATCCAGAACCCTGCCAATCATCTTTCTGTCTGCCAGAGACAGCGACTACGACATTGTCAGTGGCCTGCGAATGGGAGCCGATGACTATCTGACCAAGGACATCAGTCTGCCGCATCTGATGGCAAGGGTGGCTGCTCTGTTTCGGCGCATCGAAGCGCTGGCCTCAACAGATGACAACAAGAGCGTCATTGAGGAGGGCGAACTTTCCATGGACGCTCAAAGGCTCGTCTGCCAGTGGCAAGGCAAAGACGTGGGTCTGACCCTCACGGAATTCTGGATGGTGCATGCACTGGTGCAGCGGGTCGGCCATGTCAAGAATCGGGACCAGCTGATGAACGAGTCCCGGCTGGTCGTCGACGATGGTACGATTACGTCCCACATCAAGCGCATTCGGCGCAAATTTCGTGCTATCGACCCGGAATTCAGCCACATCGATACGGTCTATGGCATGGGCTACCGGTGGAACCCGGCACAGTGAATCCGGCAAGGTCACGGTGGGGAAGCTAAGGGTCCCGGTCCACATACTGATGCTGCTGCCGGCGGCGTCACTGCTGCTGGTGCCACTGCTGACCTGGTGGGGGCTCGGTGCTCTAAAGGCCAGGGCCGAGGCTCTGCACCAGACCCACCTCTACGCCGTCGCCCGGTCACTGGCGATCATCATTGAAGAAAGCCCGTTGCTGATCGAGCAGTTGGCCTTTACCAGTTCGGGATTACCGGAGAAGGACCTCGCGGTGGCAAGGCAAACCCGGGAAGTGATGCTCGACGGCAGCGGCGACGAATGGACCATACCCAAAATGACGCTGGACGCATCGGACCTGCTTGAGGCAAATGAGCCCTATCGCCCGGAATCATTTTCCGTCAGCATTCGGGCTTCCGCGGACCACGACTACCTGTATCTGTTGTACGAGATCATCGATGACGTGGTCGTCTATCGGCGGCCAGGCGAACCCAGCGTGCATCGCAACGACCATATCCGTCTTGCCCTGCTGACCCCGGAAGGCGTCTTTTCGCGCTATACCATCGCCAACCTGCAGCCTGGGCAGATCAGCGCCCATATGATCGCTGCCGCGGGAATGTCGCTTCGGCCAGCCCCGGAGATCAAGGGGAAATGGCTGGCGACACCTCGTGGATACCAGGTCGAACTGGCGCTTCCCCGCACACTCATCGGCCGACACTTCTCCACATCCGTTGCCGACGTGGACGCTGAGGACAGAAGGCAAATCGCCTATGTCATGGGGCGAAACCCCACGGAAAGAGAGAACGAACTGGGGCGAATTGTGTTTCCGAGCGACTCGATTGCGGACCTGATTGCCACCTTGCCCTTCAGCGCCGTCACCGTCTCGGACGGTTTTGGCAGAATCCTCGCGCACTCAGCCAGAGAGCCAACACAGGCGGCAGGCGACTGGTTCGATCCTGTCACGGTCAGCGCAAACGTCACGGTGGCATATCATGGCCGACCCGTCGGCTTCATTCTTATCGACGACCAGACGACTGACATTGCCGGCGTCGCTCGTGAAACCATGCAGTCACTTGTTGTACCTGGCGCCGGACTGATCGCCCTTGTCCTCTCGTTATCGGCCCTGGCCTATCTGATCCTGATCCGCCGCTTCGATTCCATGAGGCAGCGACTGGGGTCGGGTCGAGAACCGCCGGCCTACTGGCCCCGGGACCGGCTCGATCAACTTGAGCAGCAGTACCATGACGCACTGGGCCGCATCCGTCAGTACAACGACTATCTGGAGGCTATGGCAAGTCGACTCTCTCACGAACTGCGCACACCGGTCTCCGTCGTTCGCTCGTCACTGGAAAATCTGCGCAACGAAGCGCCCACCGACAGTCAGGGCATCTACATTGACCGGGCTCAGGATGGGCTACAGCGGCTCAGTTCCATTCTAAACAAGATGAGTGAGGCGCGACGGATTGAAGAAAGTCTGGATGAAGACGAGGTCACCACATTCAACCTGGAGCAGGTCGTATCGGGGTGCGTCGAAGGGTACAAGGCTGCCTATCCGGGTCATCATTTCGATTCTGCCATTGACGCCAGCAACGTCACCATCACCGGAATTCCAGACCTTGTGGCGCAGCTGCTGGACAAAGTCATCGACAACGCGGTGGCCTTCGATGATGGCCGCCGCCCTATTGCCGTAAGGTTGTCAAAGGCAGCCAATGAGGCGATCCTGCAGGTCAGCAATTCCGGCCCCTGCCTGCCTGCCCACATGCAGGAACGTCTCATGGACTCCATGGTTTCCATCCGGCCCAACCATGGTCAAGACCACCACCTTGGCCTTGGCCTCTATATCGCCAGAGTGATTGTCCAGTTCCATGGCGGTACCATCACACTTCAGAACACCGACGCCGGAGATGGCGTCATCACTGAGGTCCGGGTACCTCTGCTGAGAATCACCGCAAAACTCCGCTGAGGGGTAGGTACACGGTAATCCGTGTCGTATGATAGGGCCATGACGGTTGATGACAGATGACCAATAATCCAAAGTCGGGGTTCTTTGAGGCCGTGCTGGATGGCATGCCGCATCACATCGCCATCGTCAATCAGTTGGGTCGAATCGAATGGGTCAACTCCGAGTGGCGCCAATTCGCAGCGTTCAACGATGCCCGACATGGGGAGGCCATCCCCGGCACTGACGACATCGGAATCTGTACTCGCGCCGGAGCGAGCAGTGATGAGGTGGGGCTCAGGGTCCGGGAAGGTTTTGACCGCGTCAGCAGAGGGGAATCCAGCGAGTTCAGCCTCGAGTACCCGTGGCCCACGCGAGGTGGTAAGGATGCACGCTGGTTTCTGATGAAGATTCGCCCTCTGATGGATCACGCAGAGGGCCGCCTGCTGGTGCTGCATGAGGACATCACCGATCGCAAGCGGGCCGAGATTGCGCTGGAGAAACTGGCAGTGACTGATCCTCTGACCGGCCTTGCCAATCGTCGACGTCTTGAGACTGCCCTCGATGCGGAGATCAACCGCGCCCAGCGCTCCCGCGAACCACTGTCCCTGGTCATGGTCGACATTGACTTCTTCAAGCGGTACAACGACACCTACGGGCATCCGGCTGGCGATGCCTGTCTTGAACGGATCGGCCCTGCCCTGAAAGAAGTCGCCAAACGGCCCAACGACATCGCTTCACGCTATGGTGGCGAGGAATTTGCCATCCTCTGGCCGCAAACCAACCAGGAAGACGCCCGGAAACTGGCCGAGGAACTGCTGGTTGATATTCGGGACCTCAAAATCGCCCACGAGCACAATCCCCCCCGCAACGTCATCACGGTCAGCATTGGTCTGGCCACCATGATCCCCAACCGGGACACGACCAACAGGGATTTGATCACCCTGGCTGACGAGGCGCTTTACAAGGCAAAAGCCGCAGGAAAGGACCAGCTGGTCATCGCTGAAATCCACGCCAGGACCAGCTGATCCACGGGCTCAGCGACGTTCATCCCAGCTCCAGGCCCCCTGCAACCTTGAGCGTGCCCGGGCCGGAACATCCGTGGTGGTACAAGAAAGTATTCACGCCGGCACTTCCTATCTGAACTTCCATGAAAGCGTCCCTACCCGGTGTGCGGATCGACCCGGGCTGAGAAGCTTATCCATTTGTACACCATCTGAGAGACAGTGATGACCGAGACCGAGGCCCATCGCGAACGCAGCACCAGGGCCATCATAGCGAAAGGCAGAACTGCCTGGACTCAGCATCGTCGCACCGAACTCGCCACAGGTTTCTTAGGAGCCCTCAGCATGCCCGTATCAGTCACGCCGTAATCGTACGGGGAAGTGCTCACGCTGGCACCTCGTTCCAGTGAACTTCCATGAAAGCCTGATACGATTTTTCGGCTAGTAGCCCATCGAATCGCGGACAAAGACCAGAGAGAACGACACCGGAACCATCGGTGTAATCGCATCGAGCCCTGCGATCTTGCGCAGCGCCTCCAGGCCTTCCACAAGCCCAAAGGCTCCCGCCGAAACCACCAGCGGACGCTGACTGCTGACCGAGACCGTGGTCGCACCGGTCTTGGTGACGCGGACCGGAACCGAGACCTCGGCGATCGCGCCATGCAGATTGAGCTTGCCCTGTAACTGGTAGTCCACGGATTCCCCGACCGCCAATTCGATGAACTGGGCTGCAGCAACTTCTGTCTCGAAAACCGCCATGGGAAATCGCGTCACTTCAAACAGAATCTCCCGAAGACGCTCATCACGAATCGGAATCATCGTGTCGACACTGCCGAGTGTTACCTCCACCCTGGCTGCTCCGGAGGAATCGACCTTGCCGCCAAGTTCTGCAAACAGGTGCGGCTCGACAACGGCGCCATTCTTGATGGATGAGAAGTTCAGTGTCGAGCCATCGGAATCCAGCACCCAGTCGGCGTTCGCCACAGGACCAGACAGCACCAGACATGGCACCAGACACAAAAGGGCAATCAGGCGCTGGAACATTGTCATCGATTTCAGCATGGGGCCTCCCAGCCAGTGAACCTAGCGGTGAACCTTAACCCACGGTCAATGAGCACTCAATCAGCATCGAACTGCGTCCGGTTCCAGGGCGCGTTCATATCACGGGGTGAGGGCCTTTCTCTTCAGGCCGATTGTGGTACCAGTCATCGTGGACTGCCTCAAGACCGGCGAGCTCAGCTTTATGCAGTCAGACAGTGCGTCATAAGCCCCATACTGATTGCAATCGGGGCCCCACCGGCCGCCGGGGTGGCAGAGGCCATTCCGCGCCTGGAGACCGCGCGAATCCGACACCTGGTGTTGGACTCACATGACCGACTGACGCAACGCCTCAATCCGTTCATCAAGCGGCGGATGAGACATGAACAGGTGCCTCATCCCACGCCCCACACGACCCGAAATCCCAAAGGCGGCAATCTGGTCCGGCAGGGTCGCTTCGTGGTTCTGCTTCAGACGCTGCAGTGCGGCAATCATCTTGCCAGTACCCGCCAGCTGCGCGGCGCCCGCATCGGCGCGAAACTCCCGCTGACGACTGAACCACATCACGACGATGGTCGCCAGCACCGCCAGGATCATCTCCGCAAGAATGGTCGTGATCCAGAAACCGGGGCCATGGCCGCGCTCGGAGCGAAACACCGTACGATCAACCACGTGCCCGATCAGCCGGGCAATGAAGATCACGAACGTGTTCAGCACTCCCTGAACCAGCGCCAGGGTGACCATGTCGCCATTGGCCACATGTGAGACTTCATGAGCCAGCACTGCTTCCGCCTCGTCCTCATTCATCTGGGACAACAGCCCCGTCGTCACCGCGACCAGGGCCGCATTACGGCGCATTCCGGTGGCGAAGGCGTTGATCTGGGGCGATTCAAAGATGGCGACCTCCGGCATTTGAATGCCTGCTGCACTCGCCTGACGTTCTACCGTGGCGAGCAGCCAGGATTCCGTTCGATTGCGGGGCTCGATAATGACGACGGCTCCCGTCATCCGCTTGGCCATCCACTTGGACATTGCCAGTGAGATGAACGACCCACCAAAACCAAACACGGCAGCAAAAATCAGCAATGCCTCAATATTGAGGTCAGTGCCTGACTGATAGAGCATCCGGTCCACACCGAGAATGCGCAAGGTGATACTCAGTACCAGCAAAATGGCGAGGTTGGTGCCAACAAACAACAAGATGCGTTTCATGACGGTCCCTTTCAGCGCTGTCCAGACAGCGAAAACACAGACGCCATTTTGGTGTCAGTGACTGTTTTTTCAAGTCCGGGCCGATCAGTCCGTCGGCGAATTCACAGGCATGACGTCAGTTCTGACTGGACTTGCCACCATCAAGCTTGTTCTCGGTATCGAGTTCCCTGATCTTCGGACGCCGTTGCCGCCGCGTCTTGGCCGGAATCATCCCTCGCATGGACTCAAGCTTGCCAAAACAGAGCAGTTTGTCGCCTGCCTCCAGGACCCTGCTCGGATTGGGATTAGGGATCACTCTTGAGCCTCGATACAGCGTCAGGACATTGATGTCCTTTTCGTCATCGAGCCTGGTTTCCTCGATGGTCATACCAACGAACTGAGAGCCCTCGGGCATGTATATCTCGCTGACACCGTATCCCTTGCTGACCGTGAGCCGCTGGCGCACATCGATCTCCGGAAAATCAACCGCTGCCGCGATGTACTCGACCACGGCACCAGCCACATCAAGGCCCGTCGCGGATTCAATGCCTTCAAGGCCCGGGGAGGAATTCACCTCCATCACCTGGGGGCCATCCTTGCCCTCCAGCATGTCGACGCCGGCGACTCTCAAGCCCATGATCTGCGTACATCGAACGGCCGTCTCTTCATATTCCGCCGGCAACTCAACCGGTTCCGCCACCCCGCCACGATGCACGTTACTCCTGAATTCCTGGCCCTGGGCCACCCGGCGCATGGCGGCAACCACCCGGTCCCCGACGACAAAGGCCCGGATGTCCTTGCCCTTGCTCTCTGCCACGAACTTCTGGATCAGCACGTTCTGCTTCTGGCTCTGCAACAGCTCAATGATGGATTCCGCCGCCTTGACGGACTCTGCCAGCAAAACGCCGATCCCCTGTGTCCCTTCGATAAGCTTGATGACCACGGGTGCCCCGCCGACCCGTTCGATGGCCGGCAAAACATCCCGCTTGTCGCGGACGAACGTGGTTCTGGGGATGCCGACATGATGGCGGCTCAGAATCTGCAGACTGCGCAGCTTGTCTCTGGAATTAAGGATGCCATGGGCCGTGTTGGCGCAAAAGACGTCCATTTCCTGAAACTGACGAACCACCGCAGTACCATAGTAGGTAATCGAAGCCCCGATACGTGGCAGCGCGGCATCGTAGTGGCTCAACTGCTTCTGCCGGTAATACAGATCAGGCGTGCCCTTCTGAAGATCGATGGCGAACTTGAGCGTATTGAGGACCTTCGCCTCGTAACCCCGCTGGGCTGCCGCCTCAAGGAAACGGCGGGTACTGTAGGCTCTTGGTGCGGCAGACAGGATAGCAAGCTTCATGGGACTCCTGGAATCAGTGGGAACAATACATTGGTAAAGATAGTGAGCAGGTAGCCCCTGGTATCGCTGACACTCAGGCAAGGATGACAGCACTTCGATGGATTGTACGCCGCGCCAGACGATCACTCAAACTCTACGACCGCGGCAACGATGCCAGACCTCACCGCCCGAGGTAATTCGCGGAAGGTGAATTTCTTGCTGGTCTCGACGTCGCGCAGAGTGGGTCAATGATCGAGCGTCCCGAACGCGCACACCTGTACCGGGAAAGCGATGGTCGCCGCGACGACCGATGCAAGGATTACGTAGCGCGCTCATTCAGGCACGACGCAATTTCTGTCGGAGCAACGCGCAGCCTGGCCGCGTGAGGGACCAGCGCGTTGTCGCTCTCAGTGAGCCCTGGTTCACCCTTCGAGCATCTCCTCCAGGGCATACAGCGTCTTTTGAGGAATTCGTTCAATCGGGTAATAGCGGGCAAGGATCTCAACGGCCGATTCGTATCGCTCGATATTCAGATACCTGAGCAGATACCGGATGTCTGACTCGTCATGGAACTCTGCTCCTAGCCTCATTGCCAGACACTTCATGGCCAGGAGGTACTCCGGACTAGCCGTCATGACCAGCAAGTTGGACAGATCCAGAAGGGGCTCGTAATCGCCCTTCTCACTCAGGAACCCCTTTACGGCATCATTCAGCCAGGCATCCGTGATGCCTTCCCGGGCCGCAACGCGCCGGGCAGCCTGCCGAATCTCTGCGGCAGGCCGAAAGAAGGCGTCAAGATCCTGAGTGCTCTGACGTGATTCGTGCACGATACACATCACTGCGCCGCCAACCAGATAAAGCTCACCGCTTACGTTCAAGTCGACCAGTTCATCGTTCAGCAAATGCAGAAGCCCGACAATGTCCTGTCGATCGAGCGCCACCACTAGACTCTGTCACCCAGCGTGCTATCGATAAACAGATTGCGGCGTCGAAAGGGTGGCGGCGACGAGGTCAGCAGGTGCAGTCGAAGGCTCTTTAGCTCGGACGCGAACCAGGGCTTAGCCAGGGGGCGAACGCCGCGGAGCCATTCCGGCGGCCGAATGAACTTGTTGGCGCAGGCCTGTTCGATCATGGCGGCAACATAGTTGGCTTCCAGCGGCGCGAGACCATGGAGGTCGAGCCTTTCCGCCGCCGGCCCAAGCGCTCTCGCCGGGAGCACTGCCAGATAGTCGTGAATGCTTGCATACACCATCGACCGACGACCGTCAGGCTGGCGAAGCGGATCGATGAGTCTCTGGAGTTCATCCGCCTCCAACGGAAGTAGCCGGCCCAGTACCCATCTGGACACATCCTGACCTGCAAGCCTGGCTTGCCTCTTGATTGCCTGCTTTTGCTGCGCGCTAACGCGCAGCTGCAGTTGTTCAGTTTTAACCATCCAGTCAATCTTAGAGCCGGACGTAACAATGTCAATACGGTGTATTGACGTTTCTCATCGGCTAGCGAAGGAGAAGTCCCACTTCAACCACACCATTTACCCCGAATTCGACCCAGGCCGGAACAAGCGCTCATCCGACAGGTCAGCCGGGCGCGATACCGACTTTCGATGGACCCACGGCAGCGCGGGACCCGGAAACGGAAAATGCCCTGATCAGTGCCTTGAATGCCGAGCGTCGCATTAGATCGAGTCCAGGGCACGCAGCATGCCCTCAAGCGGTAGTGTCTCCACATCATCGTTCTGCATGAACTCCCTGTCACCTGCATACACAATGAACCGGCGTTCAGCGCCAATATCTTCACATCCATTGTGAAACCCGGGTGACGGCTTCGGCGTCATGGAACGCTTGATCTCAATCGCCCAACGCCGATCCGGACCAAACTCCAGAACCAGATCGATCTCCGCGCCACGGACAGTGCGAAAAAAGTAGGGCTGTACCCAATCCGGCGCCACGCTGAGGATGTTCTCGATGACATGTCCTTCCCAGCTCATGCCGGTGATGGGGTGGCTCAGCAGGGATTCAATGGAGTCAATGTTGAGCAGGCTGTGCACGATGCCACTGTCCCGCAGGTACGTTTTCGGGGAGCGCACCAGGCGCTTTTTGACGTTGCCATGCCAGGGCTCGAGACGGCGCACCAGCAGCAGGTCCACCAGCAGATCCATATAGCGATTCAGGGTTCTGGTATCGATGGCGAGCGCCGATGACAGCTTCGATGCGTTAAGCAGAGCGCCCTGGCTGTGCGCCAGCATGGTCCAGAAGCGGCGCAGGGTTTCGCCCGGCACTCGCGCATCAAACTGAGGAATATCCCGCTCGAGGTAGGTGCGCACGAAGTCGCGACGCCAGGTCATGCTGGAACGATCCGAGCGTGCCAGAAAGGCATCTGGAAAGCCCCCGCGCAACCAGAGCCGGTCGTCGGTATCCTCAGTGGTTTCCAGTACATTGAGCGGTGCCAACTCGCGATAGGCGATGCGCCCGGCCAGCGACTCGGACGTCTGGCGCAGCAGATCGATGGATGCGGAGCCGAGGAACAGAAACTTGCCGATGCCATCTCCGTCCCGACGATAGCCATCAATGATGCCGCGGATCGGTTCAAACAATCCGGGAAGGCGCTGAATCTCGTCCAGAACAACCAGCTTGTCCCGGTACCGCGTGAGGTTGCCCGGTGTTTCGAGCTGGATGCGATCCTCGGGATTCTCCAGATCGAAATAGACTGAAGGCCGCGTCGCGGCGATGGCATGGGCAAGGGTCGTCTTGCCGACCTGTCGTGGACCAAGCAGCGCAACAGCTGCCTGCTCCTCGAGTAGCCGAACGATGTCCACCTGAGCCGCCCGCAATATCATGTTGCTAAATTAACGCTTAGATGCTGAATATACAACATAAGTGATGGGGTCAGAGTAAAGTGCCGGAGTAGGCCAATTTAGCCGGCAGATACGCTGCCCTGGCATTTCGGGTAGCAGGGGCCCATTTTCATGCGCCGCTTTCGGAGCGCATCGCGGAACTCGAACACGGCTAGGACCGCGCCACTTCCAGGAAGGCAGCCTTGAGGGCGAACAGATCGTTTTCCATCTGCCCCTCGGGAATGCCTGCGTAACCCAGGAACAGCCCAGGCGTCGAACATCGGCCGATGTAATAACTGGACAGCAGGCCGATATCGATGCCACGTACGGCCGCTGATTCAACGAGCCGGGCTTCATCGATTTGCCGTTTGAACCTGCAGGCGATCTGCATCCCCGCGTCGGTTGGCAGGACCTCCAGCCAATCGCCCAACAGCGCATTGGCAAGTTCAACAAACCGTGCCTGCCGCGACGCATACATGAGTCGCATCTTGCGGATATGCGATGTGAACTGTCCCGATTCAATAAAGTCCGCCATCGCGGCTTGCAGGATCAGCGGCGTGTCCTGTCCTGTCTTGCGAAGCGCCGCCGCAAAAGATGACGCGAGGTGTTCAGGCGCCACGAGATAGCCAAGACGCAAGCCCGGATACATGACCTTTGAAAAAGTACCCAGGTAGATCACTCGCCCACCACGATCGATTCCCTGCATCGAAGACAGAGGCCGGCCCCGATATCGAAATTCGCTGTCATAGTCATCCTCAATGACATATGCATCCTCATCCTGTGCCCACTTCAACATCTGCAGCCGTCGCGTCGCATCCAGCGTCACGCCCATCGGAAACTGATAGGACGGCGTCACATAGGCGAGCCGAATATCCCTGCCATTCAATGCGTCAACACAGAGCCCGTCGTCATCCACAGGGACTGGTACAAGATCAGCGCCGGCGGCCAGCAACGCATCCCTCGCGCCCAGATAGCCCGGCTCCTCAATCGCCACCCGATCACCTTCATCCACCAGCAGCCGACTGATCAGGTCCAGCGCTGCCTGACCACCAGAGACAATCACCACCTGGTCCGCGCCACAGTGCACGCCCCTGGCAAGGCGCAGGTATTCCATGAGTGCGACCTTGAGTGATTGCAGACCACCATCATCCTGGTATCGCAACAGCGCCTCTGATGGATGGCGAAGATGACGGTCGACCTGCTGCTGCCAGGCGCGAAATGGAAACTCATCAAGCGCAGGGTAGCCGCGCTGGAACGCCGCGCCGGCGATTTTCGCCACAGGCCGCGAGGCTTTCGCCAAAATCGCACCGCGCCTTGAAACGCCACGGGATGAGCGCTTCGGGCCCGGCGCTTGGGCCGTGGGTGTGGCAGTAGTTGCTTCATCCGGATTCAACAGCGCCACAAAGTACCCGGCACCAGGTCGGGAACTGATGTATCCCTCTGACAACAACATCTCGTACGCGGCATTGACCGTATTGCGTGACAACTGCAGTTGTTCCGCCAAGGCCCTTGAGGGCGGGATCTGTTGCCCGGGCCCCAGCGTGCCATCGACAATCGCCGCGCGGAGCGTTTCATAGACCTGCCGATACAACGGACCTTTTCCTGCCCCCGCCAAAACCAGCGGCTGCCACTTTCGTGTGTTTGCGGGCCGCATGAGAATCTCCCTGCTAAATTGGAACCATCACCATAGCAACAATTGGATCTTTAATAGAACCAATATTGGCGGACAATCGTGTCCAGCCAGCCGTACCAGAGGAATCACCATGCCCATCAGCAAAAGAATCAAAGTAAGGCGTGGCGCAAGGCGCGCCGTCTATGACCAGGAAACCATCCACCGGATTCTGGACAACAACCTGGTCTGCCAGGTTGGATTTACCGTTGATGGTGAGGCCCGCATCATCCCGACGGCGTACCTGCGCATTGACGAGGCCATCTACCTGCATGGCAACCGCCGCAACCTGATGTTGAATTCACTGCTCGATGGCCAGACAGCCTGTGTAAGTGTCATGCAGCTCGATGGGCTGGTGCTGGCGCGTTCGGGTTTTCACCACTCGGTGAACTACCAGTCTGTCACGCTGTTCGGACAAGCGAGCGTGGTCCAAGACGATATTGTTTCAGTTCTCGACCAACTGATCGACAAGATGGTACCGGGTCGTTCACAGGCGCTTCGCCCGCATACCAGAAAGGAATTGAACGCAACGCTGGTCATCCGGATTCCAATCGACGAGGCCTCTGCCAAAGTCAGGACGGGCCATCCAATTGACGATGATGACGACTACGACCTACCCATCTGGGCGGGGGTGTTGCCGATCCGTGCAACCGCAGGCGCGCTGATTCCTGATCCTTTGATGAAACCATCAATACCGCTACCCGAACACCTGAAGCAGGATTTTAGAGTGCGATGACGACGCCTCGCCGGCAACCATCCAGGATTACTCGCACTTCGAGCACCTGCTTTTTCTCTGGCTCATCATGAAGTGCGGGTTGCCGTCGCGAACATGGTTTGCGACGCGCTTCGTTCGGCCCGGTTAGGTAATGAGCGGTGCATCAGGGGGCGTCCGACAATCTCCGCATCGCCCGCTTTCCTCGGCAAGGCGATTCCCGGCTGGTTTCGAGTGCGGCAAGGACCCGGGCGTAACGTCGCTCAGCGCCCCGGCCTCACGGCTTCCCGCAATAGTGAGAGTTGGGTTTGCAGCAGCCCGCACGTGACCTTTATCCCGGGTGCTGTGGAATCCCGGTTCAAGACAACCGTTGCCCGGCTTTTACCAGTCCGTCGGCATCCGCCTTTACCGGTGATCTCGGGCGCCATCGTGTGCTGATGCTCATGGGCGAAAAGGATGACTACTACAGCGTCGATCAGGCCACCCGTTTGTACGACGACCTCTCTAGCGCACAGTTCAGGACCAAACGGCAATGACATCATCGCACCGTAAAAGGCAGCTGCTGCAGGACTACAAGCGGCAGGCCAAACGAATGGGTGCTTACTGCATACGCAACCTGAAGCGACAGAAATGTTTTGTGGGCGTCAGTCGGGATATTGACGCGCGCATGAATCGCCACCGTTTTGAGCTGAAATCAGGTTTATAGAGACAATATCCGGCACTGCAGACAGACTGGGACCTGGATGGAAGTGACAGTTTTGAATTCGAAGTCCTGGATGAGTTTAAGCCTTCTGACAAAGCAGACTACGATCCAACCGAAGACCTGGCGGTGCTGGAACAGATGTGGCTGGAACAGCTGCAACCTTATGAGCCCAATGGGTATAACAAGCCGCCCCGGTAGCTTGCCGGTTCAAAAGCGGTTCCGAGCCATCCATGATGGCCTGGACTCCGGACTGCCACGGCGAATGATCCGGGACGGCGATTACGGTAGTATCGAGAGCCATTTCCCAATTGGAGTCAAGCTATGCCCATGGACGTCGACACCCACATCGCCCTGGGACTGGACCAGCCCTTCCCTACGGAAGTGAACGGGCGCTCCGTTCGGGAGATCAAGGACGCTCTGAACGTGCCTGGCGATGCGCAGTATCACCCCTGTGCCGAGGCATACCCTCGCGACGGCGTTGAGACGGGCACGGTGACGAAATTTGCCGACTGGCAGCAGACTGAGCTGTATGGGGGCACCAGGCGAGACCTGTGGGCTTACGTGCCTGCAGGCGTCGGCGATTCACCCCCTGTCATCGTTTTCAACGACGGGGCGGGGTATCTTGCACGCAACGGCGCGGTTCGCGCCACGGTCGTACTCGACAATCTGGCGGCTGCCGGTGACATCGAACCGACGGCCGCCGTGTTCATCAACCCCGGCTTGCCGGTAGCGGATGACCCGGAGCGGGAACGGTGGCAGCGGAGTATGGAGTACGACTCGATGACCCCGGACTACGGCCGATTTCTCATCGACGAGGCATTGCCATTTGTTGAAAAGGAACTGGGGATCAGCTTCTCGACCGATCCCCACAAGCGAACCGTCTGCGGCATCAGCAGCGGGGGTATCTGTGCGTTCAATACGGCCTGGCACCATCCGGGCAGTTTCGGCAGAGTGCTGAGCCACTGCGGGTCATTCACCAACATTCGTGGTGGGCATAACTTCCCTTATCTGGTTCGCACCACCGAGACAAAGGACATCCGTGTCTTCCTGCAAAGCGGTGAACAGGACGCCGCAATCCCGCTGGGAGACTGGCCGTTGGCCAACAAGACCATGGCCAACGCCCTTGAGTATGCGGGCTACGACTATCGATTCGAGTTCGGCACCGGCGGCCATAGTCCGCGCCACGGCGGTGCGCTGTTTGCCGAGTCGTTACGCTGGCTCTGGCGCCAGGGCTGAGCGCGATGTGGTGTTCCGCACATTCTGTCCCGGCGAAGTCAATTGAACCCTGCCCTGTGACGAGTTAAGGTACTTGTGCCCTCTGACCCGAGGCGAGGTAAAACGCGACGGGGCCCTCTTCTCCGTCGGGAGGTAAAACCGGCGGTCTGAGCCCGGCCATCGTGCCGGGTTTTCCCTTGCCACACGCCGTAGTCGTACAAAAAAGTGCTGACGCTGGCGCCCCGTATCAGTGTTCCATCAAAGATTGCTATTGTTACTGGCCCGATGAATGAACCGCAACACCCAGCCGCACGGGGTCGAGTTCCGTGCCTGGCGGGTAGTTGTCAGCTATCTGATACATCCCGTCGAGCGTGATCTCTGCACGCAAGGTAATGGGGTCGTGTTGGCCGTCCTCAACTGGGCCTAGCCTCGCGATCGTGCATCGGTCCTTATTCAGTGGCGCTTGCAGTGCGGTCAGGACCAGCCCGTCGCTCCCTGCCTCCAGGCCCAGTTCGGTGAGTATGACCTTTAGCATCCCGCCGTGGGCCTCGAAGGTGACCGTGCCCTGGAACTTCATTGCCCCCGTTGCGACACCATCCGGGGCGATCGTCAGGTCACCGCCCGCTGCTGCCTTGAAGACAAATGTTCCATCTTCCGCACGAGTCGCGCCATCACTCAAGCAGACGGACCCGCCGACTGCATCCACGTAGTTCCGAAAGCTGGCTTTCACGCCCCAGGTCAATCTGTTGAAGCTCATCGCTGTTCCCTATATGACAACGCGAGTGGTGACCCCGGCGAACTGGGCGCCTCGCGACATCCAAGCATAGCAAGCAACCTCTCTAGCGAACACTGCAGGTGGTTTTCTGCAGGCGGTTTTCCATTTGATCGGTGAGCGTCAGGTCATCTTCATATTAGGGCCAGCGGAAGACCGCCAGGGGAAAGCCCTATACTTTGATTTGAACAACCCGGAATATCAGGACAATACCCACCAGACGCTTATGAGGTTCGATCACTTATGACCGAAACACACCAACGTTCACTATTCTTTGCTGTCATGGCAGCGATCCTGATTGCAGTCAGCCTCGGCGTGTTTGCCATCAGACTGATTCATGCAGGTCCCTATGCGATGCCACACGGTGGGGCCGTCTATGGCGCGGTCGGTGCCATCTTACTGGCAGGAATCCTGTTAGCCAGCCGACCCAGGTGGCTTTGCTGGATGGCGATTGCCATAAGTCCGGTAGCGCTATTCCCGGCACTGTACTCGATCATGGGTGAATCCGAAGAGGTCATTTCTCTGTATGCAACGGACACCAATAACAATCCGGTTGATCTGCGCCTTTGGATTGTGGATCGCGAAGATGGCGCCTGGCTCGGCATGTCACGGGGAAAGGCCATCGAACACAGTTTGGATGGCAGTCGATTGGCGATGCTGCGACATGGCCAGTCCGTCTGCGTGGTCCCGGTACTATTCGATGAAGACCGCGACACCGTCAAGGCAATACACCAGATGAAGGTTGATAAGTATGTTGTTGCTCGTATGGCGGGATCGATAGGGCTCTACCCGCTTGAGGCGACCAATACCACAGTGGTCCTGCGTTTGGACCCATGTCCGGATAGTGGCAAGGCGATGTAGGGGGAGGCGCCGATTGATGCCAGGTCTTCCACTTGAGAAGAAGCTCGATGTGGATGCGTTCAACACTGTTCTGTCGTCACTTGCAGAGGATAGCCAGTAGCTGCCCCCGGAGGGACTTCGAATCAGGG